>CAURCE010000008.1:0-38783 GCA_963523365.1 uncultured Streptococcus sp.
ATTCAGTATTCCAAGGACGTAGCTTCCTTGCAGAAAAAGACTTTACTCGTGCAGAATTAGAATACCTAATCGGACTTTCAGCTCACTTGAAAGACTTGAAGAAACGCAATATTCAACACCATTATCTTGCTGGTAAGAATATCGCCCTCTTGTTTGAAAAAACATCTACTCGTACGCGTGCAGCCTTTACTACAGCAGCTATTGACCTTGGTGCACATCCAGAATACCTTGGTGCTAATGATATTCAGCTTGGTAAGAAAGAATCTACAGAAGATACTGCTAAAGTATTGGGACGTATGTTTGACGGGATTGAATTCCGCGGTTTCAGCCAACGCATGGTAGAAGAATTGGCAGAATTCTCTGGTGTTCCAGTATGGAATGGTTTGACTGATGAATGGCATCCAACTCAAATGCTTGCTGACTATTTGACAGTTCAAGAAAACTTTGGCCGTTTGGAAGGCTTGACATTGGTTTACTGTGGTGATGGACGTAACAACGTTGCCAACAGCTTGCTGGTAACAGGAGCTATCCTTGGCGTTAACGTTCACATCTTCTCACCAAAAGAACTCTTCCCAGAAAAAGAAATTGTTGAATTGGCAGAAGGCTTTGCGAAAGAAAGTGGCGCACACATCCTCATCACGGAAGATGCAGACGAAGCTGTTAAAGGTGCAGACGTACTTTACACAGACGTTTGGGTATCTATGGGTGAAGAAGATAAATTCGCAGAACGCGTTGCACTTTTGAAACCTTACCAAGTTAACATGGAATTGGTGAAGAAAGCTGACAATGAAGACTTGATCTTCTTGCACTGCTTGCCAGCATTCCACGATACAAATACTGTTTACGGTAAAGATGTCGCTGAAAAATTTGGCGTAGAAGAAATGGAAGTAACAGACGAAGTATTCCGTAGCAAATACGCTCGCCACTTTGACCAAGCAGAAAACCGTATGCACACAATCAAAGCTGTTATGGCTGCTACACTCGGCAACCTCTACATTCCAAAAGTATAATTTATAAACCGTAATACCAACAGCTATGAGGGCTGCGACTAATAGCTTTAGTCCAGTCCTCTTTTATATGATGGAAATCTGTTATTTCTTATAAAAATTTGGAAAAATATTAAACCGAAATCTAAAGGCATTCAATTGAATGTGATAAAGGAGAATTTATGGCAAATCGTAAAATTGTAGTGGCTTTGGGAGGAAATGCGATTCTTTCTTCTGATCCATCAGCAAAAGCTCAACAGGAAGCTTTGGTGGAAACAGCTAAGCACCTTGTAAAACTGATTAAAAATGGGGATGATTTGATCATCACTCACGGTAATGGTCCTCAAGTTGGAAATCTCTTGCTGCAACACTTGGCGGCTGATTCTGAAAAGAACCCTGCTTTCCCACTCGATTCACTTGTTGCTATGACAGAAGGTAGCATCGGTTTCTGGCTGCAAAATGCCTTGCAAAATGCTCTTTTGGATGAAGGCATCGAGAAAGATGTTGCTTCAGTTGTGACACAAGTTGTTGTCGATAAAAATGACCTAGCTTTTGTTAACTTGAGCAAACCAATCGGTCCTTTCTACTCAGAAGAAGAAGCAAAAGTAGAAGCTGAAAAGAGTGGAGCGACTTTCAAAGAGGATGCTGGCCGCGGTTGGCGCAAGGTTGTTGCTTCACCAAAACCTGTTGATATCAAGGAAATCGAAACAATTCGTACCCTCTTGAATGCTGGTCAAGTGGTCGTTGCTGCTGGTGGTGGCGGAATTCCAGTCATCAAGGAAGATAACGGTCATTTGGCTGGTGTTGAAGCTGTTATTGATAAAGACTTTGCTTCTCAACGCCTAGCTGAGTTGGTCGAAGCTGACCTCTTCATCGTTTTGACTGGTGTAGATTACGTCTTTGTCAACTATAACAAACCAGACCAAGAAAAGTTGGAACATGTGAATGTTGCTCAGCTGGAAGAATATATCAAACAAGACCAATTTGCTCCAGGAAGCATGCTTCCAAAAGTAGAAGCAGCTATCGCTTTTGTTAACGGCCGTCCAGAAGGAAAAGCAGTTATTACTTCCCTTGAAAATCTTGGCGCTTTGATTGAATCTGAAAGCGGAACAATTATTGAAAAAGAATAAGCTATTTTACTAGTAAAATATATAGTATTTCTAACGTCTTTATATCAAGTTAGGAATATTTCTTGAAAATAAGTGCGATATTTTCAAAAAATACTAGTTTTTTAGACCTTAATGTGGTAAAATAAATATAGATAGAAAGCGTTTTTCTTAAATATTTATTTAAGAAAGTGGTTGGTTTTTTGCACTTTGTTAGACATTAGGAGGAAAAACAAATGAGTGAAAAAGCTAAAAAAGGGTTTAAGATGCCTTCATCTTACACCGTCTTGTTGATAATCATTGCTATTATGGCAGTGTTGACTTGGATCATCCCTGCGGGTGCCTTTGTGGATGGTGTTTACAAAGCTCAACCTCAAAATCCGCAAGGGATTTGGGATGTTCTCATGGCACCGATTCGGGCTATGCTAGGTACTCATCCAGAGGAAGGATCGCTGATTAAGGAAACTAGTGCAGCGATCGATGTAGCCTTCTTCATCCTCATGGTTGGTGGTTTCCTTGGTGTTGTCAATGAAACTGGTATGCTAGACACTGGTATTGCTTCTATTGTGAAGAAGTACAAGGGCCGCGAAAAGATGTTGATTTTGGTTCTCATGCCTTTGTTTGCCCTCGGTGGTACAACTTATGGTATGGGTGAAGAAACCATGGCCTTCTATCCTCTCCTTGTGCCAGTTATGATGGCCGTTGGATTTGATAGCTTGACTGGGGTTGCTATTATCTTGCTCGGTTCACAGATTGGATGTTTGGCATCTACCTTGAACCCATTTGCGACAGGTATTGCTTCATCAACTGCAGGTGTAGGTCTTGGTGAAGGGATTATCCTTCGTTTGATTTTCTGGTTTGCTTTAACTGGTCTTAGCACTTGGTTCGTTTACAAGTATGCTGATAAGATTCAAAAAGATCCAACTAAGTCTCTCACTTATGCAACACGTGATGAAGATATGAAATTCTTCAATGTTGGTGAAGACGAAGAAAATGTCAACTCAACTCTTACTAAGAAACAAAAACATGTCTTCGTACTCTTTGTTCTTACTTTTGTCTTGATGGTCTTGAGTTTCATTCCATGGACAGACTTGAAGATAACTGTTTTTGATAACTTCAACACTTGGTTGACTGGTCTTCCAGTTATCGGTAAGATTATTGGTTCATCTACAGCTGCTTTGGGTACTTGGTACTTCCCAGAAGGAGCAATGCTCTTCGCCTTTATGGGTATCCTTATCGGTGTTGTTTATGGTCTTAAAGAAGACAAGATTATCTCTGCCTTCATGAATGGTGCTGCTGACTTGCTCAGTGTTGCCTTGATCGTAGCGATTGCCCGTGGTATCCAAGTTATCATGAATGATGGTATGATTACCGATACTATCCTCAACTGGGGTAAAGAAGGCCTGAGCGGTCTGTCTTCACAAGTCTTTATCGTTTTGACTTATATCTTCTATCTGCCTATGTCATTCTTGATCCCATCTTCATCTGGTCTTGCCAGCGCGACTATGGGTATCATGGCTCCACTCGGAGAATTTGTCAATGTGCGTCCTAGCTTGATCATCACTGCTTACCAATCTGCTTCAGGTGTCTTGAACTTGATTGCACCAACATCTGGTATTGTGATGGGAGCTCTTGCGCTTGGACGTATCAACATCGGTACTTGGTGGAAATTCATGGGCAAACTTGTAGTTGCTATCATTGTAGTGACTATCGCCCTTCTTCTCCTTGGAACGTTCATTCCATTCCTATAAAGAGTGAGTGAGGTGATTCCATGAAAACATATATAACAAATCAAGTTAAAGATGAGTTTCTTACATCATTAAAGACTTTGATTTCCTACCCTTCTGTACTCAATGAAGGAGAAAGTGGAACACCTTTTGGACAAGCAATTCAAAATGTCCTAGAAAAAACTTTAGAGATTTGTCGAGGTTTAGGTTTCACTACCTATCTTGACCCTAAAGGTTATTACGGATATGCAGAAATCGGTCAGGGAGCAGAGCTCCTGGCCGTTCTCTGTCATTTGGATGTTGTTCCATCAGGTGATGAAGCGGATTGGCGGACCCCGCCATTTGAGGCAACTATCAAAGACGGCTGGATCTTCGGACGTGGTGTCCAAGATGATAAGGGACCATCAATGGCTGCTCTTTACGCGGTCAAGGCTCTGCTAGATAGCGGAGTAAAATTTAAAAAGCGGGTTCGGTTTATCTTTGGTACGGACGAAGAGACACTTTGGCGCTGTATGGGGCGGTACAATGAACTAGAAGAAACAGCAACGCTTGGCTTTGCACCAGATTCTTCTTTCCCTCTGACCTATGCGGAGAAAGGCCTCCTACAAGTCAAGCTGCATGGTCCTGGTTCAGATCAGCTGGATTTAGAAGCGGGAGCAGCCTTTAATGTTGTGCCTGGCAAGGCAAGCTACCAAGGAGAGCTTTTGGAGCAGGTCGTTGCAGGTTTGCAAGCAGCTTCTTTTGACTACGAACAAAATGACCAACAAGTCACTGTTCTAGGCCTGCCTAAGCATGCTAAGGATGCCGCTGAAGGTATCAATGCTATTGTTCGGCTGGCGACAGTTTTACAGCCTTTACAAGCTCATCCTGCCTTGGCCTTTATTGCAGAAGCGGTGGGAGAAGATGCGACTGGTTGCCGTTTATTTGGTGACATTTCGGATGAACCGTCTGGCAGACTATCCTTTAACATTGCAGGTCTGACACTGAACTCAGAAAAGTCTGAAATCCGTATTGATATTCGTATTCCTGTCTTGGCGGATAAAGATCAGTTAGTATCACAACTAGCGGATATTGCTGGGCGCTACCAGCTGGACTATGAAGAGTTTGACTATTTGACTCCGCTCTATGTACCTAAAGATAGCGAACTAGTTAGCACCTTGATGGCTATCTACCAAGAAAAGACTGGCGATACTAGTCCAGCTATGTCCTCTGGTGGGGCAACCTTTGCTCGGACTATGCCAAATTGTGTGGCCTTTGGCGCTCTTTTCCCAGGAGTAGAGCAGACGGAACATCAGGCCAATGAAAGAGCGTCTTTGGAAGATCTCTATCGTGCGATGGATATCTATGCTGAGACTATTTTCCGCTTGGCAGGAGAGTAAAATTGCTAGGATAGATATCAGTGTTGCGGATTTTTACCAGTAAAAACTGTGAATAAACACGAAAAAGAGTTGGATTTTCCAACTCTTTTGTTATTTACTAAAGAAAAATGGGGGTGCAAATTCTTTGAGTTTATCAAAGCATTCGATAGCAGCTTGATTATCTTCGCAGATGATTAGGCAGACATCGTCTCCACAGACAGTAGCAACAATCTGGGGCAACTCTAGAGCATCTAAAATGGCACCAAAAGATTGGGCTAGTCCGGGTAAAGTTTTCATGACGACTTGATGCTGGACGGGGCGTAGCATGACGAGGGCATCTTCCATATAGAAGCGCAGCCTTTTCTCCCAACGAGAAGGGGCGATACTGTTAATGACATAGTAGGATTTGTCGTTTTCGGTCACCTTGACTAGATTGAGAGTTTTCATGTCACGAGAGAGAGTAGACTGGGTGACAATGACGCCGTTTGCTTCCAGTAGTTCTTGAAGTTCCTGCTGGGTATGGACTCTTTTTTCCATGATGAGGGAGCGAATGAGGCGATGTCTACTTTCGATTTTATTCATAGATTCACCTGTATTATTTGATAAACATAGCGTCGCCAAAGCTGAAGAAGCGGTAGCGCTCAGCGATAGCATGCTCATAGGCTTGCAGTGTCAGTTGACGTCCAGCAAAAGCTGATACCAGCATGACAAGGGTTGATTTTGGCAAGTGAAAGTTGGTTGAAAAAGCATCAACAATCTTCCATTGATAGCCTGGTTTAATAAAGATGTTGGTCCAGCCAGAGTCTGCTTGGATTTGATCATCGAATTTGCTGCCGATTGTTTCTAAAGTGCGAATAGAAGTGGTGCCGACAGCAACGATGCGGTGGCCGCTTGCCTTGACTTGGCGTAGGGTCTCAGCTGCTTCTTCAGACAAACTGTAAAATTCGGAATGCATCTCATGCTCTTCCAGATTGTCAACTGATACAGGACGGAAGGTTCCAAGCCCGACATGTAGCGTCAGGTAGACGAGTTTAACGCCTTTTGCCGCAATTTTATCCAGCAATTCCTCCGTGAAATGAAGGCCAGCGGTTGGAGCAGCAGCGGAGCCGTTTTCTTTAGCATAGACTGTCTGGTAGCGTTCACGGTCTTCTAGCTTCTCGTGGATATAGGGCGGCAGGGGCATTTCACCCAAACTCTCTAGGACTTCTAAGAAAATGCCCTGATAATCAAAGCGAACGATCCGTCCGCCGTGTTCTAGCTCTTCTGTAACGGTGGCAGTCAAACGACCATCGCCGAAAGAAACACGCGTTCCGACTCTGAGTCGTTTGGCTGGCTTAGCTAGGACTTCCCAGAAGTCTCCTTGGGTATTTTTCAAGAGTAGGAGTTCTACATGACCGCCGGTTTCAGGCTTGGTTCCATAAAGGCGAGCTGGTAGGACACGGGTATTATTCATAACCAAGGCATCACCTGGCTCAAGTTGGTCAATAATATTGTCAAAATGTTGGTCACTAAACTGGCCAGTTTCCCGATCTACAATGAGTAGGCGAGAAGAGTCTCGCTTCTCCAGAGGGGTTTGAGCAATCAGTTCTTCCGGCAAGTGAAAATCAAAATCAGCAGTATTCATTCTATCTCCTTAAATAGTTCTCATGATCCAAATATAGTAGGCGGCAAGTAAAAAGGGAATACTGATAAAGAAAATTCCCAGGCATAAAAAAATTAGTTGCCAACCGAGATGTTTTTTTAAGAAAAGCCCAGCGGTAAAAAGAGCAATTCCCAGTAAAAAGATTATAATCATTGGTAATAGCATGCTTTTATTATACCATGATTTGACGCTAAGTCTCTCAGTAAAATTTGAAAAAATTAAGTAGAATCTACTTGACAAAAATTGGTCTATACCATATAATAAAATAAGGAATCAATCAAGAAAAATAGGAGAACAGAATGAAAGTTATTCGTGTTGAGAATCAAGTAGAAGGCGCAAAAGTAGCTTTAGAAATCTTGAAAGAAAAGTTGGCTCAGGGGGCCAAAACATTGGGGTTGGCAACAGGAAGTAGCCCGATTGAGTTTTACAAGCAAATTATTGCCAGTGACCTAGATTTGTCAGAGCTGACCAGTGTAAACTTGGATGAGTATGTAGGACTTTCAGAAGATAATCCCCAATCTTACCGTTACTTTATGAATGAGCAGCTATTTAATAAAAAGCCTTTCAAAGAAAGCTTTTTGCCAAACGGTGCAGCAGAAGATGTGGAAGCAGAAGTGAAACGCTACAATCAAGTCTTGGCTGATCATCCAGTAGATTTGCAAATTTTGGGAATTGGGACCAATGGGCATATTGGCTTTAATGAGCCAGGAACCAGTTTTGATAGCACTGTTCATATCGTCGATTTGGAGCAGTCAACTATCCAAGCGAACGCTCGCTTCTTTGAGAAGATAGAGGACGTACCGACTCAAGCCATCTCAATGGGAATTCGGAATATCTTAGATGCAAAATCAATCATCCTTTTTGCCTATGGCGCTTCTAAAGCTCAAGCCATTGCAGGAACAGTCCGAGGAGAAGTAACAGAAACGGTGCCAGCTAGCGCCCTTCAAGGCCATGAAGATGTCGTGATTATTGCTGACAAGGAAGCTTTGAGTTTATTAGAGGCCTAACAATCTATTTCCTATCTAATTTTAGGTAGGATTTTTTATATTTATCAAAAACTTGATTAAAAATATGATATACTAGTTAGGAATGAATTTTTTTGGAGGATAAATGTGAAGAAGAAGTTTTTGGTGTTTGGATTGATTTTGTCTGCCTTTCTATCACCGCTTTCTGCTGCGGCAGATGAATTGGTAGATATGGCACGAAAAATGTATCCCAATGAAAATGTACAAGCAATCAATCGTCCTAAGTCATCTTTGATGATTGACGGAAATACGGGCGATATACTGTGGCAGGATAACATTGATGAGGTTCGCGATCCAGCTAGCATGAGTAAGATCATGACCTTGTACTTGGTTTTTGAAGCCATTAAAGAGGGAAAACTCAGTTTAGATACGGTGATTAAGGCGACGCCGCAAGATCAGGCGGTTGCGGAAATTTATGAAATTTCCAATAATAAAATCGTGGCTGGAGTCAATTATACTGTTTCTGAGCTGATTACCATGACAGTTGTACCCTCTTCTAACGCAACAACAGTGATGCTGGCAAATTACCTATCAGATAACGATCCCGATGCTTTCTTGGATAAGATGAACGCCAAAGCGCAAGAACTAGGCATGACCAACACCAAATGGTTTAATGCCAGTGGTGCTGCGGCAGTTTCTTTCAAGGGTTATTATACACCTCAGAGATATAACAATTATGTTAGCAACCAAACAACTGCGCGTGATTTAGGGATTTTAGTTTATAATTTTGTAAAGAACTATCCAGATATTTTAAACTATACCAATCAGGCTAAAGTAACTGTCAAGGCTGGCACGCCTTATGAAGAAACCTTTGAGACTTATAATTACTCATTGCCGGGTGCTCGCTACGCTCTGGAGGGAGTAGATGGTCTGAAGACGGGTTCAAGTCCGAACGGTGCCTTCAACTACATTGCAACTGTCAAGCGCGGAAACCAGCGCGTGATTGGCGTTATCATGGGCGTTGGTGACTGGGCTGACCAAGATGGTGAATATTATCGCCATCCATTTGGAAATGCCTTGATCGAAAAATCTTATGCTGACTACGAGTACAAGAAACTGTTCTCTAAAGGGAAGCAGGAGATTGATGGGAAAACGTACGATTTGCCAGAGGATTTTTATGCGACAGTCAAAAAAGGTGCGAAGGCAAAACCTGCAGTTGAGAATGGTGTCTTGAAGGCTGGAAATGATCTGTACACGCTCTCTCCAAAGATCTCTGATGAGATGAAAGTGGAGGAAGTAGATGCTTCTGTTACCCAGTCTGCCAAAGAAGAAGTCACTAAGAAAGAAAATAATAAAACTTGGTATAGTGACTTGCTGAGCAACCGCTGGTTAATTGCCTTGCCAATTGTCATTATTATCCTGATTTTCTATATCGAGAATCGGAAATCGAGAAAAGCTAAAGCAAGAGCTAGAAAGCAAAGATTTAAATAAAGGCTTGTGCTTATTTTGCAAGCTGAGATAGAGGCTGGGACAAAAGTCCTAGCCTCTCAATTGTCTTTGGATTGTCGAGCAAGACGCAGTGGTTGAGTGGGCTCTACTACGCTGATTTCATCAGCTTTTACAGCCCTACTCAACTGTGCGGAGGTGGGACGACGAAATCGAATTCTAACGAATTACCGATTTCTGTCCCACTCTCTATTCTATTTTTGGAGAGGTTTTGATGATGGGAAAAAAGTTTTCTAATAGCTATTTGGCTTATTTTTTGATGTATAATTTTTATTTTCTGTCCAATTCATTGTTTTCGACCTTGATATCCGTTTATATGCTGGATAAGGGCTACACGGCTGGTCAAGTATCTATCGTCGTATCAGCTTCTTTCTTTTCTTCCATGCTGGCTCAGCCAATCATGGGGCTGTTAACGGATACGCTTGGCATCAAGAGAGTTTCGCTTATCAGTTTTTTCCTGATTATCCTAGGAGACATCTTTTTTATGGAGGCTGATAATCTATGGCTCTTGGCCATCTGGTATAGTTTTGTCTTGATGCTTATTAATGGGGTAGGTACCGTGATGGATGTACTGGCAACCCAAAGTCCTTATAAATACGGGAAAATCCGAATTTGGGGAACAATCGGTTATGCCGTCGGTTCACAGCTGGCAGGTTTGATTTATAAAAATATTTCCCCTCAAGCTATTTATCTGGTCTTTATCGGGACTATGATGCTGAGTATTTTAGGAGTTCTTGGCATGAATCCCAAGCGAGATAGATTAACTAAAAAGAGTGAAAAACGAGGCCATTCGCTCTTTTCAGCCATTCTTAAAAACAGAACCTATCTTTTTTATCTTTTCCTTGTTGCCCTTTACTCTGGTGTGGGCAATACAGGGCATACCTATATTCCTTCCATGCTAGAATCCAGTGGCTTGAGTGTTGATTGGGCAACAACTGTTGTGGCAGTCTCTGTACTATGCGAGGCTCCCTTGATCTTTTATTCCTACCTTTTCATGGATAAGATAGCTGTCAAAAGGTTGCTCTATATTTGCTTAGGCATGATGCTTCTTCAGTATGCGGTTTATGCTTTAAACTTTGGCTTGGGTTCGAAAATTGCAGTGACCCTGATTTCCAAGCATGCTTCTGGCATGGTACTGACTATGCTTAGTCTGCGCATCGTAGCAAATTTGGTAGATGAAAAATATTTGGTGACCGCTTTTGCATTACTACAGACAGGGAGAAATCTAGGAACAATTTTCATTCAGAATATGTCAGGGTCTATCTTAGATGGTTTTGGCTATGGTAGTATGAATTTCATATTGGCAGCAATTATAGGTCTAGTGCTCTTGCTTGCTCTCTTCTTGAAAGTTCCCGAAAAGAAGAATCAGAATTTATTTGGATAAGGAAAAACGAGTCTGGAAACTTTTCAGCTCGTTTTTGTTTGGGGAGATTACATAAGTGAGAGAGTAAATAATACCTTCGTTCCATTTCGCAAGCCCTCTCTTTTGCTTTTTAATTACGAATAAAGATATAAAAGACATTATATTGAAAGGGAAATACTCATGTTGCTTGCGAAAAATAAAGAGGGGATTTTGCTGAATGCGATGGAAAATCAGCCTTCTCTAGGCGAACAAACCTTTTGTCCGGCCTGTTCGGGAGCAGTCCGCTTCAAAAAAGGAAGGGTCATGCGACCGCATTTTGCGCATATTTCTCTTGAAAATTGTTCATTTTATACGGAAAATGAAAGTGCGGAGCATTTGAACTTGAAAGCTGGACTTTATAGCTGGGGGAAGCAAAGCCAAGAGGTGCAGGTGGAGGCCTTTTTGCCTGAGATAAGGCAGATTGCCGACCTTTTGATAGATGGTCGCATAGCGCTGGAGGTTCAATGCAGTCCTCTCAGTCAGGAAAGACTTGAGGAAAGGACGCTGTCCTATCGCCAGCATGGCTATCAAGTTCTCTGGCTCTTAGGCAAGAAATTATGGTTAAAACAGTCGCTGACGAAACTGCAAAAGGACTTTCTTTATTTTAGTCAAAATATGGGCTTTCATCTTTGGGAATTGGATGAGAAAAAGCAGGAGCTTCGACTTAAATATCTCATTCACGAGGACTTGCGTGGGCGAGCTCAGTACAAGGCCAAATCCTTTCCTTTTGGTCAAGGCTGCCTTTTATCCGTCTTGCGCAGCCCCTTTCAGAAGCAGGAGGTAGAGAGTTATCTGGCTAGGCAGGATCCTGAAATCTGTCGCTATGTTCGTCAGCAGCTTTATTACCAGCAGCCTCGCTGGATGAAGCTCCAAGCCCAGCTCTATCAAAAAGGAGACAATCTTCTGACCAAGTCGGCCGAGGATTTTTATCCGCAGGTTCGGCCTGTCCAAGCTAGCTCCTTTTGTCAAATAACAAGAGACTTGACTCCTTATTATCAGCACTTTAATCGTTATTATCAGGCTGAAAAAAATAAGCAGCTTCAAATTATCTATCCACCGGTATTTTATGCGAGGATTTCCCCCAGTTTTATGATAAAATAGAAAAGATGGAGGAAATTTCTATGGCAAAACAAAGAAATGAAATTGAAGAAAAATATACTTGGGATTTGACAACAATTTTCCCAACAGATGAAGCCTTTGAAGCAGAGTTGGCGCAGATTTCTGAAGAAGTGAAGAAGGCAGCTAGTCTGGCTGGGCATTTGCTGGATTCAGCAGATAGTCTTTTGACAACGACAGAAATCCAGTTGGACTTGATGCGCCGGATTGAAAAGCTTTATTCTTATGCTCATATGAAAAATGACCAAGATACTCGTGTGGCCAAGTATCAAGAATATCAGGCTAAGGGGATGACTCTTTATAGCGAATTCGGTCAAAGCTTTGCTTTCTATGAGCCCGAATTTATGGCGATTACAGAAGAACAGTACCAAGCTTTCTTGGCTGAGCAGCCAGGTTTGCAGCTGTATCAGCATTATTTTGATAAGCTTTTGAAAAAGAAAGCCCACATCCTGACACAGCGCGAAGAGGAGCTATTGGCCGGTGCTGGTGAAATCTTCGGTGCAGCGGGCGAAACCTTTGCTATCTTGGATAATGCAGATATCGTCTTTCCGATGGTGCATGACGAAGATGGAAATGAAGTTCAGCTCAGCCACGGTAACTATATCACCTTGGTTGAGTCTAAGAACCGAGAAGTCCGTAAGGAAGCTTACGAGGCTCTCTACAGCGTCTACGAGCAGTATCAGCATACCTATGCTAAGACTTTGCAGACCAATGTCAAGGTTCACAATTACAATGCGAAAGTCCGCAAGTTCTCATCTGCCCGTGAAGCGGCTTTGTCAGCTGACTTTATTCCAGAAAGCGTCTATGACAGCCTAGTTTCAGCTGTCAATAAGCATTTGTCTCTTTTGCAGCGTTATATTGCTTTGCGAGCGAAGATTTTAGGTATTTCTGACTTGAAGATGTATGATATGTACACACCTTTGTCAGAGACAGACTACAAGTTCACTTATGAGGAAGCCTTGGCTAAGTCTGAGGAAGTTCTGGCTATTCTGGGTGAGGATTATCTGAGCCGAGTGAAGACAGCTTTTTCAGAGCGCTGGATTGATGTTCATGAAAATCAAGGCAAGCGCTCAGGAGCATACTCAGGCGGTTCTTACGATACCAACGCCTTTATGTTGATCAACTGGCAGGACACGCTGGATAATCTCTTTACCTTGGTGCATGAGACAGGCCACAGTATGCACTCCAGCTACACCCGTGAGACCCAGCCTTATGTCTATGGAGATTACTCTATCTTCCTAGCTGAGATTGCTTCAACGACCAATGAAAATATTCTGACAGAAAAGCTTTTGGAAGAAGTAGAGGACGATGCTACCCGCTTTGCTATCCTCAATCACTTCTTGGATGGCTTTAGAGGTACGGTCTTCCGTCAAACCCAGTTTGCTGAGTTTGAGCATGCTATCCACAAGGCTGACCAAGAAGGTCAAGTTTTGACCAGCGAGTTTCTCAATGAGCTCTACGCTGACTTGAACGAAAAATACTATGGTCTGAAGAAAGAAGATAATCCACAGATTCAGTACGAGTGGGCTCGGATTCCGCATTTCTACTATGATTACTATGTTTTCCAATATTCGACAGGATTTTCAGCGGCTTCTGCCCTGGCTGAAAAGATTGTCCATGGCAGTCAGGAAGACAAGGACAAGTATCTGGACTATCTGAAAGCTGGGAACTCTGACTATCCACTTAATGTCATCAAAAAAGCAGGTGTGGATATGGAAAAAGAAGACTACCTAAATGCTGCTTTTGCTGTCTTTGAGCGTCGCTTGGATGAATTTGAAGCCTTGGTAAAAAAGTTGGGACTGGCATAAGATGGTCGAGACTTATAATCAAAACTCTAATCCCAATATGCGTCGGCCAGTGGTCAAAGAAGAGATTGTAGACTTTATGAGACAACGACTCCAGCCAGTTTCTGGTGGACTCAAGGAGCTGGAGGATTTTGCCAGAGCTGAAAATGTGCCCGTGATTCCCCATGAGACAGTAGCTTATTTCCGCCTGCTACTCGAAAGCCTGCAGCCAGAGAAGATTTTAGAAATCGGGACGGCTATCGGTTTTTCGGCCCTTTTGATGGCGGAACATGCGCCTCAGGCTCAGATTACGACTATTGACCGCAATCCAGAGATGATTGAGCTTGCTAAGGCTAATTTTGCTAAGTATGACAGCCGTCAGCAGATCGCCCTGCTGGAAGGCGATGCGGTGGATTTGCTTGAGACACTGGAGGATTCCTACGACCTTGTCTTTATGGACTCTGCCAAGTCCAAGTATGTGGTCTTTCTGCCTCAGGTTCTCAAGCGCCTCAATCCTGGTGGTCTGGTCCTGATTGACGATGTCTTCCAAGGCGGCGATGTTGCCAAGCCTTTTGAGGACATTAAGCGTGGCCAACGAGCTATTTACCGTGGCTTGCATAGCCTGTTTGACGCAACTTTGGACAGTCCAGATTTGACTGCGAGCTTGCTTCCTTTAGGAGATGGGCTGCTTATGATTAGAAAAAAATAATCCCTTCACTTTTTTCTCAAATTCCAAAAATTTTTAGGAAAAATTAAGATATCAAGTTGGATTTGTGGTACAATAGACAAAGTGAATTTATTGAAGGAGTAGATAAAATAATGAAGAAAAAAATCCTTACAGGAGCAGTAACTCTCTTTTCTGTAGTGGCTTTAGCAGCATGTTCACAAACAGCAAAAGATAAAGATATTGTGACAATGAAAGGTGAGACAATCACAGTCAGTGAATTTTACGATCAAGTAAAAAATAATGGTGCCTCTCAACAAGTTTTGCTTCAAATGGCCATTAAGCAAGTTTTTGAAGAAAAGTATGGCAAAAAAGTAACGGATAAAGAGGTTGAAGAAGCCTTTGAAAAAATGAAATCCGCTTATGGTTCTGCCTTCCAAAATGTTCTTGCTCAAAGCGGAATGACAGAAGATGCCTACAGAGACCAGATCCGTGCAAATAAATTGGTCGAATACGCTGTTAAGAAAGCAGCTGAAAAAGAGCTGACAGATGACAACTACAAGGCTTTCTTTGAAACGTATACCCCAGAAGTAACGGCTCAAATTATCAAGGTAGATAGTGAAGAAAAGGCTAAGGAAGTGCTTGAAAAAGCTAAGGCTGAGGGAGCAGACTTTGGTCAGTTGGCCAAGGAAAACTCGACCGACAAGGACACCAAAGATAAGGGCGGCGAGGTGAAATTTGATTCAACCTCAACAACAGTTGCGGATGCTGTTAAAAAAGCTACTTTTGCTTTGGAAGAAAATGGCGTTTCTGATGTAATCACTGTACGAGGTAACCAGAACTATTCAGCAAGCTACTACATTGTTAAATTGGTGAAGAAAACTCAAAAATCTGCAAAATGGACAGATTACAAGAAGCAACTAAAAGAAGGAATCCTGACTCAAAAACAAAACGATGCAAGCTTTATTCGTTCTGTTATTTCTAAAGAATTGAAGGAAGCGAATCTGAAAGTGAAGGATCCAGCTTTCCAAAATGTCTTTGCCCAATATGTAGAAGGAGATACTTCTAGCTCATCGTCTAAAGAAGAAAGCAAGTCTCAGTCTTCTAGTTCAGAAGAAAAGAAATCACAATCTTCTAGCTCGGAAGAAGCAAAATCTGGGGCTTCAAGCTCAGAAGAAAGCAAGTCAGAAGCTGCTCATACTGAAGAAAACCCAGCTCCTGCAGCAGAATAAGCTTGACGAAAAGCCAAGAAGTCAGTATAATAAAATTATTGAGAATTGATTTTCTAAATCTCAGCTCAGAGAATTGGCGGTGCTGCGAGCCATGTGAGAGGAAAATTCATGCTACTCATGTTTCAAACTAAATAGCTAATGAGAATGACAAGTTCATTGAATGAAGGTGGTACCGCGGTTTTTCGCCCTTCAGACAAAGAGCTTGTCTTTTATCTTGACTCTGGAGGTAAAGCGATGAAGACCTATCTTGTCAAACAAAAATTTCGCCTAGGTGGCGAACGCTTTGATATCAAGGACGATCGAGGTAACATAGATTACCAAGTAGAAGGCTCATTTTTCCAGATTCCGAAGAGCTTCACCATCTATGATGCCCAAGGACAGACAGTTAGCCAGATCAGCAAAATCTTTCTAACATTTTTGCCTCGGTTTGAAATCAAGCTCAGTGACGGGACAAGCTTTTATATTCGCAAGAAACTGACTTTCTTCCGTGATAAGTATGAGTTTGATGATTTAGGCCTAAGGATTGAGGGCAATATCTGGGATTTAAATTTTAAATTACTAGATGATCGCGATCAAGTCGTGGCAGAGATTACCAAGGAACTTTTCCATCTGACCTCCACTTATCAGGTGAGTGTCTATGATGAGGCTTACTCAGATCTAGTCATTTCCCTCTGCGTCGCCATTGACTATGTGGAGATGCTGGAAAGTTCATCATAAAAAACATTAAAAAGATTTAAGGAGAAAAATAAAATGAAACAAATGTCAAGTGCTCAAATTCGCCAAATGTGGTTAGACTTTTGGGCAAGCAAAGGCCACTCTGTAGAACCATCAGTAAGTCTGGTGCCAGTTAACGACCCGACTCTTTTGTGGATTAACTCTGGGGTAGCAACTCTTAAGAAATACTTTGACGGGACTATCAAACCTGAAAATCCACGTATTACTAATGCGCAAAAAGCGATTCGTACAAACGATATCGAAAATGTAGGAAAAACTGCTCGCCACCATACCATGTTTGAAATGTTGGGGAACTTTTCTATCGGAGATTACTTCCGTGATGAAGCTATTACTTGGGCTTATGAACTCTTGACAAGCCCTGAGTGGTTTGACTTCCCAGCTGAAAAACTCTACATGACCTACTATCCAGACGATAAAGATTCTTACAACCGCTGGATTGAAGTGGGAGTGGATCCAAGTCACTTGATTCCAATCGAGGACAACTTCTGGGAAATCGGTGCGGGACCTTCTGGACCAGATACTGAGATCTTCTTTGACCGTGGAGAAGCCTTTGACCCAGAAAATATCGGTATTCGCCTTCTAGCAGAAGATATCGAAAATGACCGTTACATCGAAATCTGGAACATCGTTCTGTCACAATTTAACGCCGATCCTGCTGTTCCTCGTAGTGAGTACAAGGAATTGCCACACAAGAACATTGATACGGGCGCTGGTTTGGAGCGTTTGGTGGCGGTTATCCAAGGGGCTAAGACCAACTTTGAAACAGACCTCTTCATGCCAATCATTCGTGAAGTTGAGAAATTGTCTGGTAAGGTCTACGACCAAGATGGCGACAACATGAGCTTCAAGGTCATCGCTGACCACATCCGTTCCCTTTCATTTGCCATCGGTGATGGTGCTCTTCCAGGAAATGAAGGTCGTGGTTATGTCCTTCGTCGTCTTCTCCGTCGTGCTTCTATGCATGGTCAAAAATTGGGTATCAACGAGCCTTTCCTTTACAAACTCGTTCCAACTGTTGGAAAAATCATGGAAAGTTACTACCCAGAAGTACTTGAAAAACGTGATTTTATCGAGAAAATCGTCAAGAGCGAAGAAGAGTCATTTGCCCGTACGCTTCACTCAGGTCAACACTTTGCCCAAGGCATCGTAGCAGACTTGAAAGAAAAAGGTCAAAGCGTTATCGCTGGACAAGATGTCTTTAAACTCTACGATACTTACGGATTCCCAGTGGAGTTGACAGAAGAAATCGCTGATGAAGCTGGTATGACTGTAGACCGTGAAGGTTTCGAAGCAGCCATGAAAGAGCAGCAAGAACGTGCGCGTGCGTCAGCTGTTAAAGGTGGCTCAATGGGTATGCAAAATGAAACCCTGCAAAACATCACAGTGGAAAGTGTCTTCAACTACAATGCTAGTCAATTGCCTTCTAAGTTGGTGGCTATCGTAGCGGACAATGCTGAAGTAGAAGCTGTTTCAGAAGGAACTGCCTCTCTCATCTTTGCAGAGACTCCATTCTACGCTGAAATGGGTGGACAGGTTGCGGACCACGGTCAAATCTTGGATGCTGCAGGAAACGTCGTGGCTACTGTAACAGATGTTCAAAAAGCACCAAACGGACAAGCTCTTCACACTGTTGAAGTTCATGCTCCGCTTGCTTTGAACCAAGAATATATCTTGGCAATCGATACCAATCGTCGTCACCGTGTCATGAAAAACCACACAGCCACTCACTTGCTCCATGCGGCTCTTCACAATATCCTTGGAAACCATGCGACACAAGCAGGATCCCTTAACGAAGTCGAATTCCTTCGCTTTGACTTCACACACTTCCAAGCAGTAACTCTTGAAGAGTTGCGCGCCATTGAACAGCAAGTCAACGAAAAAATCTGGGAAGCAATTGCAGTAGAAACGGTTGAGACAGATATTGACACTGCTAAAGAAATGGGAGCCATGGCCCTCTTTGGTGAAAAATACGGCAAGGAAGTCCGTGTCGTTACGATTGGTGACTACTCAGTTGAGCTTTGTGGTGGTACCCACGTTGGCAACACTTCTGAGATTGGCCTCTTCAAGATTGTCAAAGAAGAAGGAATCGGATCAGGAACTCGTCGTATCTTGGCAGTGACTGGTAAGGAAGCCTTTGAAGCCTACCGTGACCAAGAAGACGCTTTGAAAGCCGTCGCAGCGACCTTGAAAGCACCGCAACTCAAGGAAGTACCTCACAAAGTCGAAGGACTTCAAGAGCAACTCCGTCAATTGCAAAAAGAAAATGCAGAATTGAAGGAAAAAGCTGCAGCGGCAGCTGCAGGCGATGTCTTTAAGGATGTGAAGGAAGTCAACGGCCACCGTTACATTGCAAGCCAGGTTTCTGTATCAGATGCAGGTGCTCTTCGTACCTTTGCGGATAACTGGAAACAAAAAGACTACTCAGACGTGCTTGTCCTAGTTGCAGCTATCGGTGACAAGGTCAATGTCCTTGTAGCGAGCAAGTCAAAAGATGTGCATGCAGGAAACCTTGTCAAAGAATTGGCTCCAATAGTTGATGGACGTGGTGGTGGTAAACCAGATATGGCCATGGCAGGAGGAAGCAACCAAGCCAAAATCCAAGAGTTGTTGGATGCAGTAGCAGGTAAATTATAGTATGCTTTTTAAGATCAGGATTCGGTCCTGGTCTTTTTTACTTATTATTTTGTAAAGGATCTAAGTCTTTATGACAAAAATCTTTATTTTTTTGACAAATATAATTGTCAAAAAGAAAAGAATCTGTTACAATGTATTTAAGTTAAGAAGAAAAGATAAAAGGAGGAACTAATGGAGATACTGTTTTGGTGTCTACTTCCGATATTTTCTGGTTTGTGGCTGATGTCATCCAGTGAATTGAAAAATGTAAAAAGGAAGTTGAAACGTTTAGAGAGAAATAAAGAAAGGAGTGGAGAAATGTCACGTTTTTTTAAAGAAATGATTGGGAAAAAACCGATCATCATTGGTGAAGTTTTCGGGACAGATTGCTGGGAGGTAGTTGATGCTGATGACGATTGGGTTAAGTTGAGTAAGACCAATAAAAAAGGTCAAACAAGAATCAAGCTCATGCGCATTGACGATATCAAGTCTGTTGAACTGAAAGAAGACTGAGAGGTGTTGTCATGAAGCTGAAAAATCGACTCAAAGAGCTGAGGGCTAGAGACGGGTTGAATCAAACCGACTTGGCTAAGAAAGCCGGCGTGTCGCGGCAAACGATTAGCTTGCTGGAGCGGGATGAATACACGCCCTCCGTGGTCATTGCTCTCAAAATTGCTCAGATTTTCAACGAAAGTGTCGAAAATGTCTTTCGCCTAGTGGAGGAAGAGTAGGTAGTCAGGAAAAATCAGTTACTGTAGATAGTTTATGCTAGCCATCTTGTCATGAAGACAAGCAAGCTTTCATATCATAGCGATTACTTGATCTGATCCTAATTAGCTGTGTCAGTATATTAGTGCTTTTCCGCAAGTGACGGAAAGTAAAACAAGGAGAAAAACAATGCAAGAATTTATGGAAAACTTTAAAGTTAACGAAGAACAAGCAAAAATTGCTGGTGTCTGTGCAGGTTTGGCGGATTATTTTGGGATAAAGGTAGCTTATATTCGTCTGATCTTCGCAGTTGTAGTGCTAGCATCAACTGAGTTAGGGATTTTTGTAGCCTTGGGCTATGCCTATCTGGCAGGATGGTTGCAAAGAGATTATTTGTGGAACAAAATGAACAAAAAAGTCAGAAATCACTTTATTTTCCTAATGATAGTGCTAATTATTTTACCTTTATTTGGCCGTGAAATACTGGAAATTGCCTCTGACTTTATTAGCCAAGTCATGGCTTGGCTGACTGCACTTATTTAAGAATAGGAGAAAACAATGTCAACAAAGAAAAGAATATTGAGAAATATCGGTATCTTCATTCTTGCTGCTATATTAGGAGGAGGAGTAGTCGGTTTTATAATGACTCATTTTGAGCATTTCTCTTGGCCGACCGTCTTAAATGTTGAACTGCTGAAGAACATTGGTCGAGCGAGTTTGTTCATTCTCTATCCCGTAACCTTTTTCTTGCTCTATCAGACGCATAAAGTTCACGGGGCTTACCAGAGAGAAGAAGATGATGACAGAAGCTATGAGCTCTATCGTCAAACTTTCAAAACCCTAGAATATGCGACGATTTTATATAATATCTCGTCTGCTCTGACTCTATTCACCCTCTTTGTAGGAGTGAGCTACCTAGGTCCGCTACTAAGGTCAGAAACGACGATTCACATTCCATTTTATGATATTGCACTGTTTCTTGCTTTGATTTTAGGTCAAATTCTTGTATTGAAAACCACTCAGAAGGTTCGTCAATATAAATTATCTGCTATGCCAACCATTGAGGAGATGAAGGACTATGCTCTGTCTTATGATGAAGGGGAGTTGCAGGCTCATTATGAACAAAGCTTTTTAACCCTCTTTAATCTCAATCAGCGACTCATTCCAGGTCTCTATATCCTTCTCTTTCTTGTCGGAGCTGGGACACCGATGCAGGTCGTATCTGGCATGATTGTCTTAACCATTATTTTTGTCTATATCAATGTGGACTCCTATCAAGCAGTTAAAAGATATTTCAAATAAGCTGTTTGTCGGCCCAAAAGGAGTTCATCTGAAATTAGTGAGTTTTATCTTTCCTAGTATCTATATTGGACTGATACTGCTAAATTTCCTATTCCAATTGGATACGATTTTGGCTTGGATTGCGGTATCGATCATCTATCTTTATGTTACTGTCAGCCAGTACAAAATCGTTAAACGTTATTATAAGTAAGAAAGTGAGAAGAGGCCTTATGTCACAAGTGATTCAAGTAGAGAATATTTCTAAAAGTTTTGGAGATAAAAAAGCTTTAGAACGGATTAATTTTCATATCAATCAAGGAGAGATTTTCGGATTTTTAGGACCATCTGGATCGGGAAAAACAACCTTAATTAATATCCTAACAGGCCAGCTTGATGCCGACAATGGTCAAAGTAAAATCCTTGGTAAAGCTTCAGATGCTATTAATTCTCAGGATTTGGTGAAGATTGGCCTAGTATCTGATACAAGTGGCTTTTATGAGAAGATGACTCTCTATAAAAACCTGCAGATATATGCGAAATTATACGGTTTAAAAAATGAACGGATAGATGAAGTTTTAGAGCAGGTTGGTCTGTTAGAAAGCAAAAATATTGTAGCAGAGAAACTTTCGACAGGTATGAAGCAGCGGATGTTTCTAGCCCGATCTCTTTTAAATAATCCTGAGGTCTTATTCTTGGATGAACCAACGAGTGGGCTTGATCCTCGCACTTCCAAGGTGATTCATGAGCTTTTGCTTGAGCTGAAGAAAAAGGGAACAACCATTTTTCTGACGACGCATGATATGCATGAAGCGAGCGCCCTTTGTGATCGACTGGCCCTGCTAAATAAGGGAGTATTAGTAGAATATGGCGAGCCGAAAGCTATTATTCAAAAATATAACACAGCCAAGAAAGTTAAAATTAGCTATGAAAATGGAGAAACCGAGCAAATTTCGTTCTCAGAATTGGCTACAAAAGACCTAAAATTGGCCATTACAGTACATTCTTGCGAACCTACATTAGAAGAAATCTTTATTCAATTAACAGGAGAAAAACTAGATGTATAAAAAAATTAAAGCTCTCACATGGCTGCGTACTCAGATTTTATTGACAAATTCTTCTTTGCTTATGTCCGTCTTGCTGCCCTTTGGCCTCCTCTTTTTGTACAATATGATTTTAAATAAGAATGGCAATGCAGGCCAAGGACTATTGAAGATGATCCTGCCTATGACCTTTGCTATGAGTGGCGGCTACATGGTGTCTATTATGATGGCAGAGGACAAGGAAAAGCGCAATCTAAAGACCTTGATGTTGAGCGGGGTTCGTTCTACTGAATACCTCTTGTCCATGTTGGTTTATCCCTTCCTATTTACAGTCTTTGCCTTGCTTTTTTTCCCATATTATTTGCATGTAGACCTGTCTGGCAAATGGCCTATCTATCTTTTGATCAATCTCTTAATTATTGTTATTATCCTTTTAATCAATCTTTTTATTGGTGGTATTTCCAAGACACAATCTCAAGCTCAGGTTTATAGTTTATTTCCGCTGTTGCTGATTAGTTTCGTACCTCTATTTGCTAGTTTTGATAAAACAATACAGCACATTCTGCGGTTTACTTTTATGAATCCATTTATCAACCTCTTTGAAACAGGAGACTATTCTTTTAAAATTGAAGATTTCTCTAATTTGGTGATTTGGCTTCTTATTTTTATCAGTGCAAGCACCTATGTCTTGAGTAAAGGTCGAAAATGATGGAGGAGATTTTATGAAACTCATTAAAAAAATTAATTTTATGGAAGAAAAGAAATATGTAATCGGTTTAAATGTAGCGGGGCTCTTACTGATTTTTCCTTTCTCAATGCTTTTTGCGAAATTGACCCAGCTAATCTTCCGTGCAGACCATTATGATTTTTCGGGTCTAGATCTTGCCTATTTGTTAGTTTTTACCTTTATCCTTGTCGTCATCCATGAGTACATCCACGGTTTCTTCTTCAAGTTTTTTGGTAAAGGGAAGGCCAAGGTCAAGTTTGGTTTTAAAAATGGGATGGCTTATGCGACTAGTCCAGGAACTTTTTACAATCGTAAGGACTTCTTGGTCATTGGTTTGGCACCCTTTGTTTTGATTAGCCTGCTTCTGACCTTATTGGCCATGCTGGGCTTGCTCAGTTCAACTCTCTACATGCCTCTAGCTAGTATTCATGCAGCGGGCTGTGTTGGTGACTTTTACATCGCTTTGCTGCTGTTGGGCCAGACTGATGATATTCTGGTCGAGGATACTGAGGTTGGGATGAATTTTTACCAGAAAGAAGAGCCTAGTCAGGAATAGGAATCACTGGTATTAGATACTTCTTATAAAATGTCTATTAAAGAGTAACAGACTTGATAATTTAATGATTTGGAGCAATGTTGATCTTGTCTAAATGGATGGCAGCATGATACTAATTTCAAATTTAAAACAAATGAAACCCGAAGGACTAAAAGTTCCTTCGGGTTTTGTATATAAGAGAAAAATGATTAGATAAGTTCGTCAATAGAAGTATAATCGAGATTCAAGCCTTCTGCAACAGGTCGGCTTGTGATGTGGCCGTGATAGGTTGTGACACCTTCACGCAATCCAGCATCGTCTGCAATAGCTTGTTTGAAGCCTTTGCCAGCCAGCGCTTCGATATAAGGAAGGGTGACATTGGTCAGGGCGATAGTAGAAGTGCGAGCCACGGCACCAGGGATATTGGCTACCGCATAGTGGAGAACACCGTGTTTCTCATAGACTGGCTCATCATGGGTGGTCACGCGGTCGGCAGTCTCGATAACGCCACCTTGGTCAACAGCCACGTCAACAATAACAGAACCAGGGCGCATTTGTTTCACCATATCGTCAGTCACCAGTTTTGGTGCTTTAGCACCAGGAATGAGCACAGCTCCAATCACGACATCTGCTTCGCGGACGCTTGACTCGATGTTAAATGGATTGGACATGAGGGTTTGGATTTGGTTGCCAAAGACTTCTTCTAGCACAGATAGACGTTTGGCGCTAATATCGAGAATCGTAACCTGAGCGCCTAGTCCCAGAGCGATACGGGCTGCATGAGTTCCTACGACACCGCCTCCGATAATGGTAACTTTACCTTTTGGAACTCCGGGTACACCACCAAGGAGAACGCCAGAGCCACCTGTTTGCTTGGTTAGGAAATGAGCTCCGATTTGAACCGCCATACGGCCAGCAACCTCGCTCATAGGTACTAAGAGTGGTAGTTGCCCTTGTCCGTCACGTACAGTCTCGTAGGCTACCCCGGCAGTTTTAGCAGTTACCATAGCTTGGGCTAATTCGGGAGCAGCGGCCATGTGCAGGTAAGTGAAGAGTAGGAGGTCGTCACGCAAGAATTGGTACTCAGCTTCCAGCGGTTCTTTAACCTTAACAACCAACTCAGCTGCCCAGGCTTCAGCAGCAGTGGCAACGATTTTTGCACCTTGCTTTTCATAGTCTGCATCTGCAAAGCCAGATCCAAGTCCAGCATTTGTCTCGATCAGCACCTGATGGCCTTTTCCTACAAGACTGTGTACACCAGCTGGCGTCAGAGCAACGCGATTTTCATTGTTTTTAATTTCTCTTGGAATTCCGATTAACATAGAGCTTTACTCCTTTTTCTAACGCTAGGATCTCCGAATACAGGACTACAAAGGAACCTAGGTCAATTATTGTGATGTTTTCATTTTAAAGGAAACTGGCGCAAAAAGCAAGAAAAAAAGGATTGTTTTAGATAGGGAATTATGCCATTCTGATAAGAAAAATCAGGAGGAAGAGATGGAAAATATCTATGTCAAGCTAAGTCAGCATTCCAGAATTGAGACGGAGCGATTGATCTTGCGTCCAGTGACTTTGGATGACGCTCCAGCCATGTTTGAATATGCTTCAGACGAGGAGAATGTTCGCTATACCTTTGCAACCAACAAAAATTTAGAGGAAACCCGCAATAATATTGCCTTGTTTTACTTGGCGAATCCTTTGGGGCGCTGGGGCATTGAGCTGAAGGAGACTGGCGACTTTATCGGGACGATTGACATGCATAAGATCCGCTTGGATTTGAAAACGGCAGCTATCGGCTATGTGATCCATAAAAAATACTGGAATCAGGGCTACACGACTGAGGCCAATCGGGCGGTGCTTGAGCTGGCTTTTGAGGAAATCGGCATGAACAAATTGGTGGCCTTACATGATATCGACAATCCTGCTTCCGGTCGTGTCATGCAAAAGTCAGGCATGATCTTTTCCCACGAAGAGCCTTACGCATCACTAGACAAGCATGAGGAAGGACGCATAGTGACGTGGCTGCATTACTATTTGACTAGGGAGCAATATTTCGCAAAAAAGTGAGAAAGAATATTGACAAGTGCCTATCTACATGATATAGTAGATAGGTAATGCTGATTTAGCTCAGTAGGCAGAGCGCATCCATGGTAAGGATGAGGTCGCCGGTTCGATCCCGGCAATTAGCATAAATACACAGAAGAAACCCTTGTAAATCAAGGGTTTTTGTTATATTCTCCCAAAACTCGCCCAAAATAAATTTTAAAACAAGCTTCTTACTTTATCCTCTGAGCGGTCTTTGACGGCGTCCAGCTGGTGAGCGTAGACCTTGAGTGTGGTCGTCAGGTCTTTGTGACCAAGCAGCTGGGAAATGGAAATTAATTCAATCCCCTGGGCTATCAGGTAGCTGGCAAATGTATGCCGCAAGGCGTGGATATGGACATTGCGACCGACTATCTTTTTTAAAATCTTGTTTGCAATTGTATTTGAAACCCCGAAAAACAAGCGCTGTGATTGGTTTGGTTCGTAGGTTGTAGCGATATAATCTTTTATGTAGCTGGCTGTTTGCCGACTAATTGGCACTGTCCGGACCGAGCTTGGGTTTTTGGTCGGCATAAAATCGGAACTCTGGACCGAGTTGAAAGTCTTATTTATGCTTATTTCTAATTGTTCGTAGTCTACATCATTCAGGGTCAGTCCCTGGGCTTCTGCAAAGCGCATGCCAGTAACTGCGATAAGGTAGATGCAGAAATAGGTCTTGATATCTCGCTTGGCCTTGGTCGCTTCCAGGACATGCTGATACTCTTCCATGGTCAGTAGCTTGGTCTCCGGATCATAACCCTTATTTTCAGACTTGACCAGGGCGAACTCACAGAAATTCCTTTTGATGATTCCTTCGTGTACCGCCATTTTAGCGCAGGCTTTGACGTGGGCATGGAATTTTTCAACAGTCTCCTGGGAATGCGTAGCCGCAAAGTCATTGATGACTTGCTGGTAATGTGTGGCTGTGATGCTGGTTAGTTTAGCCTGGCCAAAGTATAGTTTAATCTTGGCTGCAGTATAGAGATATTTCTTCCAGGTCACGGCTGATACATTAGGCTTCTTATGTACCTCTGACCACTTTTGGTAATACTCTTCTAGCGACTGGTCCCGATTGATAAACAAGCCGTCCGATAGCTCTCTTTCGACTTCTGCGGCCGCTCTTTGAGCGTCAGCCTTAGTACGATACCCCCGCTTTGATTTCTGCTTATATGAGCCATCTAGGGCCTTGTAGGATATGCGGTATTCCCAAGAGCCGTCTCTTTTTCTAAAACTTGCCATTGTGTATTCCTTAAAATTTTAGCAGACATAAAAGCCTGCTTACGTTTATTTATTTGTAGTGAAGGTGCGTCCGCAATTTTTGCAATGCCATTGTAACCTGCCTTTTTTGCCTGCGAATCCTGCCAAACTCCCAACCCCGCCAGCTAACAAGGTACCGCCCACGGCTTTACCAAACGAAAATCCTTTGCGTTGTTGCTGCATGAATTGGACCTCTTTAGAACGGCAGTAAGGACACTTGACAACCCCAATATCCGCCACAATCTCTTTTAATTGCTGTCTAGCTTCTTCTCTGACCTCCTTAGGCAATGGATGACGAATCTCAAAGACTAACCGAATAAGCAACAACACAATCTCTACTAACAATCCTAGAAACAGAGGCGGGAACAAAAAACCTAGAACAAAGCTTCCAACTCCAACTCCGACTAGCATTTGCCCTGAAATGTACCAAGGAACTTCAACATCTCTCATTTTTTCTCTCCTATTTTTCCAACGGCATGAAACTGCCGACTACTTTTCCGATAATGCGTGGCTCCTCGCTAAAGGGAGCGAATTTATCAGCGTATTTATCATTTAGCGAGACGAGCCTTAGTCCGTCTTTTTCTTTATACACTTTTTTGATGTAACTCTGTCCATCCCAGTCTACGGCATAGATGGCGCCATCATAGTCCCAACCAGTATCTTTGATAAGGGCAACAGAACCATTCATATAGTCAGGCTCCATTGAGTCGCCGTAGACCCAGCTGGCAAGGTCGTGAGCGAGGTCTTTGTCAAAAAAGACAGTGTCATAATTACGGTCCTCATAGTAGGAAAGAACCGTCTTCGTTTCTTGAAAAAGTTAGGATGACGGCTTGATATTTGCTTCCTCCTGGTAAGTAGGTGATGGTTTTTAATTCAGAGCCGCTGACAGTGGAAGTGGTTTCGTCAGTTGGTTTGCCGTGGTCGCGAATGACGTCGTCGTATTTTGTTCCGCCTGCACCTCTTTTCAAAATATCGCCCTCTTTGAGTGCATCAAATTCTGCTTTTGTCCATGTAAACTTCGTACTTTCTTCTTCTTTTTCTATTTTTCTTTCTGACGAATCAAAATAGGAACTATAAGAGTTTGTCAGAGCATCAAGTCCTTTTCCCATTTCATTGAACATACGGGAATAGAATGATAGAGTGACCAGTGAGATAATTAAGGAGAAAAAGGAAATAACAGAGCCAATAATGGCCAAAGTTTTCGGTTTCTTTTGGTTAATAATGAGACCGATAATAGCAAGGATAAGAGCAATAGTACCGATAAAAAAAGATAGATAATTGATGATTGGTATCCAGGAGCCAAGTAAAGCGATTGCTCCAAAGACAATGGCTAAAATACCTAGAACTTTATTTTCTTGTTGCATCATACAACCTCCTCAAATTTTCTATAGCTTACTACTTGAAATATGTATTTCTTTTAGTAATTTGCCTATCTTCATTGTAGCGTAAAATAGAACTAGGAGCAAGATTTTAAGGAGATTTTCGTGAAATGGAGCACTGTTAAAACGTGAAGAACCGTTTAAAGAGCTGAAAACACTTTCAAATTTCAAAGAATTGTGATATACTAAACATAGTTGATTTGAGGAGGTGCTATGGAAACTCTAAAGAAACTAGCAGGCATCAAGGCTGCTGAATTTGTCGAAGACGGGATGGTGGTCGGTCTGGGAACAGGTTCGACTGCTTACTATTTTGTCGAGGAAATTGGTCGACGTATCAAAGAGGAAGGCTTGCAGATTACTGCAGTCACAACCTCTAGCGTGACTAGCAAGCAAGCAGAAGGCCTGGGCATTCCACTGAAATCCATTGATGAAGTGGATCAGGTCGATGTGACCGTTGATGGAGCTGATGAAGTGGATCCTAAGTTCAACGGCATCAAAGGCGGAGGCGGGGCTCTGTTGATGGAGAAAGTTGTCGCGACACCTTCCAAGGACTACATCTGGGTGGTCGATGAGAGCAAATTGGTTCAAAAGCTAGGTGCTTTCAAGCTACCAGTCGAAGTAGTGCAGTATGGTGCGGAGCAAGTTTTCCGTCGCTTTGCTCAAGCAGGCTACAAGCCAAGTTTCCGTGAAAAAAATGGCCAACGTTTTATCACGGATATGCAGAACTTCATTATTGATCTAGATCTAGGTGTAATCGAAAATCCAGTCGAATTTGGCCGAGAATTAGATCATATCGTGGGCGTTGTTGAGCACGGACTTTTCACCCAAATGGTCAACAAGGTGATCGTCGCAGGACAAGGTGGCGTGAACATTTTAGAAACAGACAACTAGAAAAGAGGTTTTCATGTCAAAATTTAATCGTATTCACTTAGTCGTTATGGACTCAGTCGGCATTGGGGCGGCACCAGATGCTAACAATTTTGTTAATGCAGGGGTGCCAGATGGTGCTTCCGATACGCTGGGACATATTTCCAAAGCAGTCGGTCTAGACGTGCCAAATATGGCTAAGCTAGGTCTGGGCAATATCGAGCGTGAGCAAGCGCTAAAAACTGTACCAGCTGAGGAAAATCCAAGTGGTTACTATACTAAATTAGAAGAAGTTTCTTTAGGTAAAGACACGATGACAGGCCACTGGGAAATCATGGGTCTGAACATTACTGAGCCTTTTGATACTTTCTGGAACGGCTTCCCAGAGGAAATTTTGAATAAAATTGAAGAATTTTCTGGCCGCAAAGTTATTCGTGAGGCTAACAAACCTTATTCTGGCACGGCAGTTATTGACGACTTCGGGCCTCGTCAGATGGAAACTGGCGAATTGATTATCTATACTTCTGCAGACCCAGTGCTTCAAATTGCGGCTCATGAGGAGATTATTCCTTTAGATGAGCTCTATCGTATCTGCGAATACGCTCGCTCTATCACTTTAGATCGGCCAGCACTTTTGGGCCGTATCATCGCTCGCCCTTATGTAGGTGAGCCAAGCAACTTCAATCGTACAGCTAATCGCCATGACTATGCAGTCTCTCCATTTGAGCCAACTGTACTTGACAAGCTCAATGAAGCAGGTATTGATACTTATTCTGTTGGTAAGATTAATGACATCTTCAACGGAGCTGGAATCAACCATGACATGGGACACAATAAGTCTAACAATCATGGTGTAGATACATTGGTCAAAGCCCTCAAAGACGAAAACTTCAAGCAAGGCTTCTCATTTACCAACTTGGTAGACTTTGATGCTCTTTATGGTCACCGTCGTGATCCGCATGGATATCGTGATTGTCTGCAGGAGTTTGACGCTCGCTTGCCAGAAATCATTGAAAACATGCGGGAAGACGACTTGCTCATGATTACCGCTGACCATGGTAATGACCCCACCTATGCCGGAACAGACCACACTCGTGAATACATTCCTCTCTTGGTCTTTGGTAAATCACTCAAGGGGAATGGACACTTGCCTGTCGGACACTTTGCGGACATTTCAGCAACCATCGCTGACAACTTCGGTGTGGACAAGGCCATGATTGGTGAAAGCTTCTTGGACAAATTGGTATAAGCATTATAAGAGAGTGAGGAAAATATTTAATGACAACATTATCTGAGAAAATCAAAGCAACGGCCGCCTTTCTGAAAGAAAAAGGCATGACAGAACCTGAATTCGGCTTGATTCTGGGATCTGGTTTGGGAGAATTGGCTTCTGAAATTGAAAATGCTGTTAGTTTTGACTATGCGGACATTCCAAACTGGGGCCGCTCAACAGTCGTTGGCCACGCTGGTAAATTAGTCTATGGAGACTTGGCAGGCCGCAAAGTCTTGGCACTGCAAGGTCGTTTCCATTTCTACGAAGGAAATCCTCTCGAAGTTGTTACTTTCCCAGTGCGTGTGATGAAGGCTCTCGGTGCGACAGGTGTTATTGTGACCAATGCTGCTGGTGGTATCGGCTATGGTCCTGGTACGCTTATGGCCATCACTGACCACATCAATATGACGGGTCAAAATCCTTTGATTGGTGAAAACTTGGATGAATTTGGTCCACGTTTCCCTGACATGTCTAAATCTTATACACCAGAATATCGTGCAACTGCTCATCAAGTCGCTGATAAGCTTGGCATTAAGCTGGATGACGGTGTCTATATTGGTGTTACCGGTCCAACTTACGAAACGCCAGCAGAAATCCGTGCTTATAAGACTCTCGGAGCGGATGCAGTCGGGATGTCTACTGTTCCCGAAGTGATCGTGGCTGCCCACTCAGGATTGAAAGTGCTTGGAATTTCATGCATTACCAATCATGCTGCCGGATTCCAAGAAGAACTCAACCATGAGGAAGTAGTTGAAGTAACAGAGCGTGTCAAAGGTGATTTCAAACGACTACTTAAAGCGATTCTTGCTGAATTGTAATTATGCTAAAAGAATTGAAGAGTATTTTTCAGAGGATCCCTTATAATCTTAAGTTACTCCTAGCAGTGATTCTGCAAGGAATAGTTTCGGGTTTATCTGGTATATTTCTCCATTATCTTTTAGAGATGGTAGAGGAGCTAGCTTTTGGTCAGTCAGAACATAAAACTGGATTCTTGACAGATGGAGTTTCCTCGTCACGGATAGGACTAAATTTAATAATTGTGGGCGTCAGCTCGTCCTTGGTCTGGTATTTATTGCAAAAGAAAACAAAGATTTTTTCCATCAAAGCGCAGTTGAAGGATGAAACTGCACAATACAAGCTTCATTTTTTAAAACAGCTATTTCATTCAACTTGGCAGATTATTGCAGTTGGAGGAGGAGCACCTATTGGTAAAGAAGCTGCACCGCGGGAGATTGGTGCTCTATTTGCAGGACCAATAGGAAAAATGTGCTTTCTCTCTACGAAGGATCGGATCTTTCTCATTGCTTGTGGTTCAGGAGCTGGCTTAGCAGCTGTCTATCAGGTTCCATTAACAAGTGTTTTTTTCATTTTTGAAACCCTCGGGATTGCTTTATCCCTCAAACGATTTTTCTTGGTCGGTTTGACCACCTACGTGTCTACCTATACAGCAGGCCTAGTTATTTCAAATCATGCTCTCTACCAGATTCCATCCATCACATGGTCACTAAGGGAAATGTGGATTATCCCCTTATTACTTCTTTTTCTAACGCCTCTGGCTTGGCTTTTTGGTTACCTAAACAAAGAAGTATCTTCAAGTAGAATAAAAGATAAACGGATACTCCTCACTCTTCCCTTAGCTTTTCTTTTCCTTGTTGGTCTGGTAAGTCATTTGCCACATCTACTTGGAAATGGGCGCATGATGGCTCAGGAAATTTTAAATGGTAGCAGTGGTGAGACAGTGCTTCTCATGTTTTTCCTAAAAGCAGTGGTCGTTCTTATTATCCTTTGGGCAGGGGCCTATGGTGGTACTCTTACGCCATCTTTTGCCTTGGGGATGGCTGGAGCTGCTCTCTTGGGCATGAATCTAGGTGATGGCAACCATCCATCCATCTTACTTTTAGGTTCGGTTTGCTTTTTGTCTGTGACCTTGAGGGCTCCCTTGTCTGCAACCGGATTAGTAATAGGCTTTACTGGTCTGAGTTTAGATTCTCTTCCTTATCTATTAGTAACGGCTTTCTTAGCTCATGAATTTGCAAAAGCGTTAGACCGTTTTCCTTGGGCTAACCTATTACGGCGAAAGTTAAAGAATAGAGCAATAAGGTAGGGAACGACAGTTTCTTCTGGTCAGGGCTTTAACTTAGAAGATAGAAAATACTATCAATTTATCAATAACTGTTTGAAACAAAGAAAAGAAGACTCATCGGGGTCTTGATTGAGTCTGATTTTGCCTAACTATATAAAATTCAAAAAAGAAAAGTAGAGTGAGGTGTTCAGATGTGAACACGAGCGGGAAACTTTTCTAAAAACACAGAAAGGAAGGGCGTCTGAGTTTAAATTGAACTCGGGCTAGAGGCTTTGTAAAAAAGATAAATCCTCCTAGATGCCTTGCATCTTTGTCGGATTTCCTCTTTTTGCTTGGTTCTCTATCGCTATCCTGAATCTTAAAAAAGAAAGGTAGAGTGAAGTGTTCAGATTTGAACACGAGCGGAAAACTCGGAAAATAGATAATCTGACTGAGAAATCAGGATTTCTCGTCAGATTCCTAATTTTCAGTCGTTTTCTTGTCGCTCTTTGTATCATAAATTATGTCTATCCATATTGCTGCTAAGCAGGGTGAAATTGCTGATAAAATTCTTCTTCCAGGGGATCCTCTTCGTGCCAAGTTTATTGCGGAGAATTTCCTTGAAGATGCTGTTTGTTTTAACGAAGTGCGGAACATGTTTGGTTACACTGGTACTTACAAGGGTCAGCGGGTTTCTGTCATGGGAACTGGGATGGGAATGCCGTCAATTTCTATCTATGCGCGTGAGCTGATTGTGGACTACGGTGTGAAAAAGCTGATCCGTGTTGGAACGGCTGGTTCGCTCAATGCTGATGTTCACGTTCGTGAATTGGTTCTGGCGCAAGCGGCTGCGACCAACTCAAACATTATCCGTAATGACTGGCCTCAGTATGATTTCCCGCAGATTGCCAGCTTTGACCTGCTGGACAAGGCTTATCATATCGCCAAAGAACTTGGTATGACCACCCACGTTGGGAACGTTTTGTCATCAGATGTTTTCTATTCGAACTATTTTGAGAAAAATATCGAGCTAGGCAAATGGGGTGTGAAAGCTGTTGAAATGGAAGCTGCGGCACTTTACTATCTGGCTGCCCAGCACCAGGTAGATGCTCTGGCTATCATGACCATTTCTGATAGTTTGGTCAATCCTGACGAAGATACGACAGCAGAGGAACGCCAAAATACCTTCACCGATATGATGAAGGTTGGTTTGGAAACCCTGATTGATTAAGCATGAATCTAGATTTAAAAGAGGAAATTCTCTTTGCGATTTCCCGTTATGACTATACTTATGCCTATAAACTGGCGCAGAAGTTGATGGAAAGTCCCTCGATTGTAACCAGCCTATTGGCTATTCTGGCAGAGCGAAGAGAGCTCAATATTCTGCCAGCCATGGATGAAGAGTTGAAGACTGCCTTGCAGACGCAAAGCGGTTTTCAGCTTTTTTGTCATACCGATTTAGCTGACGAGCAGCTGGCCAACTATCTCTACGATTTGGAAGCCAAGCTGCGCAATGAGCAGATTATTGACTTCGTTCGGGCGGTCAGCCCAGCGATTTATCGGATTTTCATGCGCTTGATCAAGCTGGAAATTCCTGATATTGAGCACTTTATCCATAATTCTCGTGAAGCCAGCTATGACCGCTGGAAGTTTGAACGGATGCGGGAGTCGGATTATGCTGCCTTACAGGTCTTTCATGCAGAAAGCACGGTCAATTCATCCAGTCTGACAGAGTTGATTTTGCATTTGGATTTGCCTGAGTCTGTCAAGGAAGAGGTCAGACAGCTGCGGGAGTTGGAAAAGTCAGTTCGAAATCCGCTGGCTCATCTGATTAAGCCCTTTGATGAGGCAGAATTATATCGGACAACCGGTTTTTCATCCCAGCATTTTATGGAGATTTTGGTGGACTTGGCACGTTTCACAGGGATTGTCTACGATCGGGAACATTTTTATTTTGATGAGGCAAATCGCTTGGTTAGAGCTTTATTGACAGGAGAGGAAAATGGATAAAACACAGCAGTTGCAAGACATGATTGACCAAAGTCAGAATATCGTCTTTTTCGGCGGGGCGGGTGTCTCGACCGAGTCTAATATCCCTGACTTTCGCAGTTCGGATGGGATTTATAGTGTCAAGCTGGGTCGGCATTTTACGGCAGAGCAGCTGGTTTCGCATACCATGTTTGAGCGCTATCCGCAGGAGTTTTTCGACTTTTACAAGAAATACCTGCTCTATCCAGATGCCAAGCCCAATGCGGCTCACGCCTATCTGGCTCATCTGGAGAAGACCGGCAAGCTCAAGGCTGTAGTGACGCAAAATATTGATAGCCTGCACGAAATAGCTGGTTCAAAAAATGTCCTCAAATTGCACGGCAGTGCGGATAGGAATTTCTGTTTAGGCTGTCAGCGCTTTTATGATTTGGCGGCTTTTCTTGCTCTGCCTGGGACGGTGCCTTACTGCCCTGACTGCGGTGGCATGATCAAGCCCGATGTGACCCTCTATGAAGAACCGCTAGATATGGAAGTTTTCCAGCAGGCAGCTCAAGCAATCCATCAAGCTGACCTACTGATAATCGGCGGCACCTCCTTAGTCGTCTATCCCTCAGCCAGCCTCATCCAGTACTTTGCAGGTAAGCATCTGGTCGTCATCAACAAGACTAGTATTCCACAGGATAAGCAAGCTGACCTCGTCATCGAAGGCAAGATTGGGGAAGTTTTGGGAAAATTACGACGATAAAAGAACACCTGGTGTGAGCATTAGATGCTTGTTTCAGGTGTTTTGCTTTATTTATCAAACTTCACTTCCTCGATCAGATACTCGATAAAGCGCTCGCCCATCTTGGACAGGCTGGCTTTTTCGTGCTGGATATAGACCAGCTCGATTGGATCATCGATATCCAGAGGGATGGAGACGATATTATCACCGTTAAGGTTGCTGTTGAGAATACCGGTTGCAATCGTGTAGCCATCCAGACCGATCAAAAGGTTAAAGAGGGTCGCACGGTCGCTGACCACGATAGATTTTTTATGGTGTTCCTGAGAGAGAATTTCCTCAGAAAAGTAGAAGGAGTTGTGAGTCCCTTGGTCATAGCTGAGATAAGGGAAATCTTCCAAGTCTGACAGTTGTACCAGCTTTTTCTTGGCCAGCGGATTGGACTTGCTGACAAAGATATGGGGCTGTGCTGTGAAGAGATGAGTCGCAATCAGATGGCTATCATCCAGCATTTTAGAGAGGACATCACGGTTGTAGCTGTTGAGAAAGAGGACACCGATCTCGCTGCGGAAGTTTTTTACGTCGTCAATAATTTCCCAAGTCCGAGTTTCCCGCAGAAAGAGCTCGTATTTCTCCATGTCGCTTTTTTTAAGCAGGGAGACAAAGGCATTGACTACAAAGGCATAGTGCTGGGCAGAGACGCTAAAAAGCTCGCGGTGAGCGACAGGATTTTTGTATCGCTCTTCTAGAAGCTGAGTCTGCTCTACCACTTGGCGGGCATAGGAAAGGAACTCCATGCCGTCCTTGGTCAAGGTGATTCCTTTGGGATTACGAATGAAAATCTCGATGCCCATTTCATTTTCCAAATCCCGCACAGCGTTGGACAAGCTAGGCTGGGTGATAAAAAGTTGCTTGGCAGCTTCGTTCATGCTACCTGTCTCGACGATTTTGATAATATAGTGTAATTGTTGAATTCTCATAGGTCTATTTTATCACAAACTGGTGATTTTTTCCTGATAAATCAGAAGTTTAGAAAATGTTTGCTTGCTAAAGTTTCCTATGCTAAAATGAAGGAAATAAGGAGGGCGATATGGCCAAAGATGATGACTATAAAAATCGTTCGGTAGGACTACCCATCGCTATTTTTATAGTATGTATGACAGTTTGTATCATGCTTCCACTCGGAAAGGTGATGACCATGTGGGGGCTTAACTCTGCTTATGAGGGACTTGGGCGAAGAAGCAGTATGTCTTCATCTGTTCGTCAAAAGTCATCAGAGGAGCTTAAGCTAGAAGAGAAAGTTTTAGAGAGAGGAAACCATCGTTTTACATGGACAACTGATGACATCATCAATCTGCAAATTAAGGATACCGCTGCTGGTCAAAACGGAGCTTCTCTGGATCAAATCCTTGAAAAGCATGGCAAGGCTTCAAGCTTTTTTTATACTAAGAGCAATGGGAATATTGAATTAAACTATACAAGTGAGATTACTCAAGGCCGTCATAGTAGTTTAAGGTTGACATTTGAAAAAGATGGAACAAGCTATCATCTCATTAGAAAGAGCGCGAATATTCTTGATGAGGCTTATCCAAGTTTGGCTCAGGGAGATAGTCCCCATCTCTGGACCAAGGATGAAATTGCAGGTTTACAAGTTCGTGACGAGAGCAGAGGTCATCCTGGTATGTCCTGCGAAGAAATCATTTAATTATTTGGTCTACCTAGAGGATCAGCAGTTTTTATTTCTCACTTGGACGCGGCAGATAGTCAGCATATTGGCTTGGACCTCCAATACTTAACATCAGATGAAAGATATGATAACGAATGTGTTCATTTAATCTTACACCGTCAAGAAGATGGCGTCTTTCGGTTGACGACAGTTACTAGTCATATCGATAGAAGAGAAAGATAGGGAGATTGATTCCCTCATTTGGTAGCCAAAGTAATCAGCCAGGATAATCTGAATGGCGGAGAGTCTGGCACTTTCTCAAGTATATACAAACAGACTCAAGCACATTTTGCAATTTCAATCTATTCGTGATATGATGAATTTTTAGACTGACAAGGAGTCGTTATGAAGAGACAAGAAGATTCGTTTGAAGATCTTGCTTTTGAGTTAGAAAAGCAAACCTATAAGTCCAAGTTTTTACCATTCATGGTGGTAGCTATTGTTGTATTTTCTATCATTGGAACAGTTTTTTTGACACTTTCTCTATCAGGAAAAAGCAAAGCTAAGCAGGCGCCAATTTCGTCTAGCCAGATTAGTTCATCATCAAATAGTTTGGAAGATGAGAAAGCTGAAGCAGAACAATTCGCTAAAAGTCTTATCGTTTCTCCAGAAAAAAGCGGTCCCTTTCTTTGGACAGTTGAAAAGGCAGTCGCGCTTCCCATGAACAAATACAAGGGCGGAGCCGTCTTGGAAGATGTGTTAAAAGAATTTGGGAAACCAGTTCAAGGTGGGGCCTGGATTGATTTTTTGCCAAATCATAAAGTTCAAAAACATATTCGCCTTATCTGGAAATCGAAAAATGGTAGTATGGGCTATGTATCTTTAACCTTTGCTCAATTTGATGGTGTCTATAAGGTTATTTCAAAATACCATTTTAGTCTTTCAAGTGATAAAATTCTGGTGGATAACAATCCTAAAAGATCCTTTTTATGGACGCAAGCATACATCGATAGTCTTATTATTGGTGCTAGAGAAGGAACAGCTAAAGGTACACCATATGATGAGATTGTTTTAAAAGTCGGTTTACCTCTATATCAGACGATTTCTGGAGACGACAATCAACTGAAGATGCGGGTTGATTATGTTAATCCAGATTCTTGGCAAAATCCAGAACAATTGAAAAGAGTTCATTTAGAATTCTACAAGCAAGAAGATGGTAGATGGCGTTTGGTGTCTAAAGAAAGTGAGTAAACTAAATAGATAAGAAAGAGGAGGAAAATGAGGAGAAGTAGCAAGAAAAAACGTGATCTTCATTCGTTTAGAGAGATCAAAAGAGACCTTTATCGTCAACAAAAGCTAAAACGAGAAGAGCTCAGAATGATGACGATGAAGGAGGAGAAAAAAAGAATTAGCTTGGCTTTTACCCTTCTTTGTTTGGCAATCTCTTTTGCTTTGTTCTTTGGCTTCTATTATTTATCACAACAGGTTCCTAACAAAGCTGAATTGAAGTACAAATATGACGATAGGACCTCATCAGTTAGTGGAGACAGCTCGGCTAGTCAGCAAAATGATGATGAATCAAAATTGACCCAAGAACAAAAGGAACTGAAAAAGAAAATTGTTGAGGAAGATGAAGATAAGTTTGCTTTTAATTGGACGTTAGACAATTTTGTAGAGCTAAAGCGAGTTAAGGGAGGATGGGGCAATCATCCAACTTTAGAAGAAGTCATTGCGAAATACGGTAAGGCTTCAGATGTGAGTTTTGCTAAAAAAGAAGTGACACTGACTTATAAGACAAGAATTATAGATGTTCCGAGATATGGCGCGTCGGGACATCCTCAGGAAATCAGTTTGAGCTTTTATGACCCTGATTCAAATGGGAAGACCTACTATTTGATAAATAAAAGTGCAGTATATTTAGATGACAGTAGATATCTTCCAGCGACAAAAGATGAATTTGTCTTTAAGTGGAAATCAGAAGATATGGATACATTAAAAATAGGTGATTGGCGGTATGGCAAAGGCGGGATGACTTATCAAGAGGTTGTTGAGCGTTTTGGATTGCCTTCACATACAAATATTTCGGGAAGTGATACAGATTATAGTCCGTTAACATTGCAAGTGAATTATATTAATATTCGTCGTTCAAATACAGAAAGAAAAAGTGATAGGGTGTCTTTGATTTTCAAGCGGCAGGAAGATGGCAGCTTTTGTTTGGCAGATGTAAGAAGTGAATTTGACAAGAGCTGGTAAGGCTGTGGTGAGTCGGAGACATGAAAATTATAATATTTTTATGCCTTGACATTCCTCATCTCTAACGATATAATGTTTACAATTTAACCTTTAATCAAGTCCAGTGA
>CAURCE010000009.1:0-37766 GCA_963523365.1 uncultured Streptococcus sp.
CATTTTACCATATTTCAGGCTAATTCTTCAATTCCAAATGCAGTTCTTTGAGCTGTCTTTGGTCCACCAAACTTGGACTTTCCAGCATAGGGTCAAAACCAGTACCATTTTTCGGAAAGGCAATGACTTGGCGGATATTTTCTTCCCCAGCCAAAATCATAACCAAGCGATCTAAGCCTAGAGCCAAGCCGCCATGTGGTGGGAAGCCGTACTCCAAGGCTTCTAGGAAGAAACCAAAGTCCCGCTCATAGTCTTCTCGGCTCATGCCCAATAGCTCAAACATCGCTTCCTGAGCCTTCCTGTCATGAATCCGTAGACTGCCCCCACCAATTTCATAGCCATTCAAGACGATGTCATAAGCGTGACTGCGGAATTGGTCTGGCTCCTGACCTTCTTCAAAAATGCCCTGTGTGAAAGGATGGTGCATGGCTTGATAACGGTTTTGGTCTTCATTCCACTCCAGCAGCGGCCAATCCACAACCCAGAGGAAATGAAGCAGACTCGGGTCAATCAAATCTAAAGCTTTTGCGACTTCTATACGCAGATGTCCCAAAGCTTCCTGAGCCCGACGCTTCTTAGCCATGACTAGCAGAATCAAATCTCCATCCTTGGCCTCAAAACGTTCCAGCAACTCCTGACTTTCAGCTTCAAAGGTACTAGCCAAATCACCAACTAACTGGCCATTTCCAACCTTTAGACTGGCGAAACGACTGCAGCCAAATTCCTTCATTTCCTGATAGTAGTGACTCAGCTGTTTCTTACTAAAAGCACTAGCTGCATCTGGCACACAGATTCCCATCACTTCCTCTTGGCTATCCAAGGCTTTCTTGATGAGAAGCGAATCATTGGACTGGCACAAATCCGTCAAACCCTTCAGCTCTAAACCAAAACGTGTATCTGGCTTATCAGAACCAAAGCGGTTCATAGCCTCTTCATAGCTGATAGTTGGAAAAGCTTCCGTCAACTCTAAACCATGAGTTTTCTTGAGGACAGCCTTGAGCATGGCTTCAACTAGAGCTCGGATTTCTTCCTCGCTGGCAAAACTCAGTTCTAGGTCCACCTGGGTAAACTCTGGCTGACGATCTCCCCGCAAGTCTTCGTCACGGAAGCAACGAACAATCTGATAGTAGCGCTCAAGGCCAGCTCCCATCAGCAACTGCTTGAGCATCTGCGGGCTCTGCGGCAGCGCGTAGAATTGATTTTTAAAGACCCGACTAGGAACCAAGAAGTCTCTAGCCCCTTCAGGTGTTGACTTGGTCAGATAAGGCGTCTCCACTTCCAAAAAGTCCAAACTGTTCAAATATTCTCGAATAGTTGATGTGACCTGATGGCGCAGTTTGAGGTTATGTGTCATCTTCTCACGGCGCAAGTCCAGGTAGCGGTATTTCTGACGCAGGTCTTCCCCAGTATGGGCATGCTGGTCCAGCTCAAAAGGCAATGCCTTGCTGCTAGCAATGACTTCAATCTTTTCAGCTCTCAGCTCAACCTGACCAGACTTGATGGACTTGTTGACAAAACGCTCTTCCCGCTGAACTACTTGCCCTGTCACTGAAATAACATCCTCTTTGCCAATGTCTTCCAGCTTAGCAAAATCTTCAATCTCACCGCCAACGAAGACCTGCAGCAAGCCCTCACGGTCCCGTAATTCAATAAAGGCTAGCTTGCCGTGATTGCGGATATTGGCTACCCAGCCAGTTGCGGTCATGGTCTGTCCGACCTGCTCTAAACCGTAGTTTCCGATAAAAATTTCTTTCATATTCTTCCCTTTCAAATCCATTTGCAAGTTGCCCTGTCCTTAGGCATACTAGCAACTTTCTTCCAGCATATCCACTTTTCCTTTTGCAAAACAAAAAGCCTTCGTCTATGAAACAGACGAAAGCCGCGGTACCACTGTTATTCGCCGCCCTAAAAGGCAGCCTCTGAGCTCGTAACGTGAGCGACGTTTGTGCTTAATCACACAAAAGATTACGAAACATGTTCTTCGGTTTTTGCTTTCTTGGTGCTGCTCTCAGCTATCAGCACTCTCTGTGCAAGTCAGCAAGCCTACTCTGCTTCTCTTTTACTCTTAAATTGTATCTATTATAGTCGAACCCAGGACATTTTGCAAGTGGTTTAAGGCAAATTTGTGATTTTCCTCTGACAGAGAAGCCACAGCTGGCTCTAGCACTTGAATCTGATAACCAAGATTATAGGCATCAATCGCTGTATGCAGGACGCAAATATCCGTCAAGACTCCTGTCAAAATAACTGTATCTACCTTTCTTTCCCGCAGGCGGATATCTAAATCCGTGCCAGAAAAAGCAGAATAATGACGTTTATCCATCCAAAAGACCCGAGGGTCTGCTTGATGCTTGTCATAAAAATCAGCCAAAGGACCATAAAGATTACGACCACTGGTTCCTTTGATATTATGAGGTGGAAACAGCTTGCTCTCAGGATGAAAGGCATCATTTTCATCGTGGGCATCAATAGTAAAGAAGATATAGTCGCCCCGATCAAAAGCTGCCTCGGTTACTTGAGCAATGGCTTCAGAAATTGCCTGAGCTGGCGCTCCTGCTGTCAGCTTGCCCTCATCTGCAACAAAATCAACTGTATAATCAATGGAAATCAGCGCTCTTGCCATTAGTAATCCCTCTTTTTAATTTCCTCAAAAACATCTGGAATCAGGACTTTCAGATAAGTTCCCTTCATCCCCAGCGAGCGGCTTTCAATAATCCCCGCACTTTCCAGCTTGCGCAAAGCATTGACAATCACTGAGCGGGTAATTCCGATGCGGTCAGCAATGACAGAAGCCGTCAGTTGCCCTTCATTGCCATTGAGCTCGCCCAGAATAGCTGAAACAGCTCTTAGCTCTGAGTAAGACAGAGTATTGACCGCCATGGTCACAGCTGTCCGGCGACGGATGTTCTTCTCGTCCTCTTCCCGCTGGAAGTTAAGCAGCTGGATACCGACCACTGTGCTGGCAATCTCAACCAGAATCAAGTCATCATCCAAAAATTCTTTATCATTGCGCCAGATAATCAGCGAGCCCAAGCGAATTCCTGAAACATGAATGGGAGCAATGGTAGTCAGGCCATCTGGAAATTCATCCTTGGTTTCCACTGGGAAAATGGTCAAATCGTGAGTTACAGGCAGATTAGCCTCCGTCTCATACACCATGTTTGCTTCTTGGACATATTCTTTGGGGAATGTCTTGTCTTGGAAAAAGGCTTCTACACGATCATTATTTGTCTTGTAGCGCATGAAATAGCCCAAAAGACGGCCCTTGCTGTTGATGATGCAGGCATTGCAATGAATAATATCAGCAAGCTGGCGAGTGATCGCATTGTAAGGAAGTTCTTCCTGAAGTTGCTCCTCTGAACGTTTCAAGATAGAAGTAATCTTCCTTGTTTTTTCTAATAGTTTTGCCATACATTTACCTCGTATTTAGTCCCCTTGATTGTACCATAATCGACCGAAATTTTCAATAATTATCTGAAAATTGTGTATTGAAAAAAAATTCGCTACAATTCTGAAAGATTCAGAATTTAATGATTGCGAAAAAAATCACTTCATCAAAAAAACCATTTAAAACAATTTTAAGACGAATTTGTTTTAAACGGTTTATGACTTATAATTTATGCTTATCTGCGATATTGGCGTAGGAAGCGCGTCATTTTTTCTTGGATCTGAGCTAGCTCATCTACCCGAGGCAGATAAACGATTCGGAAATGATCTGGATCCTTCCAGTTAAAGCCTCGTCCATGGACAAGAAGGACTTTTTCCTGCTTGAGGAAATCCAAGACAAACTGCTCATCATCATCGATCCGGTACATTTCCCGATCAATTTTCGGGAAGATGTAAAGACCCGCCTTAGGTTTGACTGCAGACAAACCTGGAATATCTTGAATGGCATTGTAAATGAAGTTTCTTTGTTCATAGATACGACCGCCTGGCAAAAGCAATTCATCCACCGACTGGTGACCTCCAAGCGATGTTTGCACAACCTGCTGGGCCAAGACATTAGAGCACAAGCGCATATTAGACAGCATATTGAGGCCTTCGATATAGCCTTTAACGTGCCGCTTAGGACCAGATAGCACCATCCAGCCAACTCGGAAGCCAGCGATACGGTGGGACTTAGACAGACCATTCATACTAACACAGAAAACATCAGGTGCTAAGCTTGCCACAGGCGTGTGTACATGCCCATCCATCACCATGCGGTCATAAATTTCATCCGCAAAGATGATAAGATTGTTCTGGCGAGCAATTTCCACAATTTCTAGCAAAAGTTCCTTAGGATAAAGTGCACCCGTTGGATTGTTAGGATTGATGATAATGATAGCCTTAGTATTAGAAGTGATTTTTGACTTGATGTCGTCAATATCTGGATACCATTCTGCCTGCTCATCACAGACATAATGAACCGCATTCCCACCAGCCAGACTAACTGCAGCCGTCCAGAGCGGATAATCCGGCATTGGTACTAAGACCTCATCTCCATCATCCAAGAGTCCCTGCATAGACATAACTATCAGCTCGCTGACTCCATTTCCAAGATAAATATCATCGATATCAACATTAGGGAAATTTCTAAGCTGGCAATACTGCATAATCGCCTTACGGGCTGAGAAAATCCCCTTAGAATCAGAGTACCCCTCACTATCACGCGCATTCATAATCAAATCATGAATGACCTCGTCTGGAGCGGTAAAGCCAAATTCAGCTGGATTTCCCGTATTCAAGCGGAGAATTTTTTCTCCGTTGGCCCGCATCCGCATCGCTTCATCCAACACTGGTCCACGAATATCATAGGCTACATGCTCCAGTTTGCTGGACTTATTAAATTCTTTCATCCTATTTTCCTCAATTCATCTGAATGATTTTATTATACCACCAGAAAAAAAGATTGACAATCAGGAAGAATTTGGGAAAGCTTGTTTGAATTGAAATATATCTTATAACTTAGGAAAATACACTTATCCATCACAATAATTTCACTTGATTTCTGAATTTCATTTGCAGCTTTACTTTTTTTCTGAAAAGGTTTACAATATAAGTGAAGACATAAGAAACTCGAATCTAGTATTCGACAAAAGATGGAGGTAGCTTTATGACTCAACAAAAATATGAAAATATCATGGTCGCTGTTGACGGCTCTCGCGAAGCAGAACTCGCTTTTGAAAAAGGTGTTAATGTAGCACTTAGAAATGCTTCTCGCTTGACAATTGCTCATGTGATTGATACACGGGCTCTCCAAAGCGTCTCAACCTTTGACGCCGAGGTCTACGAAGACCTCCAAGAAGAGGCACAAAAGTTGATGACAGAGTACAAGGAAAAGGCGCAAAAAGCCGGGGTCAAATACGTTGATATCGTCATTGAATTGGGCAATCCCAAAACCCTCCTGTCAACTGACATTCCTGACGAACACAAGGTTGATTTGATTATGGTCGGAGCTACTGGTCTCAATGCCTTTGAACGTCTCCTAGTCGGCTCATCATCCGAATATATCCTCCGCCACGCTAAAGTGGACTTACTGGTCGTTCGTGACAAAGAGAAAACATTCTAAGAATATTAAGCAGGTAGCCCTAATGGCTGTACCTTGCTTCACACATAACTATAAGTTAAAATCCCTCATTAGGTTAGACTAGTGAGGGATTTGTGTTTTAGAAGGATAAGAATCTTATTTCAGCTTACCTTTCAAATACTGACCGGTATAGCTGGCTGGGTTGGCTGCGACTTCTTCTGGTGTTCCTGTCGCAATAATCGTTCCACCACCGACACCGCCTTCTGGGCCTAGGTCGATGATATGGTCAGCCGTCTTGATAACATCCAGATTGTGCTCGATGACGAGGACCGTATTGCCATCGTCTACGAAGCGGGCTAAAACCTTGAGCAAACGTGCAATATCCTCTGTATGAAGCCCTGTCGTCGGCTCATCCAAGATATAGAAGGACTTACCAGTCGAGCGCTTGTGAAGCTCGCTGGCCAGCTTCATCCGCTGGGCTTCACCACCTGACAAGGTTGTGGCTGGCTGCCCCAGAGTCACATAGCCTAGTCCCACATCCTTGATGGTCTGGAGTTTGCGGGCAATCTTGGGAATATGCTGGAAGAACTCTACCGCATCATTGACCGTCATGTCCAGAACCTGAGCGATATTCTTCTCCTTGTAGTGGACTTCCAGAGTTTCGCTATTATAGCGGGTGCCGTGGCAGACCTCACAGGCCACATAGACGTCAGGCAGGAAGTGCATCTCAATCTTGATAATCCCATCACCCGAGCAGGCCTCGCAGCGGCCGCCCTTGACGTTAAAGCTGAAACGGCCCTTCTTGTAGCCGCGAATCTTGGCTTCATTGGTCTTGGCAAACAGATCGCGAATATCGTCAAAGACTCCAGTATAGGTAGCCGGATTAGAGCGCGGTGTCCGACCAATCGGACTTTGGTCAATATCAATCAGTCGATCCACGTGCTCAATGCCGCTGATTTTCTTGAACTTACCTGGCTTAGCAGAGTTGCGGTTGAGTTTTTGGGCGATGGCTTTTTTAAGGATAGAGTTGACCAGCGTTGACTTGCCGGATCCAGAAACTCCTGTCACAGCGATAAATTTGCCCAAGGGGAATCTGGCCGTGATATTCTGCAAGTTATTTTCCTGAGCTCCTGTCACTTCAATAAAGCGGCCATTGCCTACACGGCGGTCCAATGGCACTGGGATTTCGCGCTTACCTGACAGGTATTGGCCAGTGATAGATTTCTTGCTCTTGGCCACTTGCGTAGGAGTACCAGCTGCGACGATTTCACCGCCAAAAACACCGGCTCCTGGTCCCACATCAATCAACCAGTCCGCCTCCCGCATGGTGTCCTCATCGTGCTCAACCACGATAAGGGTATTTCCCAGGTCACGCATCTTCTTGAGGCTGGCAATCAGGCGGTCATTGTCACGCTGGTGCAAGCCAATAGAGGGCTCGTCCAGGATATAGAGGACTCCGCTCAGATTAGAGCCAATCTGGGTCGCCAGACGAATCCGCTGACTCTCACCTCCTGATAGAGTCCCAGCCGAGCGAGACAAAGTCAGGTAATTGAGGCCAACGTTATTAAGGAAGGTCAGGCGATCATGAATTTCTTTGAGAATAGGCCGAGCAATCGTAGCTTCATTGTCAGTCAAGCTAAGCTTGTCCAACTGAAGCAGATGATCTGCAATGGACAAGTCTGAAATCTCACCGATATGCAAGCCGTCTTCGCCGCCAACCTTGACAGACAAGGCCTGAGGGCTGAGTCGATAACCATGACAAGCCGCACAAGTCAGCTCATTCATATAAGCCCGCATCTGCGTTCGAGTAAAATCACTATTGGTCTCATGGTAGCGGCGGTTGATATTGGTGACAACCCCCTCAAAAGGAATGTCAATATCGCGTACGCCGCCAAACTCATTTTCATAGTGGAAATGGAACTCCCGCCCATCTGAGCCAAAGAAAATCAACTGCTTTTCTTTCTCAGTCAGCTCCTCAAAAGGCTTGTCCATATCAATGCCAAAGGCTGCCATAGCCTGCTCCAGCATCTGTGGATAGTAGTTGGAGGAGATGGGGTTCCAAGGCGCTAGCGCTCCTTCGCGCAAAGTCTTGCTAGAATCTGGCACGACCACATCTAGATCCACTTCCAGTTTAACTCCCAGACCATCACAGTCTGGACAAGAACCAAAAGGCGCATTGAAAGAGAAGAGACGTGGCTCTAGCTCAGGCACTGTAAAGCCACAGACTGGACAGGCATAGTGCTCAGAAAAGAGCAGTTCTTGGCCGTCCATGGTATCAATCACCACATAGCCCTCAGCAATCCGCAGAGCTGCTTCGACCGAGTCAAAGAGGCGACTGCGCACTCCTTCCTTGATGACAATTCTGTCCACCACAACTTCAATATCATGCTGCTTGCTCTTAGAAAGCTCTGGTACTTCTGTTACATCGTAGACATCACCATCCACGCGCACTCGGACATAACCGTCTTTCTGAATCTTATCAAAAACGGTCTTATGCTGTCCCTTTTTCTTGCGAATGACTGGCGCCAAAATTTGCAGCCGCTGACGCTCTGGCAATTCTAAAACCTTGTCGACAATCTGCTCGACAGACGAAGCCTTAATAGCTCCATGTCCATTGACACAGTAGGGCGTTCCAACACGGGCGTAGAGCAGCCGTAGGTAATCATTGATTTCAGTAGCTGTTCCCACTGTTGAGCGCGGATTTTTACTAGTCGTCTTCTGGTCAATGGAAATAGCCGGGCTAAGACCATCAATCGAGTCAACATCCGGTTTTTCCATATTGCCCAAAAACTGCCGAGCATAGGCCGACAGACTCTCCACGTAGCGGCGTTGCCCTTCTGCATAGAGGGTATCAAAAGCCAGACTAGACTTACCTGAACCAGACAGACCAGTCACCACGACCAGCTTGTCTCGGGGTATTTCTACATCAATATTTTTTAAATTATGAGCTCGTGCTCCATGAATCACAATTTTATCTTGCATCTCTTCCACACTTTACCTTTAAACTTCTTCTATTATAGCAAATTTTTCTGCAAACTTTTTCCCAAAAGACTAGAATTTGTAGTATAATAAGACGGTGCTTATAAACGATTCTAGGAGGAGATATGAAGCAAGTATTTTTATCAACAACAACCGAGTTCAAGGAGATTGATACACTTGAATCGGGAACTTGGATAAATATGGTCAATCCTTCCCAAAATGAATCTTTAGAAATCGCAAACGCCTTTGGCATTGACATAGCTGACCTACGAGCACCACTCGATGCCGAGGAAATGTCTCGGGTCACCATCGAGGATGAGTACACACTGATCATCGTAGACGTACCCATCACTGAGGAGCGGAATAACCAGACTTACTATGTCACTATCCCGCTTGGTATTATCATCACAGAAGAAGCTATCATCACGACTTGTTTGGAAAAGTTGCCCCTACTGGATATCTTTATCCACCGTCGCTTGCGTAACTTTTATACCTTCATGCGGTCACGTTTTATCTTTCAGATTCTCTACCGCAATGCCGAACTATATCTGACAGCCCTGCGTTCCATTGACCGCAAGAGTGAGCAGATTGAAAGCCAACTGCACCAGTCGACTCGAAATGAAGAACTGATTGAGCTCATGGAGCTAGAAAAGACCATCGTCTATTTCAAGGCCTCCCTTAAAACCAACGAGCGTGTGATCAAAAAATTGACCAGCGCTACCAGCAATATCAAAAAATATCTGGAAGATGAGGACTTGCTGGAAGATACCCTGATTGAGACCCAGCAGGCCATTGAGATGGCTGATATTTATGGAAACATCCTCCACAGCATGACAGATACTTTTGCGTCCATTATTTCCAACAACCAGAACAATGTCATGAAGACACTGGCTCTGGTAACCGTTGTTATGTCCATCCCGACCATGCTCTTCTCAGCCTATGGGATGAACTTCAAAGATAATGAACTGCCTCTAAACGGCGAGCCCCATGCCTTCTGGATTATCATGTTTATCGCCTTTGCTCTGAGCGGCTCTCTAACCCTCTACCTCTTCCATAAAAAATTATTCTAACCACCAGAAAGGACGCTTATGTCACAAGTAGTATCAGACAAACTAACCAAGAAAAATAAGGAATTTCTCCACATCGCCACTCACCAACTCCTCAAAGATGGCAAATCCGATGAAGAAGTGAAGGCAATCTTGGAGGAAATTATTCCAAACATTTTAGAAAATCAAGCCAAGGGTATCCCTGCCCGTGCTCTCTATGGGGCACCAACTTACTGGGCTTCTTCTCTCACTGCCAAAGAGCGCTATGATGCCGAGCATCCCAAGCAAAATGATGATCCAAAATGGATGATGCTGGATTCCGTCCTCTTCATTTTCGGTTTCTTCACCGTTCTGACTTCCATCGTCAATTTGGCATCTTCTAAACCCTCTGTTTACGGCATGACGACACTTGTCTTTGGTAGTATTGTCGGCGGTCTCGCTTTCTACGCCCTCTATCATTTCGTTTACCGTTTTTACGGACCAGACACTGACCGTAGCCAGCGTCCACATCTACTCAAATCTATCCTTATCATGCTAGTAGCCATTGGTCTTTGGACCCTTTCAATCATTGGTTCTAGCTTACTGCCCGACTCTCTCAACCCACATTTGTCAAACATTGTCGTTGCCATCATCGGAGGGATCACCCTAGCACTCCGTTTCTATCTCAAGAAGCGCTTCAATATCAAGAGTGCGACTATGGGACCAGCGAAATATTAAGCAGCATAGAAAAAGAGGTTTTCAACCTCTTTTATTTTGCTCTTTTTGAAAAGTATAACACCAACTCATCGTTATTCTCGCACGAAGCATAGGGCGTAAGTGGCTGATTTTGAAACCAAACTCCTGACCCATCTGGCATATAACCGCGACCTACATACAGTCGTTGTGCTGGACCATAGCCTTTATGTAGCCCAACACCCAAGCTGACCACATCTGAATAATGCTGCGCTACTTGCTCTGCTTTGTCCAATAAAGCTGTGCCAATTCCTCGCTTTTGGAAACTTTCAAAAACATTAAAATCCGTTAACTCAGGATAAAGACTAGCAAAAGGCCCATGCTTTGCCAATGGGATGACTGTAATGTAGCCAGCCAAAAATTCCCCAACAACCGCCACCAAAACTTGGCGCTCACCCGCCTCTTGCTCCAGAAAGTAGTTTTTTAAAATCTCTCTCCGACCAGGCCAGCCTTGCTGGATAAAAGCATTCGATAAGCCTTCAATATCCTCAAAAAGCATCTTTCTGATGGCTAGTTCTTCTGTCATGGCAAGCCTCCCATATCTCGATAGTTGCTCCTATTATAGCACTGTCCCTTCCTATCATCAAGACAGCAAAAATCCCTGCTAGAAGCAGGGATTCATATTAGTCTTCATTTACGAAAGGCATCAAAGCCATTACGCGAGCGCGTTTGATAGCTGTTGTTACTTTACGTTGGTTTTTAGCTGAAGTTCCTGTTACACGACGAGGAAGGATTTTCCCACGTTCTGAAACGAAACGGCTAAGAAGCTCAGTATCTTTGTAATCAACATATTCAATTTTGTTTGCTGCGATGTAATCAACTTTTTTACGGCGTTTGAATCCGCCACGACGTTGTTGAGCCATGTTATTCTCCTTTATATTATAGTTCTAGTTTTGTCCATTATTAGAATGGTAAATCATCGTCTGAGATATCCATCGGGTTTGAATTGCCGAATGGGCTTTCATCACGAGAAAAATTCGGTACTTGGTTGAATGAGTCAGCATTACCATAGCTTGGTGCAGAATTTCCACCGAAGCCACCGCCACCAAAGCCACCTGAAGGTTGCCCTTCACGGCTTGCACGACTTTCCAGAAGCTGGAAGTTGTCTGCAACGACTTCTGTGACATAGACACGCTGGCCTTGCTGATTGTCGTAGTTACGAGTCTGGATGCGACCAGTAATTCCGATTAGAGCGCCTTTTTTGGCCCAATTAGCAAGATTTTCTGCCTGCTGACGCCAGATAACAACATTGATAAAGTCCGCTTCACGCTCACCACTTTGATTTTTAAAGTTGCGATTAACAGCCAGAGTAAAGGTTGCGACCGCTTGGTTTTGCGGTGTATAGCGAAGTTCAGCATCACGGGTCATACGTCCCACAAGTACAACGTTATTAATCATAATTTACCTTCTTAAGCGTCAAGTTTGACGATCATGTGACGAAGAATGTCAGCGTTGATTTTTGAAAGACGGTCAAACTCTTTAAGAGCTGCATCGTCGTTTGCTTCAACGTTAACGATGTGGTAAAGTCCTTCACGGAAATCTTGGATTTCGTATGCAAGACGACGTTTTTCCCAATCTTTTGATTCAACAACAGTTGCACCGTTGTCAGTCAAGATAGAGTCAAAGCGTGCTACCAAAGCGTTTTTAGCTTCTTCTTCAATGTTTGGACGAATAATATAAAGAATTTCGTATTTAGCCATTGATATGTTCCTCCTTTTGGTCTAATGACCCCAAGACGCTGCAAGGGGTAAGTGAGGTTCACTCACAAATAATAATTATACTAGATTTTCCAGCAAATAGCAAGAATAAATTTCGCTTTTCCTTGAATGATTTGCTAAAGCATTTTATTAACTAGACAAAGCACATAAGCTGGTGATTTATTGCACCTGCTCGGCTCCTTCTTTTAAGCGACCGTAGAGCAGATAGGGAACGGATGTTAATTCTTGAAGGTTGCGACAGGACAGGGCGCACATCAGCAGACGTAAATCTTCTTTCCAGCCATTTACAATAGCAATGACCTCTTCGACTGGATATTTTTCGACCAAGTCTAACATAGTCCGAGAAAGGCCGACTGCTTTAGCACCAAGGACCAAGGCTTTAACCATGTCTAGAGGATGGCGAATGCCACCGCTTGCCAGCAACTCCACCTTGTCCACCCAATCTTGCGCTGCCAGTAAAGCCTGAGCTGTGGTCTGCCCCCAACCGTTGAGGTAGTCTCGCTGACCGCTCCGCTGATTTTCAATATAGGCAAAGCTCGTTCCACCACGACCAGAAATATCAAAGGTTGAAATCCCTAGTGCCTGAGCTTCCTCAATCGTTTTCCGATCCATGCCAAAGCCTACTTCCTTGAGGACAAGGGGGACTGGAAAATCTTTTCCATAGGCTTCCAAATGCTGCTTCCAAGTTCTGAAAGTCCGCTCTCCCTCAGGCATTAGCAATTCCTGCATAACATTAATATGTAGCTGGAGAAACAAAGGTTTCAAATCCGACACCGCCTGCAAGCCTGCTGCTACTGGTTTGTCAAGTCCGATATTGCTGGCCAAGAGTAGACTAGGCTTATCCTTTGCCACAGCATAAGAATCATCATCTGGATTTTTCAGAGCAGCACTGTAGGAACCTGTCACAAAGAGGATGCCGCAGGCCTCCGCCACTTTAGCCAGTTTTTCATTGATTTCTCGCCCTTTTGGACTTCCACCTGTCATAGCATTGATATAAAAGGGAAAATCCCAGTCACGCCCGGCGAAATGAGTGGATAAGTCAATCTCGTCCAAATCATATGCTGGCAAAGAGCGATGAATCAATTCTATATCATCAAAGCTATTGTAGCCAAGGGGCTGTTCTAGGGCGTAGTTGATATGATCATCTTTACGACTTTGGCTCATGAGCACCTATCCTTTCTTGGTAGAGTAATTCCAGACCAGCTTCTTTCCAGCGTTGGATCAAGGTTTGGCTATCTTCGGTAGCAAAAGACAGGGCGAAGCCACAGTCTCCACCGCCAGCTCCACTGCTTTTAGCGACACAATCTAAGCCCTGACTCGCCTCTCTTAAGTCCTGTAATTTCTCCGTGTAAATCAGCGGACTGAGCCTGTCTAATAACTGACTGACAGTCAATAAACTATTTTTTACAGCTGTCTTATCAGCCGACAAAAAAGCTTCTTTCAGACCGTCCACCTGAAGCTGGGTTTGAGTCAAGAAGTCCTCGTTTAAACTCGACTTAACCTGCTTGACAAGGTCACTCGAAATAGCCGGTTCTCTCGTCCAACCAACTAAGAAATCACAGCCCAAACTAGGCTGAATTGGTTTGATTTCATAGCCCCAATCTTGATCTAAAATTTCTAATAGACTTGTGTCGACCAATCGCTGGCGGATTGCCATCCGATCAAAAGATCGGTAATAAACCAGTTGTTCATAAGCAATGCAGGCCAGATCTCCCATGGAGCCATTATCCCCCCGCTTGAGAAGCACTACCGCAGCTAGTCTAAAGAGGAGCTCAGAGCTTAGTTTCAGTTGATAAAAGGTAGCCATAGCCTTGATCGTCAAGACAACCACGCTGCCACTGGAACCCAGCCCAAACTTGCGCCCGCCTTTCTCCATTTTTCCTCTGACAGTCAGAGCAAATGGGCGCAATGGGCGTTGCAGCAAGCTGAGATAATCGTTCATCAACTGAATGGTCTCTTGAATCAAGCCATAGTCCGCGTCTGGCGATAGACTGGCTTTGTGGCTAAAGAGATCCGAATCCAACTCATAACTATCCGCTGACTCAATCTCTGCCCGCATATAGATGGAAACATTCTTAATCAAGGCCGCATGACCAGGGCTCAGAACAGCGTATTCTCCGGCTAGATAGAGCTTTCCGCAGGTCTGGACTTGCATCTTAGTTGTCATCAGGCAATTCCTTCGTTTTGGAGACAATCAGACGGTACTGATCCGCAAAGAGGGGCACCAAGTCTTCCAAGTCCTCTTCAAGACAGAGAACCTTGACATTAGGACCAGCGTCCATGGTGAAATAGCAACGATACCCCTGGTCCCGGAGCTGGCGAACAAAATCCATTGCAGCATAGCTTTCCTCCGTCAGATAAGTAAATGGAGGCGTGGCTGTCTCTGTCGTTGCATGCATCCGCAGGGCATTCTCCTCGGTCAACTGCCCAACTTTCTCAAAATCATTATCCTTTAAGTAGGCCAGCATATCCTGATAATCCTGAGCCGACTGGTCAATCCAAGCTTGAAAATTTTTGGACGTTTCGGCACAGAGCTGCATGCCAAGTCGACTAGAAATCGGCTTTTTCTCATCATGAAGCACCAACATAATCATGGCTAGCTTAAGGTCGGTTTGCACAGGATAAATTGCTCCGCTATCCTTGTCCCATGCTGCCAAAGGACCAAAAAAGGAGCGAGCCGAAGAACCTGAAGCAAACTTGGCCAACTGGGCCAGCTCCTCGGTACTGTAATGAGTTTTAAAATAAGCATCACAAGCCTTGACCAAGGCAGATAAGCCGCTGGAACTAGAGGATAAACCTGCAGCTGTCGGCATATTGTTACTGGTATCAATCCGAACCCAATCACTTGGCTCCGTCCGAAAGCGATCAATAATCCGACTGACTTTAGCATGCTCTTCTGGGCTTTGCAATTGCCCATCAATATAAAATTCATCGCCAGCAGCCTCAGCCGAAAGCGGACTTAACTGGGTTTGGGTGTACATATTCTCTAAAGTCAAGGAAATACTACTAGTAGCAGGAATCATCCGCTCAGCATCTGCCTTTCCCCAATACTTGACAATAGCAATATTGGCGTAAGACTTGACTCTTACAGGCTTTCTATCCATATATTGCTGGCTCCTTTCTCTCTCAAAAGACGGGCTAGGTCTTCCGCCTCTTTCTTTTCTTTTATTAGCACAATCACGCAGCCACCTAGGCCACCACCACTCATTTTGGCTCCGAGAGCTCCATTTTCAAGTGCCAGCTCGACCAAGTCATCAGATAGCTGGCAGGAAACTCCCAACTGAGCTAGTTTCCCGTGAGCCCTAGTCATGGCCTGTCCCATAGTTAGCAAATCCTTGAGCTGGATCGCCTTCTCAACGATTTTTGTCAGATTTCCCAGCTCCTGTAAGAGGGGCAGAGCCTCCTGACCCAAGCGTTCCACCTTTTTGATGGCTTCCCGCGTGTGTCCGTGAATGCCCGTATCCGCAATCAGCAGATAAGCGCTCAAATCTAACTCAATCTCTGAAAATCCGACATTACGAATAAACTTGATGGCTACATCACTAAGGCAGGTCTTGGCATCTAGACCGCTAGGATTCATATGAGCAATCATCTCTGCTCGATTGGCCAGAATTTCCAGACTCTCATGATCCAAGGCCTCTTCGAAGTAGTCAAAAACCGCACGAATAGCTGCAATGCTGACAGCTGCAGACGAACCCATGCCTCGTTTTTCTGGCACCATGGAATTCACCTGACAACGAATCTGAGCACCTTGCTTCCCCAAGTGCTCCAGACAGGCAAAAACAGCCATGGACAAGGTATCTTCCTCATAGAGAGTCCAAGGCTTCTCAGAAGGAAATACCTGACAAGTCACTTCGATATTATTGAGAGGCAAAGCCAAGGCTGGATAGCCATAGACCACCGAATGCTCCCCCATCAGAATAATCTTGCTATGTGCCTTGCCGACACCCTTCTCTTTTGTCATACTTTCTCTCTATTTCTTCCTTCTATCTTCTATATTTTAATATACTTTTGAAAAAAAAGCGATCTTTTCCTATCTTGACTGACAAAGTCACGTTAAGCAGTCAAAAACTCCAAGCAAAAGCCGGAGTTCTATCCTATTTCATCATCAGTGACGGGCCTTTAGCCTCGATAGGGAGGATGCTACCACTCTTTTCTGATTAAATCCATCAGTTCATTGCGGTCTAAAATCCACTGGGCACGTTCATCCTTTTCATAGGTGCGATTGGACAGAAAGATTGCGGCTTTCTGTTCCGCCCGATTGTACATGATAAAAGTACCCGTATAGCCAGTATGATCCAGCCATTCCCCTTCCAAATTCCAAGCTAGACTGCGTGTCTTGCCAGGCTCTAGAGCATAGTTTTGGCTCAATTTCTCTGCAAATTCATCCCGCAAATAATGCTCTAAAAAGATCTGCAAATCCTCAAGTCTTGAAAAAAGTCCAGCACTACCGGCATGATGGCCTAGGACACGCGCTTTGGGATCATGAACCACTCCCGCTTTCACGCCACGAACAGTCGGCACCGCAGAAGCTACTGGCCCAAAGCTAGTGTTCTTCATCGCCCACGGCTTAAAAATCTTGTATTCAAATAAGCGGTCCAAAGCTTCCCCGTACAGCTCCTCCAGCATAAAGCCCAGCAGGAGAAAATTAACATCTGTATAATGGAAGGCTTTGTCATCCAGCACTGTCAAGCTATTGAGGGCCGCCTTTAATTCTTGAGCATTGAGCCTATCCCGATTAAGAATAAAGGGATCTAGCCCAGAGGTATGGGTCAACAACTGGCGCAGAGTCACCCGATCATCATGAAAGGCTGGATAGTATTGTCGCAAAGGCGCATCGATATCCAAGTCACCAGTCTGAAGCAAAAATGCCACCAAGGTCCCTACACCAACCACCTTGCTGACGCTGGCCAGATCATAAACCAGACCAGCTCGCGTTACTGATTGATTGGCCGGGTCTGCTAAGCCCAGATAAAAACTCTGCCAGTGTCCATCACGATAAAGAGACAAACTAGCCCCAGGATAAAGCCCTGCAGCAAGCTGCTGATCGATCTTTTCTAAAATCCGCTGGGTCATAGTTGCTCAAACCATAGTTCAATATTACTTTGGTCTTGGCTGACCAAGAATTTTTTAGATTTAGGGACAAAAAATTCCTGTGTTGCAAAAATCGATGACAATTTTTCCACATCAAAGTCTGCCACCAAACATTTGAGCATAGCTAAATCCCAAGTTTTCGTATTATCAGCCTGCAAATCGTCTCCTTGGGCTTCCTGCACATCTAGGAAATCCAAGACATTGCTCACTGGTTGATAGAAAGCCTTGACAGCCTGTAAATCCGGGACACGAAGCTCAATCTTTTCCACATCAAATTGACTCAAGCCGATAAAGTCGTCCTGCACTTCAAATGCAGGAGTTTTTTCGACTGGTTGTAAGCTGCTCAGATCCTCTTCTGCATGGAGCAGGATGTGATCGCCTTCTGGGGAAATCGCTTCAAAAGCATAACCTTTCTCCCCACGATATAAACTATCAACTTCAATCCCTCGAGCCAACAAAGCCTCAATTTCTGACGCTTGTGCCACCTTGATCACTAAGCGAGCCAATTTTTTTGCCCCTTTAACTCGACGAGAGCGCATGCTTGGAGATTCTTCTAAGATCAATCTTTCTGTTTTGGTTTGATCGCCCAAAGACAACTGGGCTCCTTCTTCTAATAGGGATTTCATCCCTAGCGTTTTACTATAGAAATCTTGATTTAGGTTCCGATTATTTACTTTTATTACTGGAACAATTCTTGCAACATGATTCACACTCATAACTTCCTCCAAACTATTTTATTGTAATAAATTTTCATTTTTTTGACAAGAAATTATGCGCAAACCAACAATTTTCAGAACATTTCCACTATCCTAATCTAACAGACCAAAAATATAAACCAAATCGCATTTTTCTATTAGTCAGAAACCAACAAAAAAAGACCGAGATTTTTCTCAGTCTTTTGATAAATATTATCCGTAAATCGCTTTAAACAAAGCTACTGCTGCAATACCAGCCGCAATTGGTGCCACAACCGGTACCCAAGAATACCACCATTTTGAATCGCCCTTGTGTTCACCAAGGATTGATTTTGGCAAGATAAAGTGCAAGATACGAGGTCCGAGGTCACGGGCTGGGTTAAGACCTGGTCCAGTAGGACCTCCAAGTGAAGTTACCAAAGCCATGACAAGGAAACCAAGCGCCAAGTGAGCGACAGCAGATGAACCATTTGTTGCTTGTGCAAATGTATTGTGAATCAGACTTTGAACATCTGATTCTGCTACTTTTTGACCTGCTTGAGCTGCTTGAAGAGCTTGTTGTTGTACATTCTTCTCGATAAGAACCTTCAGTTCCGCACCGAAGTGAAGTTTAGTCAAGCCCATCGCTGCAAAGAAAAGAACAAAGGAACCAACAAACTCATTGATAAAGCCATTGATTGTTGCTGCTTTACGAGATTCAGGTGTTCCGTGATCTAGACTTGAAATGGTTGAGAAAGTACCCAAGATATTGTTTGGATTTTCTGTTTTCAAGTAGTAAGGGCGGTGTGTCGCTACGACCAAAGCCTGTCCGAAGATAGCACCCAAAACTTGAGCAAGAATGTAAGGTGCTACATGCGCCCATGGGAAGTAACCACTAATCGCAAGTGCTAAAGTGAAGGCAGGGTTGATGTGGTTACCTGAGGTATTTCCAAACATCAAAGCTGGAATCATAACCCCCATACCGTAACCAACAGCAATGACCAACCAGCCACTTTGATGACCTTTAGTTCCTTTTAATTCAACATTGGCAACAGCACCATTCCCCAAAATGATAAGGATAGCTGTTCCTAAAAATTCCGTGGCATATTTAATAGCCCAACTGAAATCCATCTAATTTCTCCTTTTAAATTTTTTAGACAATCTATATTTTATCAAGTATAATGGATAATGTAAAGGTCATTTTAAATAAAAACCAGAAAAAGAGGGAAAAATATGCGCTTTAATCAGTATAGTTATCGCAAGACAAATCCAGACACTATGCGCCAAGAATTAGCCGAGTTGGGCTTCATCTATGAGCCGCACCTTTCTGACAAAGACAATATCCAAAGCTTCCTACGACGCTGTTTCTTTCTCTATCAGGATACTGACTACTTGCTTCGAGCTTGGGCAGCTGATAGCGAAACTGACCTATTGACCTTCTTCGAGTCAGACCGTGAACTGACAGCTGAGGTCTTCTACATGACTGCCTTTCAGCTATTGGATTTTGTGCCTTTTGTTGATTTCACCGATCTTGAGAAATTCCGAACAGAAAGCAACTTCCCTATCGTTTATGGCGATCTGCTAGAAAACCTCTACCAGTTGCTCAACACTCGAACAAAAAATGGCAATTTGCTGGTTGATAAGCTGGTCAGCGAGGGATTGATTCCCGAGGACAATACCCACCACTACTTCAACGGTAAGAGCCTGGCAACCTTTTCCAGCCATGATGCCATTCGTGAGGTAGTTTATGTAGAAAGCCGAGTTGATACTGATGGAGACGGCCAGCCAGATCTAGTCAAGGTTAGCATTATCCGTCCTCGTTACCAAGGGAAAATCCCCGCTGTCATGACCGCTTCTCCTTATCATCAGGGAACCAATGATCCGGCCAGCGACAAGGCTCTCCATAATATGAATGTGGACTTAGTAAAAAAAGAGCCACATCAAATCACAGTACAAGATCCCGAGCTTAAATTGCTCCAACTGGATTCGCTAGCTCCTGTCCAAGAAGTCTCTGAAGCCGAGGAAAAATTAGGCCATATCGGCACCTACACACTCAACGACTACTTGCTACCCCGCGGCTTTGCCAATCTCTATGTGTCTGGCGTGGGAACTAAAGACTCTGAAGGACTGATGACCAGCGGCGACTATCAGCAGATCGAGGCTTATAAGAACGTTATTGATTGGCTCAATGGCCACTGTCGAGCCTTCACCGACCACACTCGCCAACGGGAAATCAAGGCCACTTGGTCCAACGGAAAAGTGGCTACGACCGGTATCTCCTATCTGGGCACCATGTCCAACGGGCTGGCAACGACTGGAGTAGATGGACTGGAAGTCATCATCGCCGAAGCAGGGATTTCTTCTTGGTACAACTACTACCGCGAAAACGGCCTTGTCACAAGTCCTGGCGGCTATCCAGGAGAGGATTTTGAATCCCTGACCGAACTGACTTACTCCCGCAACCTGAGGGCGGGTGACTACCTGCGTCATAATGCTGCTTATCAGCAAAGCCTAGAGCAACAGCGCAAAGACCTAGACCGGCAAACCGGAGATTACAATCAATTTTGGCATGACCGCAACTACCTGCTCCATGCAGATAAGGTCAAGGCCGAAGTCGTCTTCACCCATGGCTCTCAAGACTGGAATGTCAAGCCCCTCCATGTTTATAATATGTTCCGAGCTCTGCCAGCTCACATCAAAAAGCACCTCTTCTTCCACAATGGTGCCCATGTTTACATGAACAACTGGCAGTCCATTGACTTCCGCGAAGCCATGAACGCTCTCCTTAGCAAGAAACTGCTAGGCCATGCTTCAGACTTCGAACTACCACCAGTCATCTGGCAGGACAACAGCCAAGCTCAAAATTGGCTAACTCTGGCAGACTTCGGCGGACAAGAGTACTACGCTCATTTCCAACTAGGTGAAGGCTCTCAAGAGATTCAAAATCAGTATTCAGAAGAAGATTACAATCGTTTTGCCAAAAGCTATCAAAGCTTTAAAAATGAACTCTTTGACGGCAAGGTCAACCAGATTACTCTGGATTGGACTTTGGAAGACGACCTCTTCCTCAACGGGGCCACCCAGCTCAAACTGTGCCTTAAATCCAGCACAGACAAGGGGCTGATTTCTGCCCAGCTACTGGACTTTGGACCAGCCAAACGCCTCACTCCAATTCCGACACCGCTTGAGCCTAGAGTCATGGACAACGGCCGCTACTATATGCTGGACAATCTAGTTGAGTTGCCTTTTGCCGAAACGCCACACCGTGTCATCACCAAAGGCTTCCTCAACCTGCAAAATCGGACAGATTTGCTGACGGTCGAAGAAATCACTCCTGACCAATGGATGGAATGTAGCTTTGAGCTGCAACCAACCATCTACAAGATGAAAAAAGGCGACCAACTACGCCTCGTCCTCTACACCATTGACTTCGAACACACCGTCCGTGATAAAACCGACTATCAGCTGACGGTAGATCTAGAGAAATCTAGTATAGACTTGCCGACCATGACATCACTGTCATAAAACCTAAAAGACGCTGAAATTCAGCGCCTTTTTCTTTTATTGTAGATTAAAATATTTTTCTGCATATTTTTTATAATCTGGCTTTTCCTTGCGGTTCATAGCAAAGAGCATACTGCCTGTGAGATAATCCTCGTCTGAATCAGGAATTAGCATAATAGCAACATTTTTATCTTTCTCAGGAAAGACGATAGAAAATATTTTGCCATTATCTTTCCGAATCAGGCCATAATAACTCACCCCATTTTTAAAACCAACAGCATTTTGAGTATACTTATACTCTTCTTCGTTGATAATGATGGTTTTCTCTTTTATTTCAATGGTCGTTTGTTCTCCTCTAACATCCTGCACATTCCATTTTCCCTGAATTTTAGGGCTACCACTACAGCCGATTAGGATGAAGAGGGTTGAGAGTAGTACCAACAGCAAACCTTTTATCTTCTTGTTTTTCAAGTTGTCTTCTCCTTGGGATATAGATTCATGACCATTCTACTATAAAGGCTAAATCTTTGTCAAACCTTCTAGAAATGTTCTTCTTGCCACTTTTCCAAAAAATGATATAATTGAAGAGTGAAGATTACTAAGGGACTCAGCCCTTGCGAGAGAAAGGAAAGAAAATCTTATGATGAATATGCAAAACATGATGAAGCAAGCCCAAAAACTTAAAAAAGAAATGGACATTGCTCAAGCAGAATTAGCCGCAACTGAATTTGTTGGAAAATCTAGCCAAGATTTAGTTGTAGCAACTCTTACTGGTGATAAAAAGGTTGTCAAAATTGACTTTCAGCCTGCTATCGTAGACCCAGAAGATATGGAAACTCTATCTGATTTGACTAGCCAAGCTATCAATGCTGCTATCGATCAAATCAACGAAGTAGCTAAACAAAAACTCAGCGCTTTCCAAAGTGGACTTTCTTTCTAATTCTGTTAAGCCCCTATAAAAATCAACTCCCAAAAGATGAACCACTTATCCTTTTGGGAGTTTTTTTGCGCAAAAAATTGGAGAAAAAATCTAAGCATTTTCTCCAATATGAATCTTCTTAATGTCTAAAATGTCTCACGCCTGTGAAGACCATGGTCAAACCATATTTGTCCGCAGCTTCGATGGATTCTTGGTCACGTACAGAGCCACCTGGCTGGATGATGGCTTTAATGCCTGCTTTAGCGATTTCTTCCACGTTATCTGCAAATGGGAAGAAGGCATCAGAAGCAAGTACAGCGCCGTCAAGGCGGTCTTTGGCTTGGTCAATGGCAATACGAACGGAAGCCACACGGTTGGTTTGACCTGGACCAACACCCAGTGTCATGTGGTCATTGGTCACGATGATACCGTTTGATTTGACGTATTTAATAGCTTTCCAAGCGAACTCAAGAGCAGTCGCTTCTGTCTCGGTTGGTTGGCGTTTGGTCACCACTTGCCAGTCAGCCGGGCTTTCCTTGACCACGTCTTGGTTTTGCACGAGAAGTCCACCAACCACGCCTGTGTACTCTGCTTCCACTTCACTAGCATCTTGAGCGTCAAATGGCAAGGCAAGGATGCGCAAGTTTTTCTTTTTATTGGTCAAAATGGCTAGCGCTTCATCCGTATAGCTCGGTGCGATGATGATTTCAAGGAAAACGCCGTGCATCTTCTCAGCTGTCGCAGCGTCCACCTCACGGTTAAGGACGACAATACCGCCAAAGATAGACACTGGGTCAGACTCATAAGCGTAGTCCCAAGCAGTCCCGATGTCATCAGCTTGACCAATTCCACATGGGTTCATGTGTTTCAAAGCCACAACGGTTGGACGGTCTTTAAAATCACGGATAATACGGATAGCCGCATCAGCGTCGCGGATGTTATTGAAGGACAATTCTTTCCCGTTGAGCTGTTTTGCTGATGCAATTGAGTAGGCAGTCGGCAAAGCTTTTTGGTAGAAGTCCGCATCCTGTTGAGGGTTTTCACCGTAACGCATGGCTTGCTTGAGATCATAAGTCAAAGTGAGCTTTTCTGGTTTTGATTCACCCACTTGCGCCGTGAAGTATTCTGCAATCAAGGCATCATAAGCCGCCGTGTGACGAAAAACCTTTGCTGCCAAACGTTGACGAGTTTCGTAAGTCGTTTCGCCATTAGCTGTCAATTCTTCCAAAACCACAGCATAGTCAGCAGGGTCCACCACAACTGTCACGCTGGCATGGTTTTTAGCTGCTGAACGAAGCATAGATGGCCCACCGATATCGATATTTTCCACCGCATCAGCGTATGTCACATCTGGCTTGAGAATCGTTTCCTTGAAAGGATAGAGATTGACCACCACAAGGTCGATGAGCTCGATCTTGTTATCCTTAGCTGCCTCCAAGTGACTATCCAAGTCACGACGAGCCAGGAGACCACCGTGGATATTTGGGTGAAGGGTCTTGACACGACCGTCCATCATTTCTGGGAAACCAGTCACATCATCGATTGCAATGGTCTCCACCCCAGCATTATCAAGGGCAACCTTGGTCCCACCTGTCGAGATAATATCCCAACCGAGTTTTTTGAGTTCTTGGGCAAATTCAACAATGCCCACTTTGTCTGAGACGCTGATTAAGGCGCGTTTAGTCATGTTTTTTCCTTTCATTTACTTGTCCAACAATTCTCCAATAACCTCTGGATACAACTTGTACTCTGCTTCATGAATGCGGGCTTCAAAGCTTTCGATGGTATCATCAGCCAAACGCGGCACGCGCACCTGTTTGATAACCTTACCTGTATCCACACCTGAGTCCACCCAGTGAATGGTCACACCACTCTCAGCGACACCAGCATTCCAAGCATCCTCAATCCCATGAGCACCTGGAAATTCTGGCAGGTAGGCTGGATGAATGTTTATGATTCGATCTTCATAAGCCTCCAATAAGGTTGGCCCAACGATTTTCATGTAGCCGGCGAGACAAACCAAGTCAATCTGGTGTTCTTCCAAGAGTTCAACAAGGGCTGCTTCGTAGTCCGCCTTGTTCTCAAACTCCTTGAGTTCAAAAGCATAGGACAGAACGCCGAGCTTGTCTGCACGTTCGAGCACATAGGCGTCACGATGGTCTGAAAAGACAAACTCCACCGGAAACTCTTCGGCAATCACCTGAAAATTTGAGCCGTTACCAGAGGCAAAAACCGCTATTTTTTTCATTTGATGATGACACTTTCGTTTTCTTTCTTGACGATGCGACCAATTTCATAGACTGGTTCATCCAACAATTCCTTGACGCGACCTACATTTTCAGGGCTAACTGCCAGCATGAGTCCCACACCCATATTGAAGATTTCAAACATTTCTTCATGCCTGATTTCACCGTATTTTTCAAGAGCTTTGAAAATCGGAAGCACTGGAACTTTGTCTTCTTCAATTTCCGCAGCTAGGTCATCTGCAAACATGCGAGGGACATTTTCGATAAAACCACCACCTGTGATGTGGGCAATACCGTTGACCAACTCTTCCTTGATGAGTGGTAAGACAGCCTTGACATAGATACGAGTCGGCTCAAGAAGAACTTCCTTGAGTTGCTTGCCTTCCAATTCTGGCAAGACTTCCTCACCTGTGTAGTCCGCAAAGACACGACGTACAAGTGAGTAACCATTTGAGTGAATCCCACTTGAAGCCAATCCGAGAAGAACATCTCCTTCTGTCACTTTTGAGCCGTCAATGATTTGAGATTTTTCAGCCACACCGACCGCAAATCCAGCCAAGTCGTAGTCATCCGCACCATACATGCCAGGCATTTCAGCCGTTTCCCCACCGATGAGGGCTGCACCAGCCTGCACACAGCCTTCTGCTACACCAGCGACCACTTGTTCTAGTTTGGCTGGTTCATTCTTCCCTGTCGCTACGTAGTCAAGGAAGTAAAGAGGCTCCGCACCTGCAGCGATGATGTCGTTGACACACATTGCCACACAGTCCTGACCGATGGTATCGTGCTTATCGTATTTGATAGCCAGCATGAGCTTGGTCCCGACACCGTCAGTCCCTGAGATTAAGACGGGCTCTTTGACACCTGTTTTTGAAAGGTCAAACATACCACCAAAGCCACCAAGAGCTCCCATGACACCTGCACGCTCCGTACGTGCCACATGCTTTTTGATCCGTTCAACAACTTCATATCCCGCTTCAACATCCACACCCGACTGGGCATAAGCATTCTTATTTGTCATTTGTTTATTCCTTTCCTTTAACGGAAAATCGTCATCCGCCTATTTGTAAAAACTGGTCTTTTCTTCCAAACTTCTACGATAGTCTTCTTCATAGTCGTAGAGAGGAGTTGGGTAGTCACCGTCAAAGTAAGCGACACAGAGACCACCGTTCGGCGCATCTGTTTCAATCCCGATAGAATCAATCAAGCCATCAATCGAAAGATAGGTCAGGCTATCTGCTCCAATGATTTGGCGAGTTTCTTCGACCGTATGATTGGCAGCAATCAGCTCCTGACGCGTCTGGATATCAATACCGTAGAAGCATGGATAAGCTAGTGCTGGACTTCCAATGGCAACGTGAACCTCGGACGCACCTGCTTCTTTCAAAAGCTGAACGATACGGCGAGAGGTTGTCCCACGAACAATAGAATCATCAATCATGACCACACGTTTGCCTTTAACAACACCCGAAACAGCAGACAGTTTCATCCGCACCCCTTGCTCCCGCAATTCTTGAGTCGGTTGGATAAAGGTACGTTGGGTGTATTGGTTTTTGATCAGTCCCATTTCATTTGGCAGACCAGATTCTTCTGCAAATCCCATAGCTGCGCTGAGCGAGGAATTTGGCACACCAACCACGATATCTGCTTCATGCTTGAATTCACGCGCCAATTGAGCCCCCATACGTTTGCGAGCTGTATGGACGTTGACACCATGGATATTAGAGTCAGGGCGAGCAAAATAGATATACTCCATAGAGCAAATAGCCAACTGAGTATCATTCGTATAACTATCGTACTGAATCCCACTGTCATCCACGATCACAATCTCTCCTGGTTTCACATCACGAATCCACTCAGCACCGATGACTTCAAAGGCACAGGTTTCAGAGGAAACAACCACCGCTCCGTTGGCCATTTTCCCAATAGAAAGCGGACGGAAGCCATTAGGATCAAGCGCCGCAATCAACTTGTCCTCAAACAACAAGATATAAGCAAAGCCACCTTTGACAAGACTGAGCGCCTCCTTGATTTTGCCCATCAAGTTCGGATTGTGACTACGACGAATGAGGTGAGCTAAGATTTCTGAATCAGAGGTTGAGCTAAAAATAGCACCTCTTTGTTCCAATTCTTTCTTAAGAGATTCTGCATTGGTCAGGTTCCCATTGTGAGCCAGCCCAAACTGCATATCATGAAAGCGAAAGAGGAAGGGCTGAATGTTATCCACAGAAGCTTCGCCAGCAGTCGCATAACGCACATGCCCAATCGCGCTCGTTCCAGTTAGTTTATCCAAATTAGCTGGATTTCTGAACACTTCTGATAAAAGCCCCATATCACGATGACGCTTCAATTGCCCCTGATCATTAGAGAGGATCCCTGCCCCCTCCTGACCACGGTGCTGAAGACTGTGGAGCCCAAAATAGGTCATTTTAGCAGCATCTGGATGCCCCCAGATACCGAAAACACCGCATTCTTCATTAAGAGATTTTACTTCGTATGTCATTTTTTATACCTTTTATTTCCCTGTGAAATAACGCACAGCTGACGCAAACAGGTGTTGATCTTTATTTCCTGGGATGTTTTGGAAAAGACCGTCTTCATAACGTTCTGAGTGTCCCATCTTACCGATGATTTGGCCGTTCTTGCTAGTAATTCCCTCAATGGCATTTACAGAACCATTCGGATTGTACTTAGAATCCATACTTGGTTTGCCGTCAAAGTCAACGTATTGACTAAAAATTTGACCATTGTCACGGAGCTCCGCGAATTCCTCAGCCGTCACGACAAACTTCCCTTCACCGTGTGAAACAGGAATAGCGTGGATATCGCCCACTTGCACCCCAGCCAACCATGGCGAGTTGGTATTGGCAATCCGAGTTTCCACCATCTTGGCCACGTGCTGGTTGGCATCATTGTAGAAGAGGGTTGGGCTAGTACTAGTGGCATCCTCAAAGTTTCCGTAGGGAAGCAGACCTGATTTGACCAAGGCTTGGAATCCATTACAGATACCAATAATCAAGCCACCACGAGCGATAAAGCTATCAATGGCTGCACGCACTTTTTCATTAAGCAGGATGTTGACGATAAACTTGGCTGAACCATCTGGCTCGTCCGCAGCTGAGAATCCACCTGCAAAGAAGAGGATGTTAGCCTTGCCAATATTGTCAACCATGGTTTCAACTGACTTGACAATAGCTTCTTCATTTAAGGTCACAAATGGCACCAAGTTGACCTCTGCACCTTCTTTTTCGAAGGCCTTAGCTGAGTCATATTCTGAGTTGGTTCCTGGGAAGACTGGGATGTAAACCACAGGTTTTTCAATAGTTTCTTTGGCTTTGATGACTGCCTTAGAAGCGACAGCTGGTACTTCTTCCAGTTCTTTAGCTTGGGCAAATTCAGTTGGGTAGACTGCTTCCAGTTTTCCTTGGAAAGCATTATCGAATTTGTCTCCATCTAGCTTCATACCGTTAACAAGGAGAGCAAAGTCTGCGCTTGTTTGACCGATTTTTTCCACTCCAGAGATTTCTTGAGGAGATGTGAAGACAAATCCACCTAATTGAGCTGTTAAAGAACTTTCAAGTTCAGGCAAGATCACCTCTGCACCGATATGGTTCCCAAAAGTAGCAAGAGCCAAGCTTTCAAGAACACCACCATATTTAACAGCTGATGCAGATGTTACTTTGTGATCAGCTTGGATGGATTCAAACTGAGCAAAGTTTTGCTTAATCAAATCAAAATCAATCTCTGCAGAGAGGGCTTGACCTGGGATATAGTAGATGTTTTCACCAGCAGCTTTGAACTCAGGAGAGAGCACCTTCCGGCTATCTGCCGTCGTCACCCCAAAGGCAACCAAGGTTGGTGGTACGGTTAATTCTTCAAAGGTACCAGACATAGAGTCCTTCCCACCGATAGATGGCAAGCCAAGCTGGATTTGTGCTTCGATAGATCCTAGGAGAGCTGCTACTGGCTGACCAAAACGCTCAGCTTGCTTGTCCATCCGCTCGAAGTACTCTTGGTATGAGAAACGAGCCTTGGACCAGTTTGCACCAGCAGCCACTAAACGAGCAGTTGCTTCGATAACCGCATAGGCAGCACCATGGTATGGAGACCATTCTGCCACATATGGATTGAATCCTTGAGCCATGACTGACGCAGTGTGAGTTACACCGTGTTGAACTGGCAATTTCTGCACAGATGCCTCCGTTGGTGTGAGTTGGTAGCGACCACCAAGTGGGTGATTGACCGTTGAACGACCGACCGAACAGTCAAAGATGGTTTGCAAGCCTTTTTGACTCGCATGGTTGAGGTCAGATAGAACCGCAAGGGTATCTGCTTCAAGTGTTTCAGCAGATGTTTGACGTTCTTCTGGAAGCTTGACATCCTTGTCTACCACCTTGGCATCGACAACCACGCGCACACCGTTTGTATCAAGGAAACGGCGTTCCAAGTCGACAATTGTTTCACCATTCCAGTGCATGACAAGATTTGGTTTTTCAGTCACTGTTGCCACAACAACAGCGTCAATATTTTCTTTATTACATTCAGCAACGAAGGCATCTACGTCCTCAGGACGCACCACAACTGCCATCCGTTCTTGTGATTCAGAAATGGCAATTTCTGTACCGTTCAAACCTTGGTATTTAAGAGGAACCTTGTTGAGGTCGATTTCAAGACCATCTGCCAATTCACCGATAGCCACACAGACACCACCTGCTCCAAAGTCATTGGACTTCTTGATGAGACGAGTGACATCGCCATTACGGAAAAGGCGTTGGATCTTGCGCTCTTCGATGGCATTCCCTTTTTGAACCTCAGCACCGGCAGTCTCTACAGACTCAACTGTTTGAACCTTAGAAGACCCTGTCGCACCACCAACACCATCACGCCCAGTCTTGCCACCTAGCAAGATAATCACATCACCCGCTTCAGGTTTTTCACGGACTACATTTTCCTTAGGAGCAGCACCAACAACGGCACCTAGCTCCATGCGTTTAGCTACAAACCCTGGGTGGAAGTATTCACGAACGTAAGTCGTTGCCAGACCAATTTGGTTACCATACGAAGAATAACCGTGAGCCGCTGTTTTCGAAATGACTTGTTGTGGCAATTTCCCAGCGCGCGTTTCTGAAATCGGCGCTGTAATGTCACCAGCACCTGAAATACGCATAGCTTGGTAAACGTAGGAACGTCCTGACAACGGGTCACGAATGGCGCCACCGATACAAGTAGCCGCTCCACCAAATGGCTCAATTTCCGTTGGGTGGTTGTGGGTTTCGTTTTTGAACATAAGGAGCCAAGGTTCCTTGACACCATCAACGTCCACTTCGATTTCAACCGAGCATGCATTGATTTCGTCAGACACTTCCATATCGTCCAAACGACCATTAGCACGCTCATAACGACCGAAAATAGTCGCCATATCCATCAAGGTTTGTGGCTTTTCAGAACGACCTAATTCCTCGCGCATAGCGATATATTTATCATAAGTCGCTTGCAATTGCTTTTGGAATTTAGAAGCTGAGAAATCAATCTGTTTCAACTCCGTCTCAAAAGTCGTGTGACGGCAGTGGTCAGACCAGTAAGTGTCCAAAACCTTGAGCTCTGTTTCCGTCGGCACGCGTCCGATTGACTTAAAATAGTCTTGGATAAAGAGCAAATCATCCACTTCCATGGCCATCCCTTGCTCGGCCTTGTAGCGGGCAAAGTCTTCTGCCGTATAGCTTTCAAAGAAAGTCAATTTAGGAATGGTCTTGTCTGACTCTGAAAATTCCTGCTTGGCAATTCCTGTCGTAATGTCCTTGAAACGAGAATCAACTGGATTGAGCAAGTAGTTCTTGACCGCTTCCAACTCATTCGCATCAATATCTCTATTCACCAGGTAAAGTTGAGCCGTGTTGACTGTCACGTCACTAGAACTTCCGAGCAAAAGCAAGGCTTCTTGAGAAGATGCTGCACGTTGGTCAAACTGCCCTGGCAGGCTTTCAATGGCAAAGAAAGCATAGTTGGCAAGATCCACCTGCACAGCCGCTTCGTCCAAGACATGATCCGTCACCTGTTCAGAGAAGATGTGTTTCTCTGCAGGTGCGAACAAATCCTCTGCCAAGTCAAAGACATCATAAACCTGCACGATACGAATACTTTTCAAGGTTGATAATCCCAAATTATGCTGGAGCTCTCTTACCAAACTCTCTGATTTGACCTGAAAATCAGCTTTTTTTTCAACAAAAATACGTTTATCCATCAATTCTTATTCCTTTATTTCAGCTCTTGCAATATTCCCAAACAGCCTTTAGGTTGTTATTTCAATTCCTGCAACTTTTCCCAAACAACTTCGTAAACATCTGTTAATTCACCTAAGCCACGACGGAAAACATCCTTGTCCATGTGGTTGCCATCCGCATCCCACAAGCGGCAGTTGTCTGGTGAAAATTCGTCTGCCAAGATAATCTTGCCATCCTTGTCGAAACCGAACTCTAGCTTAAAGTCAATCAATTTAAGACCAATCTCAGCAAACCAAGCTTTCAAGAACTCATTGATACGGCGCGTTTCTTCCTTCAAGTAAGCAATCTGCTGGTCATCTGCAATTTTAAGGAATTTCACATGTTCATCATTGATAAAAGGATCATCCAAATCATCATTTTTATAGTAAAATTCGACAATCGGAGTCTCAAATGCGATACCTTCTTCTACGCCAAAACGTTTTGAAAATGAACCAGCTGTGTAGTTGCGGAGCACAACTTCCAAAGGAATGATATCAACTTTTTTATTGAGCTGATCTGTATCTGAGATTTTCTCGATAAAATGCGTTGCTACACCGGCAGCATTCAACTTTTCAAAGATAAAGGCTGAAATCTGATTATTCAAAATTCCCTTGCCCGCAATCTGCTCCTTCTTGCCACCGTTAAAAGCAGTCGCCTGATCCTTGTAGCGGGACAAAATCACCTGCTCATCTTCTGTCGCAAAAATATCCTTTGCTTTTCCCGAATATAATAACTTGTTTGACATTTTATTATTCGCCTTTCGTGCTTTTATGCTTTAAGTTTATCACTTTTAAATATATTTTACAAGCACTTCCCGTACATTATAGACGCAAAAAACATGAAAAAGGTTGGAAATACAACAGTTAAAAACTGAAAATATCTTGTTTCCATACAAAAACAGGACTTTTTCAAGCCCTGTTCTAGAATTCATTAATATAAGTCCAAATAATTATCAATTTCCCATTGGGAAACGAAGGTCGCATAGCTAGCCCATTCAATCCGCTTGGCTTCAACAAAGCTAGTGTAAATATGGTTACCCAAAGCTGCCTTGACTACCTCATCTTCAGTTAAAGCCTTAAGGGCATTGTGGAGGGTAGATGGCAGATCAGTAATACCGGCTTCCTTGCGCTCCTCAGCTGTCATCACATAGATATTCTCCTCGATTGGAGCTGGCGCTTCGATTTTATTTTCCACTCCATGCAGTCCGACTTCTAAGAGCACTGCCATAGCGATATAAGGATTAGCCATAGGGTCTACTGAACGCAACTCCAAGCGAGTTCCCATGCCGCGCGATGCCGGTACTCGAACCAAAGGTGAGCGATTTTGCCCAGCCCAAGCGATGTAAACTGGCGCCTCAAAGCCTGGTACCAAGCGTTTGTAGGAGTTGACAGTCGGATTCATGATAGCCGTATAGTTATAAGCATGCTTAATCAAACCACCCAAGAAATAATAGGCTGTCTCAGACAACTGCATTCCTTTTGGATCCTCTGGATCATAAAACGCATTATTTCCATCTTGGTCAAAGAGGGACATATTGCAGTGCATACCAGAACCAGCAATACCAAACTTGGGCTTAGCCATGAAAGTCGCATAGAGACCGTGCTTACGAGCGATGGTTTTCACCACCAACTTGAAAATCTGAATCTTATCACAAGCGCGAAGCACTTCATCATACTTAAAGTCAATCTCGTGCTGACCGACTGCCACCTCATGGTGACTCGCTTCCACTTCAAATCCCATCTTAGTCAAAACATTGACAATTTCCCGACGAGTATTGTCTGCCAAGTCTGTCGGCGCCAAGTCAAAGTAACCACCCTTGTCATTCACTTCCAGTGTCGGATCGCCATTTTCATCCAATTTGAAAAGGAAAAATTCTGGCTCAGGACCAAGATTAAAAGACTTGAAGCCCAGTGCTTCCATATGTTTGAGAGCTCGCTTAAGGTTACTACGAGGATCTCCTGCAAAGGGAACATGTTCTGTCGTATAAACATCACAGATCAAGCCTGCTACACTGCCATTTTCATCTCCCCAAGGAAAAACTGTCCAAGTATCCAAATCAGGATAAAGATACATATCAGATTCATTGATCCGAACAAATCCCTCGATAGACGAACCGTCAAACATAGCCTTATTTGATAAGACCTTTTCAAGCTGCTCATCCGTTGCTGGAATTTCAACGTTTTTCATGGTTCCCAAAATATCAGAGAACATAAGACGGATAAAAGTGACGTTTTTTTCTTTTACTTCGCGACGAATATCAGCTGCTGTAATGGGCATGGGTAACTCCTTATAGTTTTAAAAAATAGTTTATGGTCGGCGCATGTGACCAAAGGTTGGCAGAGAAGAGCCAAAACGACCTTGCTGTAAAATATCATTGTGGAGAGCCCGACGGACTTCCTTTTCGCTAATCGTTTTGTGGGATTTAGCTTCACGCTCAGCATATTTCTTTTTGATAGCGGCGATATTATAACCTTCAGAAATATAATCCTTAATTTCCAAAAGTCGGTCCATATCATTCAGGGAATACATTCGGCGATTACCCTCATTCCGAAGGGGAGTGATGAGGTTTTGCTCCTCATAATATCGAATCTGACGGGCAGATAAGTCCGTCAACTTCATAACGCTACCTATGGGAAAGACTGCCATATTTCGGCGAAACTCTTTTTCCTTCATTTTTTTCCTCTCTATGCACTATTATAACTAATTTTTTTTGTATGTCAACAATCAATGTGAGATTTTCTTACACATTTTAATTTATAGACTTAAAGAAATTCTTAATTCTATCCACATCCGAATTTACAACTATTGCGACAAAGACCCCCATAAAGGTTTCAAAAACTCTAGCAAAAACGTATAAAATAGTATCTTCCGGACTAATGGAGAGAGTGATAATCAGCATAGCTGAAACACCACCAATCACCCCAGCCTTATTGTTCATAGCAACATTGGTCATGATCGTCAGCATCGTACAGATTGGCACAAATACCAGGGTCACCCAAAATTGGCCATTCAATAAATTTCCCAACAGATAGAATAGCAAGGCATAAAAGCCCCCGACACTATTTCCTAAAATACGAGAAGTTCCGAAATGAACACTTTTATCAAAATCTTCTCGCAGGCTAAACACCGCTGTCAAAGCTCCAATTTGGAGCCCCTTCCAGCCAAACATGCCAAAAATGAGTAGGACAATAAAGACTGCTATCCCTGTTTTCATCGTCCTCATACCCAAGCGAAATTTTGATTTATCAAATTTGTACTTACTAAAATAGCTCATGCCTTTTCCTTTTTAAAAGTAAACTATCTTTATTCTAACATATTTTCTAACAAAAAGGCTCTGTCCATCCAGTTTATTGTTTGCATCCTACAAGAATGCATAGCCAGCTTCTACTGTATTTCTAACTACATTTCCCATTATTGATTACTCGCTAAGAAAATAGAAGCCAAAAATCCATTTCCTCAGAAGCCTTACAAGGACAACAGAAAAAGAGTTGGTTCCCCAACTCTTTTCGTTACAAAGATTATTTTTCAGTCAAAGCTGCAAGCCCTGGAAGAACTTTACCTTCAAGAAGCTCCATAGAAGCGCCTCCGCCCGTACTAATCCATGAGAACTTGTCTGCACGACCAAGGTTGATGGCTGCGGCAGCTGAGTCACCACCACCGATGATTGATTTCACACCCGGTTGTTTCACGATAGCGTCCATGACACCGATTGTACCAGCTTGGAAGTCAGGGTTTTCAAATACACCCATAGGTCCGTTCCATACAACTGTTTTGGCACCAGTCAAAGCTTCGTCAAATTTAGCGATAGATTTTGGACCGATATCCAAACCAAGGAAACCTGGGTCTACTGCTTCACCTTCAGTGTCTTTCACTTCAGTGTAGTCAGCAAATGCGTTTGCTTCTTTTGAGTCAACTGGCAAGATCAATTTGCCGTTTGCTTTTTCAAGAAGAGCTTTCGCAACATCCAATTTGTCTTCTTCTACAAGTGAGTTACCGATTTCGATACCTTGTGCTTTGTAGAATGTGTAAGTCATACCACCACCGATAAGGACTTTATCAGCTTTTTCAAGCAAGTTTTCGATAACACCGATCTTGTCTGAAACTTTTGAACCACCAAGAATCGCTACGAATGGACGTTCTGGAGTTTCAACTGCTTCTTGGATGTAGGCAATTTCATTTTCAAGAAGGAAGCCAGCAACTGCTTTTTCAACGTTTGCTGAGATACCAACGTTAGATGCGTGTGCACGGTGAGCTGTACCGAATGCATCGTTTACGAAGATACCATCTCCAAGTGATGCCCAGTATTTACCAAGTTCAGGATCGTTTTTAGATTCTTTCTTGCCGTCAACATCTTCGAAACGAGTGTTTTCAACCAAAAGAACTTGTCCATCTTCAAGAGCATTAACAGCTGCTTCCAATTCAGCACCACGCGTAACGCCTGGGATAAATTTAACTTCTTGTCCCAATTTAGCAGCCAAGTCAGCAGCTACAGGAGCAAGTGATTTACCAGCTTTATCTGCTTCTTCTTTTACACGTCCAAGGTGAGAGAAGAGGATTGCACGTCCACCTTGCTCAAGGATGTACTTGATAGTTGGAAGTGCTGCAGTGATACGGTTGTCGTTAGTAATCACGCCATCTTTTACAGGTACGTTGAAGTCAACACGAACGAGAACTTTTTTCCCTTTCAAGTCAACGTCTTTAACAGTCAATTTTGCCATTAGATATGACTCCTTCTTTTTTTATACGTGTTAATTATATCACAAAATCTACAAAAGTGATAGCAAAAATTCATGGCTTTTCCTTTTCTCCAATCAAAGATAGATGAAAGACTACACGATTCTCATTTTTCTGATAAATGCTAATGCTGCTGGGTGAGCGAGTTGATTTCCAATAGCCACTCCTTCAAGCTGTTCTGTAAAACAAAAAAAGAGATCCATTCGGATCTCTTCTACATACAATTGAATTATTTAGCGATTTTTGCGAAGTATTCAAGAGTACGTACAAGTTGTGCAGTGTATGACATTTCGTTGTCGTACCATGATACAACTTTAACCAATTGTTTACCGTCAACGTCAAGAACTTTAGTTTGAGTTGCGTCGAACAATGAACCGTAAGACATACCTACGATATCTGAAGATACGATTGGATCTTCTGTGTAACCGTATGATTCGTTTGAAGCTGCTTTCATAGCTGCGTTTACTTCATCAACAGTAACGTTCTTTTCAAGAACAGCAACCAATTCAGTAACTGATCCAGTTGGAGTTGGAACGCGTTGTGCAGATCCGTCAAGTTTACCGTTCAATTCTGGAATTACAAGACCGATAGCTTTAGCAGCACCAGTTGAGTTAGGAACGATGTTTGCAGCACCAGCGCGAGCACGGCGAAGGTCACCACCACGGTGTGGTCCGTCAAGGATCATTTGGTCACCAGTGTAAGCGTGGATAGTAGTCATCAATCCTTCTACAACACCAAAGTTGTCTTGAAGAGCTTTAGCCATTGGAGCCAAGCAGTTTGTAGTACATGAAGCACCTGAGATAACTGTTTCAGTACCGTCAAGAACGTCGTGGTTAGTGTTGAATACGATTGTTTTAACATCGTTTCCACCAGGAGCAGTGATAACAACTTTCTTAGCTCCACCTTTAAGGTGTTTTTCAGCAGCATCTTTCTTAGCAAAGAAACCAGTTGCTTCAAGAACGATTTCTACACCGTCGGTAGCCCAGTCGATTTGTTCTGGATCACGTTCAGCAGAAACTTTAACGAATTTACCGTTAACTTCGAATCCACCTTCTTTAACTTCAACAGTACCGTCGAAACGACCTTGAGTTGTGTCGTATTTCAACAAGTGTGCAAGCATAACTGGATCTGTAAGGTCGTTGATGCGAGTAACTTCAACACCTTCTACGTTTTGGATACGACGGAAAGCAAGACGACCGATACGACCGAAACCGTTAATACCAACTTTAACTACCATTAGTGATTTCCTCCTTATGAAAATCAAAAAAAATTTTATGTGAAAAGAGTAACTTGAATCACTACAAATCACCTTTCAACATATCTATTATATACCTTATTAAGTAAAATTGCAACTGATTTCATTATTATTAACAAGTAACAAATTTTCTTTCATATATTTTCGATATTTTTCATAAATTTCATATTTCGATTCCAAAAAGAAAAAACGCCCGCTAGAAGCGAGCGTCGTGTAGTGAATTATTCACCACGGTGTTTCTTAATGATTTCTTCTTGTACTGACTTAGGTACATCTTCGTAGTGGTCAAATACCATCATGAATGTACCACGTCCTTGAGATGCAGAACGAAGAACTGTTGCGTAACCGAACATTTCAGCAAGTGGAACGTAAGCACGAACGATTTGGCTGTTACCGTGTGCTTCCATACCATCTACACGTCCACGACGAGCAGTTACGTGACCCATAACATCACCAAGGTTTTCTTCAGGAACAGTGATTGTTACAAGCATCATTGGCTCAAGGATAGCTGGTTGTGCAGTCTTAGCAGCTTCTTTAAGGGCAAGTGAAGCCGCAACCTTGAAGGCTGTTTCAGATGAGTCGACATCGTGGTATGAACCATCGTAAAGTTTAGCTTTCACGTCAACGATTGGGTATCCAGCAAGGACACCATTCGCCATTGACTCAATCAAACCTTTTTCAACCGCTGGGATGAATTCACGAGGAACCACACCACCGACGATTGCGTTTTCGAATTCGAATCCTTTACCTTCTTCGTTTGGAGTAAATTCAATCCATACATCACCGAATTGACCTTTACCACCAGACTGACGTTTGAAGAATCCACGTGCTTGAGTAGAAGCGCGGAATGTTTCACGGTAAGATACTTGAGGAGCACCTACGTTCGCTTCAACTTTGAACTCACGACGCATACGGTCAACAAGGACGTCAAGGTGAAGCTCACCCATACCAGAGATAACTGTTTCACCAGTTTCAACGTTTGTTTCAACGCGGAATGTTGGATCTTCTTCAGCCAATTTTTGAAGGGCAATACCCATCTTGTCTTGGTCTGCTTTAGATTTTGGCTCAACCATCAACTGGATAACTGGTTCTGGAA
>CAURCE010000010.1:0-36907 GCA_963523365.1 uncultured Streptococcus sp.
ATTCTGCAATCAGCATGGGAATCCACATGTTCTCACTTGCTATCCAAGAGCATGTAACAATTGACAAGTTGGCCTTGACAGATCTCTTCTTCTTGCCACACTTTAACAAACCGTACAATTACATCACTATGGCTGCACTTACAGCTGAAAAATAATCAATGAAAGTCCCGATAAGGGACTTTTTTGTCGCTTGTTTTATCAAGTTGAATTGTCAATACAATACAGGACAAGGCATATATATTATAAGTTTATCGACTAGAATACTAATTAAGAATCATTCTAATGAGTTTTAAAATTAGTTCTATTTTAGATTTTTTTGTTATACTAAGATGAAAATAAAATTTTAGAAAGTTGTTCTATGAAGAAAAACATTGTTCTTTTCACTTTTCTCCTTCTAAGCGCGATTGGCTTGGAATACGAGACGCAAGCTTATACTACTGGCAGTATGTCAGGTACTGGTTATGGAATTGTCGGACTGTCAGCCCTTTTGGCTCTGCTCTATATCATCCCAGCTCTGCTTTTGATTCGCAGTTTGGGTAAAAAATGGCAGACGCCAGCACTTAGCCTTGGGATTGCTCTGCTAGGTGGGCTATTCATTTCTGGATGGACGTCTGGCTTAGCCAATACTTATATCCACGAGTGGGTCAGCACCAACTTCCCAAACACCTTGCTCAGTGACCTAGAAAATGCTATCGCAGCTCCGCTGGTTGAAGAGCCGCTTAAGCTTTTGGCAGTTGCTTTCGCTGTCTATCTAGTGCCAGTCAAAAAACTTAAAGGCTTTTTACTGTTGGGAATTACAGCTGGCATAGGTTTTCAGATTAGTGAGGACTTTTCTTATATCCTTTCCGACCTACCTGAAGGATTTTCCTTCACGATCTCTGGTATTTTAGGCCGTATCACAGGCGGGGTAGCTTCTCACTGGCTTTACACTGCCTTGACCACTATCGGATTAGCTCTGATGTTCCAATTTGCTAAGACTCAAAAGAGCTATTTTAAAGCTGGTCTATTTTACTTCTTATCAGCTTTTGTTCTCCACTTCTTCTGGAACTCTCCATTGACTTCTATTGAAACGGATATCCCAGTCATCGTTCCTATCATGACTGCTGTGGCTGTCTTCATTTTCTACCAAGCTTATCGAACAGCACACAAGATTGATCGAGAAGACTTGTCAATCTAAACGCGAAACGACCTTCAAGGTCGTTTTTTTGGCGTCCAAACTGCATTTTTGGAATTCTTTTAACTCTGAGGGAGTGGATGTTAAAAGTTTTATAGGTGAAATCAAAACCTTCCTCACTATTGCCTTGTTTCTTGCCCACATGTTGTGCTAAAATGTTGCTATAAGATCTTTGGGAGAGAAATGATGATCAAACAAAAAGAACAAATTTCTGATACGAAAAAAGAATTTAATTTTATATCCAGCTCTATTATTTCCCAAGTGTTCAGGGGGATTTTGGTGGGTATTTTTGCTGGACTAGTAGTGGGAGCATTTCGTTTTTTGATTGAGAAAAGTTTTCACTTGATTCAGGCGGCTTATGTGAGGGGCAGGAGTGAGTGGTTTTGGCTAGTAGCCTTGCTTTTCTTGTATGCTTTTATTGTCTTTGTAAATGCTAGATTGGTAGCTACAGACAAGGATATAAAGGGTTCAGGGATTCCACAAGTTGAGGCCGAGTTGAAAGGCTTGATGTCACTTTCTTGGTGGAGCATTCTCTGGAAAAAATTCTTAGTTGGTATTTTAGCGATTTCCAGTGGCTTGATGCTGGGACGTGAGGGACCGAGTATTCAGCTGGGAGCGATGAGTGGAAAAGGCATATCTAAGTGGCTGAACTTGAGTCCGGTAGAGGAGCGGACCTTGATTGCCAGCGGTGCAGCTGCGGGCTTGGCTGCGGCTTTTAATGCGCCAATTGCAGGTTTGCTTTTTGTTGTTGAGGAAGTGTACCATCATTTTTCCCGCTTCTTTTGGGTTTCGACCTTGGCCGCAAGTTTGGTGGCAAATTTTATTTCGCTGTCTATATTTGGCCTGACCCCTGTTTTGGATATGCCGGATAATATTCCTTTCATGGGGCTGAATCAGTACTGGATCTATATCTTGATGGGCCTGTTTTTAGGATTGGCTGGCTTTCTCTATGAAAAAGCAGTCCTTAATATTCATCTGGTCTATGAAGCTCTGGGAAAAATATTTAGGCTACCGAAAAACTATTATCCGATTTTTGCCTTTGTTTTAATCATTCCAATTGGCTATTTTCTGCCTCATCTACTGGGCGGTGGGAATCAGCTGATTTTGTCTCTGACGAGTGCTCATTACACAGTTGGAACCTTGATTCTCTTTTTCTTACTCCGTTTTGTATGGAGTATGATTAGTTATGGCAGCGGACTTCCTGGTGGTATTTTTCTGCCCATTCTGGCTTTGGGTTCTTTGCTAGGTGCAGCAATTGGAGCCCTTTGTGTGGAAGCTGGCTTTATCACGCAGGAACAATTTCCAATCTTTATCATCTTGGGAATGAGTGGGTATTTTGGTGCTATTTCCAAAGCTCCGCTAACAGCTATGATTCTCGTGACAGAGATGGTGGGAGATATTCGAAATCTTATGCCACTGGGCTTGGTTACTCTAATGGCTTATATTGCTATGGATCTGCTGAAGGGAGCGCCTGTCTATGAAGCCATGCTTGAAAAAATGCTGCCTCATCGGATTGAAGATGACGGTGAGACGACCCTGATTGAAATTCCTGTTTCAGAAAAGATCGCAGGGCGACAAGTGCATGAGTTGGAGCTGCCACACGGCGTTTTAATCACCATGAATATCCATAAGGGCAAGACCCAGACGGTCAACGGAGCCAGTCGTCTCTATCTAGGAGATACGATTTATGTAGTCGTTAAGAAGTCAGAAATTGGCAAAATTAAGGATATCTTGCTTTGAAATGCTCATTTTTTACTCAGAAAGGAAAGTTTTATTATAATTATCTGACAATTTATTGAAATATGAGAAATAAATTGTTATAATTTATATGAATTCGCCCCTTTTAGGGAAAATAAAGGAGTCAAGATGAAAAAACTTGGAATTGTCTTATTGTCAACAGCTATTTTACTGACTGGCTGTGCTGCTGATCAAAAATCGAATACAAGTGCCAGCAGTTCGGAAGCTAAAACGAGTCTTTCGGCTTCTGATCAGAAAGCTTTGGATAAGGCAACAGCAGAGTATAAAGCCTTTGTACAGAAAGAAATTGATCAATTATTGACGGATACGGAGAAATTCAGAGATACGCTCAAAGAAGGCAAGCTTGATGAAGCCAAGAAAATGTATCCGTTGATTCGTATGAGCTACGAGCGTTCAGAGCCGATTGCTGAGAGTTTCGGAGAGTCTGATGTGAAAATCGACTTCCGCTTAGCTGACTATGTGGATGAAAACAAGACCGAAGAAGGTTGGTCAGGCTTCCACCGGATTGAAAAAATTCTGTGGGAAACTAATACAACGACTGGTACAGAGAAATATGCAGACCAGTTGGTCAATGACATCAAAGAATTAAAGGCTAAAATCGCGACTGTTGAGGTTACGCCAGATATCATGTTGACTGGTGCAGTTGACCTCCTTAACGAAGTGGCGACCAGCAAGATTACTGGTGAGGAAGAAATCTTTTCACATACGGATTTGTATGACTTCCGCGCCAATATCCAAGGGGCAGAAAAGATTTTCGAACTCTTTAAACCTTTGATTGAGAAGAAAGATGAAAAACTGGTAAAAAGTATAGAAACTGAGTTCAAGAATGTTAATAGTTTGCTAGACAAGCACATGACGGATTCTAAGAATTATAAACTTTATACCGAATTGAGCAAGGAAGATACTAAAGAGCTAGGAGAAGCTGTCACAAAACTAGGCGAGCCTCTCTCACAAATGGGTATCATCCTAGATGGGAAGTAAGAAGATGACCAAGGACGAAAAATGGTTTAATAAAAAAATGGATCGTCGGGAATTTCTTAAAAAAGCAGGGATTGGAGGCGCAGGCTTAGCACTTGGTGTCTCCAGTGCATCTGCTTTTTTCGCTAATCAAGCGAAGGAAGACAAAAAATTAGCTGACGGTGATGAAGAAATCAGTTTTTACGGTGAGCATCAAGCTGGCATCACAACAGCCATGCAAAAGAATATCTATTTTGTCATCCTGGACTTGCATACGACGGATAAAGAGACCATTATCCAGATGTTCAAGGACTGGACCGCTTACAGTGAAAAGTTGGTCAATGGAGATTTAGTCAAAAAAGATGGTTCTAATGCCCTCTTGCCACCTACGGATACTGGAGAAACGGTCGGACTCAACCCTTACCGACTGACCTTAACCTTTGGCGTCTCCGCTTCTTTTCTGAAAAAAATGGGCTTGGAGGATAAAAAGCCCAAGGAATTTCGCGACCTGCCTCCTTTCCCTAAGGAACAACTAAAAGAGAAATATACTGGTGGGGACATTGTTATTCAAGCTTGTGCGGATGATGAGCAGGTGGCTTTTCATGCTGTTCGTAATCTGGTTCGTAAAGCGCGGAATGCTGTTACTATGAAATGGAGCCAGTCTGGTTTTGCTGCCATTGGCGATCGTATGTCTACTCCCCGCAATCTATTTGGTTTTAAAGACGGCACGGCCAATGTCACCAAGGAGAAAGATTTTGACAAGGTGGTTTGGTGTGATAGCAAGGACTGGATGAAGGGTGGATCCTACATGGCTGTCCGCCGGATCCAGATGTTCCTTGAGACTTGGGATCGGACCAATTTGCAAGAGCAAGAAAACACCTTTGGTCGTTATAAGGAGAGTGGGGCGCCCTTTGGTAAGAAGAATGAATTTGACGAGGTAGACTTGGACTTGCTTCCAGTTGATGCACATGTGCGGCTGGCCAAAGAAGTCGACAAGCCTCTCTATCGCCGTTCCTATTCTTATTCGGATGGGATTGATGAAACAACCGGTCAATTTGATACAGGTCTCCTTTTTATCTCTTTCCAAAAGGATCCCGACAGTTTTATCAAAGTGCAGACCAATCTTGGAGCACAGGATAAGATGAATGAATATATCACCCATGTGGGCAGTGGCTTGTTTGCTTGCTTCGGCGGTGTCAAAGAAGGAGAATATCTTGGTCAGAAATTATTTGAATAAGATCTTGTTTTTACTTTTGGCGCTCGTACTCCTAGCTCAGCCTGTATCGGCTGAGGATTCTTATAGTAGTCTCTTTATCAAGATTACGGATGCCAGTACCGCCGTTCAAAAGGGTGACCAAGCCAGTGCCAAAGAGTTGCTGGAAGAAATCCAGACTGAATTTGCGGCTTTAAGCAACCATGACTCAGCTGCAGGGAAAGAAGTCAGCAAGGCATTGACTATCTCGGGCGATGTGACAGAGGACAAGCTGACCAAGGTTTCAGCTGCTCTTTTAGCTTTTGAAAAGGAGCAGAATCCTGTTGATCTTGAGGCGGAAAAAAGCAAGCTGGTTAATAAATTAGAATCAAAATTTCAAGCTCTTCAGGCAGCGATTAAGAGCAAGGATCTTGAAAGGATTCGTGAAGCCTATAAAAAAATGAATTCGACTTGGACCGCTAATGAAGGAGTAGTGCGGGATCATAGCACAGCTCATTATGGTAAGGTGGAAACGGCCATTTCCTTTTTACGGAGTGCCATCGAGACAGAGCCAACGGATTTTGAAGCCATTCAAACTTCCTATGATGATCTGAGAGCAGCGATTGATAGCTTTGTCAAGGGAGAAGAAGCGTCTGCTAGCAGTGAGAATCTTACACTGGCAGACGGTATTGGCCTTCTGAAAAAGGCTCTGCATGCTTTCCAAAAAGGAGACGAGAAGCAGGGCAAGGCTGCGATGAAGAAATTTATCACGATTTGGCCAAGCGTTGAAGGAGATGTCAGCACTAAAAATCCTTCCCTCTATACCAAAGTAGAAAGCCAGTCGCCTGTCATCATGGTGAAGGGTAAGGACAAGGAGTATCAAGACCAGCTCGAGTCTTTGATTAGTGAGCTAGAACAGATTGACACCAGCGGATCTTATACTTTCTTTGATGCCATGCTGATTTTGCTGCGTGAGGGCGTCGAGGCTCTCTTGATCGTGATGGCACTTGTTACGACGCTCAAGGCCTCCAAGATGAAAAAAGGCCTTAAATGGGTCTATACTGGTGCTGGCTTGGGCGTACTAGCCAGTGCGGCCATTGCTATTTTGCTGCAAACTCTTTTTCCAGCCGTTGCCTCTGGCTCCAATCGTGAAATCATTGAGGGAGCAGTGGGGATTTTTGCGGTTGTCATGATGATTTTGGTCGGCATTTGGCTCCACAGCAAGTCCTCTGTCAAGAAGTGGAATGACTTCATGGAAAGTCAGATGCAGGCAGTGACAGCTAGTGGTAGTTTTATTTCCATGTTTGCCCTGAGCTTTCTCGCTGTCTTCCGTGAAGGAGCAGAAACCATCTTGTTCTATGCAGGAATTTTACCGCGCATTACTGCTCTAGATTTCTTTTTAGGACTGGGACTTGCTATTTTGGTTTTAGTCTTGCTCGCAATTCTAATGACTAAGGCCAGCAGTTTGATTCGGCCTCATCAGATTTTCTTTGGTCTGACCTGGCTGATCTATGCCTTGGCCTTTAAGATGTTAGGTGTCAGCATTCATGCCCTGCAATTAACAGCCATTTTTCCTAGTCACTTGCTGTCTCATCTTCCAACCATTGATTGGCTGGGAATTTATCCGAGCCTAGAAGTGGTTCTAAGTCAGGCCATCTTTCTTGTCGTTGTTCTTTGTGTGACCTTTAGAAATCGGCAAAAGGAGCGAGCAGATGCCTAATAAGGAACAGACCGTTGTTGAACACTTGACGGAATTTAGATGGCGCTTCCTTGCTGTCTTAATCTGGTTCGGTTTGATTTTTCTGCTTAGTCTACTTTTTGCAGCGGATATTTACAAATGGCTGACCGCTTCCTTTGAGCAGAAGCTGATTGTATTGGGACCAGACGACATCCTTTGGATTTATATTAGCTTGGCTAGTCTTGTGGCTTTCTCACTGACCCTGCCTTTTATGGTCTATCAGATTTGGGAATTTATTCGACCTGCTCTTAGAAATAGTGAGGCAAAGGCGATTTTTGCTTACATACCAGCTACATTTTTCAGCTTTATCTTGGGCTTGGCCTTTGGTTTTCACTTTGTCAGCCCTGCTATTTTGCAAGTCTTGCTCTCTTTAGGTGATGGTTTATTTGCTGTCCAGATGACAGCGCAGAACTATCTGTCCTTTCTGTTTCACACGACCATTCCGATTGCTTGTTTGTTTGAATTGCCTGTCATTGTGGCCTTTCTCACATCAATTGGTTTGCTCAAACCGCAATTTTTGATAAAATATAGACGCTATGCCTATTTCGTTTTATTGGTATTAGCAGTAATCTTGACGCCAGCTGATTTCATCAGTGACTTGTCAATGATAGTGCCACTGATTTTGCTGTATGAAGTCAGTATCCTACTGAGTAAAATGATTGAAAAAAGGAGAACATCGTAATGGGAATTTTAAAAGACATCGGACTACCAGGGCTTATCGTTATCGTCCTAGGTGCCTTACTGATTTTTGGGCCAAAACGTCTGCCAGAGCTAGGTCAGTCTATTGGAAAAATGTTTTCAGAGTTTAAAAAGGCAGTGGATGGAGGAGCAGAAGACTCCAACTCAGAAAAAGATAAGAAAGAATAAAACACGGGCGACCGTGTTTTATTAATTTCCGAACGTTATCAATAATATACTTGAAATATTTTACAAAACCTGTACCTTATGATATACTTTTTCTGGAAACGTCTGGATAGATGTAGCGATGCTGAAGAGCATAGGTAGGTCATTTTTAAGTATTGATAAGGAGTTTTCCATGCTCAATGATTTTCAGGTTTTTGATTATGAAGATATTCAATTAATTCCAGCGAAATGTATTGTGAAAAGTCGCTCAGAGGCTGATACCAGTGTGAAATTTGGCAAACATAGGTTTCGGATGCCGGTCGTTCCGTCCAATATGCAGACGATTATTGACGAATCTGTCGCTGAGGAGCTTGCTCGAGGAGGCTATTTCTACATTATGCACCGTTTCGATGAGGAAGGTCGTAAACCATTCGTTAAACGAATGCATGAGCAAGGCCTGATTGCATCGATCTCCGTCGGTGTGAAAGACTATGAGTATGACTTCGTTAGTAGCCTCAAAGATGATGCGCCTGAATACATTACCATTGATATTGCACACGGGCACTCAGACAGCGTGATTCAAATGATTCAGCACATCAAGAAAGAATTGCCAGATACCTTTGTCATTGCAGGAAATGTCGGAACTCCAGAAGCTGTGCGGGAGCTGGAAAATGCTGGCGCAGATGCAACTAAAGTCGGCATTGGTCCAGGCAAGGTTTGTATTACCAAAGTCAAGACTGGATTTGGTACAGGCGGCTGGCAGTTGTCTGCTCTTCGTTGGTGCTCAAAGGTTGCCCGCAAGCCTATTATTGCGGACGGAGGGATTCGGACGCACGGTGATATTGCCAAATCAATCCGTTTCGGAGCCAGCATGGTCATGATTGGTTCGCTCTTTGCCGGGCACATTGAAAGTCCAGGTGAAACCATCGAGGTAGATGGTGATAAGTTTAAAGAATACTATGGTTCTGCCTCCGAGTATCAAAAGGGTGCTTATAAAAATGTCGAAGGCAAGAAGATTTTGTTGCCAGCCAAGGGACACTTGCAAGACACATTAACTGAAATGGAGCAGGATTTGCAGAGCTCGATTTCCTATGCGGGTGGTCGCGATTTGCATAGTTTGACTCGCGTGGACTATGTCATCGTCAAAAACTCCATCTGGAATGGCGATGCTCATTAATTAAATAGAATAACTTATTTATCTTGCTAATGATTGGGGCAAGGTCTCTACAAGATGCCAAACATCTAACAATAAGTGAGTCTAATGACTTTCTGGTACTTTCAGTGTCAGGCTAGTTGTCATTAAAAGAAAGGACTTGCTTATTGTGGCAGGTCCTTTCATCATTGAACCAAGATATGTTAAGAGGAGATACATGAAAACATTAGAAGAAAGAATTTTAAAAGATGGCAACGTTTTAGGAGAAAATATTCTCAAAGTTGACTCTTTCCTGACTCATCAGGTCGATTTTTCGCTTATGAAAGAAATCGGGCAAGTATTTGCCGAGCATTTCAGAGATGCAGGTATTACAAAAGTTGTGACGATTGAGGCTTCGGGGATTGCACCAGCTATCTACACGGCGGAAGCTTTGGGGGTTCCGATGATTTTTGCTAAAAAATCTAAGAACATCACCATGACTGAAGGGATTTTAACAGCAGAAGTATATTCCTTTACCAAGCAGATCACTTCGACGGTCTCCATCGCTAGTAAGTTTTTGGAGTCAAGTGACATGGTCCTGGTCGTTGATGATTTCTTGGCAAATGGTCAGGCAGCCAAGGGCTTGATTAAAATCATTGAAGAAGCAGGCGCTGAGGTAGCAGCTGTTGGAATCGTGATTGAGAAATCCTTCCAAGACGGTCGAAGCTTGCTAGAGGCTCAAGGACAAACAGTTCTTTCTTTGGCTCGAATTGACAGATTTGAAAATGGAAAAGTTGTATTTAGAGAGGCAGATCTATAAGATGAACTATAATGAAGAAAAACATTCACAGGCAGCCATTTTAGGGTTGCAGCATTTGTTGGCTATGTATTCCGGATCCATTCTGGTTCCAATTATGATTGCTGGGGCTCTGGGATACTCGGCTGAGCAGTTGACCTATCTGATTTCGACTGATATTTTTATGTGTGGTGTTGCCACTCTCTTGCAACTCCAGCTAAATAAATATTTTGGTATCGGTCTGCCAGTCGTGTTGGGCGTGGCCTTCCAATCCGTTGCTCCCCTGATTATCATTGGGCAGAGCCATGGTAGTGGTGCTATGTTTGGTGCCTTGATTGCATCAGGGATTTATGTGGTTCTGATCGCTGGGATTTTCTCAAAAATCGCTAATCTGTTTCCATCAGTTGTGACTGGTTCGGTCATTACGACCATTGGGTTGACCTTGATTCCAGTTGCCATTGGCAATATGGGAAATAACGTAGACAAGCCAACCGCCCAAAGTCTGATTCTAGCAGCTGTGACGGTACTGATTATTCTTTTGATTAACATTTTTACCAAAGGTTTTATCAAATCCATCTCTATTTTGATTGGTTTGATTGTCGGTACGGGCATTGCTGGAGCTATGGGCTTGGTAGATTTAACGCCGGTCGCACAGGCTCCGCTGGTCCATGTGCCAACACCTTTCTATTTCGGAGCACCGAAGTTTGAATTTTCTTCTATCGTAATGATGTGTATCATCGCAACGGTCTCTCTAGTGGAGTCAACGGGTGTATACTTAGCTCTTTCTGACATTACCAAAGATAAAATTGACAGCACCCGTCTGCGAAATGGCTATCGAGCAGAAGGACTTGCGGTGCTGCTGGGTGGTGTCTTCAATACCTTTCCTTACACAGGATTTTCACAAAATGTTGGCTTGGTCAAATTATCTGGTATCAAGACGCGGTTGCCGATTTACTATGCGGCTGGCTTCCTGATTCTCCTCGGCCTTTTGCCAAAATTCGGAGCCTTGGCACAAATTATCCCAAGTCCAGTTCTTGGTGGTGCCATGCTAGTTATGTTTGGTTTTGTGTCCGTTCAGGGGATGCAAATCTTAGCGCGTGTTGACTTTGAGCACAGTGAGCATAATTTCCTCATTGCAGCGATTTCTATCTCAGCAGGTGTCGGACTCAATGGTAGCAGCCTTTTCAACAGCCTACCGACCAGCCTTCAGATGTTCTTCTCAAACGGAATTGTCATGGCTAGTCTGATTGCCATTGTCCTAAACGCGATCTTAAATCGCAAAAATAAATAAGAAAAGAGCTGGATGTTCCAGCTTTTTTTGACTATTCAGTTAGCTTGTAGTAGTATAGTTAAAGAAGATTAAAAAAAGGACTTCAACATGTATCAGACTTATCATTTGAAACAACGCCTAAGCTTGTTTGTCTCAATTTTTCTTCCCATCTTGATTTATCAGCTGGCAAATTTCTCGGCTTCCTTTGTTGACACGACCATGACGGGCCAATACGATACCTTGCATCTGGCAGGTGTCTCTATGGCGACCAGTCTGTGGGGCTCATTTTTCTCCTTTCTGACGGGGATTGTGTCTGCCTTGGTTCCGATCATTGGTCATCATTTGGGACAGGGGAAAGATGAAAAAATAGCCTCTGATTTTTATCAGTTCATCTATCTTTCTTTGGCTCTATCTCTGATTTTATTTGCGCTGGTATTTTTAGGTGCCCCTTTGGTTTTGCAGCGTCTAGGCTTAGACCCTTTGGTAAAAGATGTGGCCCAGCATTATCTTCTCTACTTGTCCATCGGTATCATTCCCTTCTTGCTCTTTAGCGTCATTCGCTCTCTCTTGGACGCTTTGGGGCTGACTCGGCTTTCTATGTATTTGATGCTCTTGCTCCTACCTTTGAATGCTAGTTTTAATTATGTGTTGATTTATGGAGCTTTTGGCTTTCCGGAAATGGGCGGAGCTGGTGCGGGACTAGGCACTTCGTTGGCTTATTGGGTTTTATTAATCATATCACTATTACTTGCCATCAAACATCCTAAAGTCCGCCAATACCAACTCTGGAAAATTCGTCCCTTGAGCAAAGCTGGTTTGGCTGAGGGTTTTCGCTTAGGATTGCCAATAGGAGGGACAGTCTTTGCCGAAGTTGTCATCTTTTCAATCGTCGGACTAGTGATGTCAAAATTTTCTTCTTTGATTATTGCTAGCCATCAGGCTGCCATGAATTTTTCAAACTTAATGTATGCTTTCCCTATGAGTATTTCTACAGCTATGGCCATCATTGTCTCTTATGAGCTGGGGGCTGAAAGACTTGACGATGTGAAAAAATATTGCACTTTGGGTAGAATTGTAGCATCTGGTTTTGCTGTCTTTACCCTGATTTTTCTCTATATTTTCCGAGATAAGGTTGCCAGCCTTTATGGATTAGATCCAGATTTTATACGTCTGACCTCAATCTTTCTGACCTTTAGCCTCTTTTTCCAATTGGCTGATACGATTGCCGCTCCTTTGCAGGGAATTTTGCGAGGTTACAAGGATACTCAAGCTCCATTTTACTTGGGTTTGCTAGCTTACTGGGGCGTTTCTTTGCCTCTGGGCTTGTTTTTAGATCAGGCTACGGACTTGGGACCTTATGCTTACTGGATTGGACTGATTGCGAGTTTGGTCGTGAGTGCCACCCTTTACCAACTGCGATTGAATTATATCCAAAAGAAGCGACGCTGAGCATTTTCATCATAAAATCAAAAGAGGCTGGGACAAAAATCCTAGCCTCTCAATTGTCTTTGGATTGTCGAGCAAGACGCAGTGGTTGAGTGGGCTCTACTACGCTGATTTCATCAGCTTTTACAGCCCTACTCAACTGTGCGGAGGTGGGACGACGAAATCGAATTCTAACGAATTACCGATTTCTCTCCCACTCTCCTTTTGGTTTTATTTTGTTCGCATTTCACCTTGAGGGAAGTAAGTTCCTTCTGGCATGTCGTTGATGATGACATGAACAGCAGACTGAGGTGCGCCAGTATTTCTGACAACGGTTTCGGTGACTTCCTTAGCCAAAGCTTTCTTTTGTTCCAAGCTGCGGCCTTCAAATAAATCAATTCTTACAAATGGCATATGATTTCTCCTTTTCTTTTGCTAATCTTATTTTATCACAAATTAGCTTTTAAAGAATAGTGAATTGTGGTAAAATAATAGGAAGTACGGTCGGTCTTTCCAGCAGAGTTTATGGACAGTGCTGAAAGTCCTAGAAAGACAATACTTAGAGAGAATGTAAGAATAAATGGCTCAGTTATATTATAAATATGGCACAATGAATTCGGGCAAGACAATTGAAATTTTGAAAGTGGCCCACAACTACGAAGAGCAGGGCAAAAGCGTAGTCATCATGACCTCGGCTGTCGATACACGTGATGGCTTTGGCGTTGTTTCCAGCCGCATCGGTATGAAGCGAGCTGCGATGGCAATCGAGGATCAAACGGATATTTTTGGCTATATTCAAAGTCTGCCTGAAAAGCCTTACTGCGTTTTGATTGATGAGGCTCAGTTTTTGAAACGTCATCATGTCTATGATTTGGCTAGAGTAGTGGATGAGCTGGATGTTCCAGTCATGGCTTTTGGTCTAAAAAATGACTTTCGCAATGAACTCTTTGAAGGTTCCAAGCACCTCTTGCTCTTGGCTGATAAGATTGACGAAATCAAGACCATTTGCCAATATTGCTCTAAAAAGGCAACCATGGTCTTGCGGACGGATAACGGGAAACCCGTCTATGATGGCGAACAGATCAAAATCGGTGGTCATGAGACCTATATTTCTGTATGCCGCAAGCATTATTTCAATCCACCCATTAAGTAGAATGAATTAGAAAATCAAGGAGATAGATTACAAAGATGAATATTTATGACCAGTTACAGGCAGTGGAAGACCGCTATGAAGAGCTCGGAGAATTGCTCAGTGACCCAGATGTGGTCTCAGATACCAAGCGTTTCATGGAGCTTTCAAAAGAAGAGGCTTCAACTCGTGATACGGTAACAGCCTACCGTGAGTACAAGCAAGTCCTTCAAAACATCGTTGATGCCGAAGAAATGATTAAGGAATCTGGCGGAGATGCAGACTTGGAAGAAATGGCAAAGCAAGAACTCAAGGATGCCAAGGCTGATAAAGAAGAATACGAAGAAAAACTGAAAATTTTGCTCCTTCCAAAAGATCCAAACGATGACAAGAACATCATCCTTGAAATTCGTGGGGCAGCTGGTGGAGACGAAGCAGCACTTTTCGCTGGAGATTTGCTGACTATGTATCAGAAATATGCAGAAGCCCAAGGTTGGCGTTTTGAAGTGATGGAAGCTTCAATGAACGGTGTCGGTGGTTTCAAAGAAGTAGTGGCTATGGTTTCAGGGCAATCCGTTTACTCTAAACTCAAGTATGAATCAGGTGCCCACCGTGTGCAACGGGTTCCTGTGACAGAAAGCCAAGGCCGTGTTCATACTTCGACAGCGACAGTTCTCGTCATGCCAGAAGTCGAAGAAGTAGAATACGATATTGATCCAAAAGACCTTCGTGTCGATATCTACCACGCATCGGGTGCTGGTGGACAGAACGTCAACAAGGTTGCGACTGCCGTTCGTATCGTTCACTTGCCAACCAATATCAAGGTGGAGATGCAGGAAGAACGTACCCAGCAGAAGAACCGTGAGAAGGCCATGAAAATTATCCGTGCGCGTGTGGCTGACCACTTTGCGCAAATTGCCCAAGACGAGCAAGACGCGGAGCGCAAGTCCACAATTGGTACAGGCGATCGCTCAGAGCGGATTCGCACCTATAATTTCCCGCAAAACCGGGTGACAGACCACCGTATCGGATTGACTCTTCAAAAACTAGATACCATTTTGTCTGGTAAATTGGACGAAGTTGTAGATGCCTTGGTTCTTTATGACCAAACGCAAAAACTAGAAGAGCTGAATAAATAATGATGCTGGCTCAATATTTAGCGGAGCTAGAGCAGGAGCTAGTAGTAGCTGGAGAAGAAGCGGAAAGCCTGTCTTTCGTTTATCGAGCTCTCAATGAGCTCTCTTTTACCGACTTTGTTCTCAAGCTTCAAGCAAAGGTTAGTCAGGAAGATCGTGACCAGCTAAAAGCGATTCTAGAGCAACTGCTTGCTCATAAGCCAGCCCAGTATATCATTGGTAGTAGTGACTTTCACGGTTTGACTCTCAAGGTTGATGAGCGGGTTCTAATTCCTAGGCCTGAAACAGAGGAGTTAGTGGAGCTGATTTTGTCAGAAAATCCCGAAAAATCCGTGTCAGTCTTGGATATCGGCACTGGCAGCGGAGCTATCGCTCTGGCACTGGCAAGCAGTCGCCCAGACTGGCAGATTACTGCTTCTGATCTCTCGGACGATGCTCTTGCTTTGGCGGTGGAAAACGCCCAGTCCTGTGGCCTCAATCCTACTTTTGTCCAATCCGATTGCTTGGATGCAATCCAAGGAAAATTTGATATTATCGTCTCTAACCCACCTTATATTTCAGAAGCGGATAAGGACGAAGTCGGCCTCAACGTTCTAGCCTCAGAGCCACACATGGCCCTCTTCGCAGAGGAGGATGGCTATGCCGTCTATCGGAAAATAGCGGAGCAGGCAGGAGACTATCTCACAGAAAAAGGAAAAATCTATCTGGAAATTGGTTACAAGCAAGGAGATGGCGTCAGGGAATTACTGAAAAAATCTTTTCCCCAAAAACGAATCCGAGTCCTGAAGGATCAATTTGGCAAGGATAGAATGGTGGCGGTTGACAATGGATAAGATAGAAAAGACTCTGGCAGCAGGCGGAGCGGTTGTACTGCCGACAGAAACTGTTTATGGCCTCTTTGCTCAAGCTTTGAATGAAGAGGCGGTTGAGCGAGTCTACGAATTAAAAAGACGACCGCGTGACAAAGCTCTCAATCTTAATGTGGCGAGTTTAGAAGAGATTTATGCTTTTTCTAAGAACCAGCCCAGTTATCTGAAGCAACTCTATCAAGTCTTTCTGCCTGGGCCACTGACTATTATCCTCCAAGCCAATGACCGAGTGCCTGCTTGGATTAACTCTGGTATGGCAACCGTGGGCTTTCGGGTTCCTAAGCATCCAGTTACGCTGGACTTGATTCGCAAGTATGGTCCCTTGATTGGTCCATCCGCCAATCTTTCTGGAAAAGCTAGTGGAACTTCTTTTCAGCAGATTATGATGGATTTTCAAGAGGAGGTCTCGGGAGTAGAAGATGATGCATCCTTGACAGGTCAGGATTCAACCATTCTGGACTTGTCTGGAGAGAAGGCACGTATTTTGCGCCAAGGAGCCATTACCCGCGAGGACATTCTCGCCCAAGTAAGTGATATAACATTTTAACTATTAGGAGCCTAGCGCCCTATTTTCTTAAAAGAAGGAGACACCTTATGATTTTTGACCAAGAAGACTATAAAGCATTTGACAAAGAACTCTGGGATGCCATTGCCAATGAGGAAGAGCGTCAGCAACATAATATCGAGCTGATCGCTTCAGAAAATGTCGTTTCTAAAGCTGTTATGGCGGCTCAAGGTTCTATTTTGACCAATAAATACGCTGAAGGCTACCCAGGTCGCCGTTATTATGGTGGAACAGACGTAGTGGATGTTGTGGAGAGCTTGGCTATTGAGCGCGCTAAGGAAATTTTTGGTGCCAAATTCGCCAATGTGCAACCTCACTCAGGCAGTCAGGCCAATTGTGCAGCTTATATGGCTTTGATTGAACCAGGCGACACTGTGATGGGGATGGATTTGTCTGCTGGTGGTCACTTGACTCATGGTGCATCAGTCAGTTTCTCTGGTCAAACCTACAATTTTGTATCCTATAGCGTTGATCCTGAAACAGAATTACTGGACTTTGATGCCATCCTCAAGCAAGCCAAGGAAGTACAGCCTAAGCTGATTGTGGCAGGTGCTTCAGCCTATTCTCATATCATCGACTTTTCAAAATTCCGTGAAATCGCTGATGCAGTGGGTGCCAAGCTTATGGTAGATATGGCTCACATCGCTGGTTTGGTTGCTGCTGGTCTCCATCCAAGTCCTGTTCCTTATGCGGATATTACAACTACGACAACTCACAAAACCTTGCGTGGCCCTCGTGGTGGCTTGATTTTGACAAATGATGAAGATTTGGCTAAGAAAATCAACTCAGCCATTTTCCCAGGTATTCAGGGTGGGCCATTAGAGCATGTCATCGCAGCCAAAGCAGTTGCATTTAAAGAAGTGCTTGCCCCAGCTTTCAAGGTTTATGCCCAGCAGATTTTGGATAATGCCCAAGCCATGGCCCAAGTCTTCCGTCAGCATGACAAGTTCCGTGTAATTTCTGACGGTACTGAAAATCATCTTTTCTTGGTTGATGTCACTAAGGTTGTAGAAAATGGGAAAGTCGCTCAAAATCTCTTGGATGAGGTTAATATCACGCTTAATAAAAACTCCATCCCTTATGAGACTTTGTCACCATTTAAGACCAGCGGCATTCGTATCGGTACAGCAGCTATTGCAGCTCGAGGTTTTGGTGTCACAGAAAGTATCAAGGTAGCCGAGCTCATTATCAAGGCTCTGGAAAACGCTGAAAACGAAGCGGTGCTGAACCAAGTGCGAGCGGAAGTTCGTGAACTGACGGATGCTTTTCCGCTCTATGAAGGTTTGAACTAAGATGGACATTTACGTAAAAAAGGCCATCATTCATCAATTCAGCCCAGCTGATACGGACTTGCTTTTGGCGGATAAGTTTCTTAATATCACTCCCAAGATTGAAGAATACTTGCGTAAGAAAATCGAGCGAGTTTATTCTGATGAGGCTAAAACAGGCATTTTTGAACCAGATAATGTCTTTTTAGCCCAGCTTTCGGGCGACTTATTGGAAACATCAGTGACAGTGGCCAAGCTCTGGCAGGAGGAGTTTTCAGTCAGTGAAAATCAGAAAACCAACGATTTAATCTTTGTCCAGTTTGACAAGGAGGGTGTGGAGCACTTTGCTTTTCTTCGGATTGCTCTGCGGGAAAACCTGACTCACTTGGGTGGCGAAGCGGACAATCCTATCAAGCTGACACAGAACAATCTGCCTGGATTTGGTACGGGTGCGGACGAGGCTCTGGTCATCAATCTCCAGTCTCGCAAGTACCATCTGATTGAAAAGCGCATCAAGTACAATGGCGCCTTTCTCAACTATTTTTCTGACAATCTCTTGCAGGTTAGTCCTAAGATTTCACCAAAAAAATCCATCAAAACGCTGGAAAAAACGGCTCAAAAGATTGCTGAAAGTTTTAACACAGACGACTTCCAGTTTCAATCCAAGGTCAAATCCAGCATTTTCAAAAATCTGGAAGAAAATGACGAATTGTCTCCGGAAAAGTTGGCGGACGAGCTGTTTGACAGCAATCTGACAGCCCGACTTACCTTTATTGACCAGGTCAAGGAAACTATACCAGAGCCAATCAAGTTTGATGAGATTGACAGCAGTCGCCAGAAAAAGAAGTTCGAAAATCAAAAATTATCCCTCTCTAATGGAATAGAGCTGATCGTTCCCAATAATGTCTATCAGGATGCTGAATCTGTGGAATTTATCCAGAACGACAACGGGACCTACTCTATTCTCATCAAAAATATCGAGGATATACAAAGTAAATAATGTTTAAATTTATCAGAAGATTGATTTTGCTCATCATTCTGGCTGCCATCGCGATAAAAGGCTATCAAGTCCATCGTGATGTTAAGCAGGTTATGACCTATCAAAGCTTGGTTAGAGAAGTGCTGGACGAGCAGGACACGGCGGCCAATGAAGAGCTAGTCCTAGCCATGATCTACACGGAAACCAAGGGAAGAAACAACGACCTCATGCAGTCTAGTGAGAGTGCAACAGGCGAAATCAATTCGATTACAGACAATAAAGAAAGTGTTCGGCAAGGTATTCAGACTTTGTCGGACAATCTAGAGTTGGCCAGTGAGAAAAAGGTAGATGTTTGGACGGCAGTTCAGGCCTACAATTTCGGCCAGGCTTATATCGACTATGTGGCGCAAAATGGCGGTGAGAATACGCTCGAGCTTGCAAAAAAATACTCAAAAGAAGTGGTTGCTCCGAGTCTTGGCAATGTGACTGGAAAAACCTATTCATACTATAATGTACTTTCTATTTTTTACGGACCCAAGCTTTATATTAATGGTGGAAATTACTACTATTCGCGTCAGGTGCGACTAAATATGTACCTTATCCGCTTTATGGGGTGGCTGTAAAAAGATGATTTAAGTATAGCTTGCCTTTCTATAGGAATAAATTGAGATAAACTATACTAAACCAATTAGAATGTGAGTGTTGAACTTTGATTGAAAAAATTTATGAAACACCAAGTGGAATAATTCATTACTGGACAAATGATGCTGTTGAATCATCCCAAAGTGCTCTTATCTTTTTGCCTGGGCTAACGGCTGACCATAGGTTATTTGAAAAACAAATAGAATATTTTAAAGGTACATATAGAGTCTTGGTTTGGGACGCACCTGGACACGCTTCATCTTATCCATTTCGTCTCGATTTTACTTTATTTGATTTAGCAACTTGGCTGGATGAAATATTTATCAAAGAGAGAATAGAAAATCCAATAGTAATTGGTCAGTCAATGGGAGGATATGTAGGACAGGTTTATGCTCAACTTTTTCCTGAGAAATTAAAAGGTCTTGTTACGATTGATTCTCCATCCCTTCAAAGGAAGTATTATACAGCTATGGAATTGTGGCTCTTAAAAAATATGGAGGCAATTTATAGAATCTATCCATGGAAATTTCTTTTGAAATCAGGCCCTAAAAGCGTATCAACAACAGACTATGGAAGAAAACTGATGTATGATATGATGATGGTTTATGATGGCGATCAAGAAAGGTATGCTCGTCTTGCGGGATACGGATATAAGATATTTTCAGAAGCAGTAGAGAAGAAGATATCTTATGAAGTAAAATGTCCACAATTGGTTATATGTGGAAAAGAAGATCGTGCAGGGTCTTGTATACGATATTTGAAAGCCTATGAAAGAAATACTGGGAAGTCTGTTCAATGGATTGATAAGGCGGGGCATAATTCTAATACCGACCAACCCGATATTGTAAATAGACTGATTGATGAATTTTTGGATAACAAAATTAAAGAAAAGCTTGGTTGAAAGACCGGCTTTTTGATATAATAGACTCTATGAACACAAAAGAAAAAATTTCAAATTATCAACTTTTACTGGCTCAGTTGGAAGCCTTGTTAGAAGGTGAGACCAACGCTTTGGCCAATCTTTCCAATGCTAGTGCCTTGCTCAATCAAGCCCTGCCTCATTCGGTTTTTACTGGTTTCTATCTTTTTGATGGGAGTGAGCTGATTTTGGGGCCTTTTCAGGGCGGTGTTTCCTGTGTCCATATTACCTTAGGTAAGGGTGTCTGTGGGGAATCTGCTGAGAAAAAAGAGACGATTATCGTAGATGATGTGACCCAGCATGCCAATTATATATCTTGTGATAGCCGGGCTAAGAGCGAAATTGTGGTGCCCATGGTAAAAGACGGCCGACTGCTTGGAGTGCTGGATTTGGACTCATCCTTGACAGGTGATTATGATAAGGTAGATCAGGATTATCTGGAGAAATTTGTCCAGATTTTGCTTGAAAAAACGACTTGGAATTTTGAAATGTTTGGAGAAAAAGCCTAATGTATCAAGCTTTATATCGGAAATACCGCAGTCAGACCTTTGGTCAGCTGGTGGGGCAGCAGGTAGTGGCCACCACTCTGCGGCAGGCTGTGGAGCAAGGGAAAATTAGCCATGCTTATCTCTTTTCTGGCCCGCGTGGAACAGGGAAAACCAGTGTTGCCAAGATTTTTGCCAAGGCTATGAACTGTCCTAATCAAAAGGACGGCGAGCCCTGCAATGACTGCTATATCTGTCGGGCCATTACTGAGGGAAGCCTTGAAGACGTTATCGAAATCGACGCAGCTTCTAATAATGGGGTTGATGAGATTCGTGATATTCGGGACAAGTCCACCTATGCGCCCAGTTTAGCAAAGCACAAGGTCTATATTATTGACGAGGTGCACATGCTCTCGACGGGGGCTTTTAACGCCTTACTTAAGACCTTGGAAGAGCCAACGGAAAATGTGGTATTTATCCTAGCGACGACAGAGTTGCATAAGATTCCAGCGACCATTCTTTCCCGCGTCCAGCGTTTTGAGTTTAAGTCTATCAAGACGCAGGACATTATTGGTCATATTGAGTGGATTTTAGAGCAGGAAGGTATTGACTTTGAGCAAGAAGGTGTGCAGATTATTGCCCGTCGAGCGGAAGGTGGTATGCGGGACGCCTTGTCTATCCTCGATCAGGCTCTTAGCTTAACGCAGGAAAATCGTTTGACTACAGACATTGCTGAAGAGATTACAGGCTCGATCAGCTTGGGAGCCTTGGATGCCTATGTAGCAGCCTTGATTGCGCATGACGCAGTCACAGCCTTAGATAATCTCAATCTGATTTTTGATAGCGGTAAAAACATGGCTCGTTTTGTGACGGACCTCCTGCAATATCTGCGTGACTTGATTATTGTCAAAACTGGCGGGGAGAATACTCATGCCAGCGAGCTCTTTCTGGAAAATCTTAAGACACCACAGGAGACTCTCTTTGCTATGATTAAGACGGCGACTAAGAGTCTAGCAGACATCAAGAATAGCCTGCAACCTAAGATTTATACAGAAATGATGACCATTCGACTGGCTGAGGAAAAAGCAAGCTCGGATCAGATTCCTGACAACTTGGTAGAGGAACTGTCTAATCTCAAGCAGGAAATCCAAGAGCTTAAGCAACAATTAGCCAATGTCGGCAGTCAGCCAGCTCCAGCAGCTAAGAAATCGGAGGCACGATCTCAGAAGGCTAAGACTTATCGAGTAGACCGCAATAAGGTCAATGCTATCTTGGAAGAGGCAGTGGAAAATCCTGAATTGGCTCGCAGCAATTTGACTAAGCTGCAAAATGCTTGGGGTGAAATTATCGAGAGTCTGGCAGGAGCGGACAAGGCGCTGCTCATTGGTTCGCAACCAGTCGCAGCCAATGAAAACCATGCCATTTTGGCCTTTGAGTCTCATTTCAACGCTGAGCAGACCATGAAAAGAGAAAATCTCAATACCATGTTTGGAAATCTGCTGAGTAATGTTGCTGGCTTTTCACCAGATATTCTGGCTATTTCCCTAGAGGACTGGACTCAGATTCGGGCAGAATTTTCAGCTAGAAGTCGCGGCAATAAAGCAGAAGCAGCTGAAAAGCAGGAAGAAAGTTTGATACCAGAAGGCTTTGATTTTCTAGCGGAAAAAATCACCGTGCAAGATGATTGAATTTAGATTTTTATGATTTTTCATGCTATAATGGAAGAATGAATAGACGACAATTTATAGTAATGGCGGTTTTTACAGCCCTAGAAACATATTTTTTTAATGAAGCAATCATGTCTGAGAACTATCTGATGGCTATTTTCTGGGCCATTCTGATTGGTCGCAATCTGCAGATTAGCTATGTGATGGGGCGGATTATGGATGAGATTGATAAGCATTTAGGACACAAATAATGGCTAAATCAGAGAATGACTAGAGTGAGAATCTGGCACTCTCGGGGGGTTGACAAGGAATAAAGGGGGGCTGAGAGACGATTGTCGCAGCCTCTTTTATCATGTAGAAAAGTAGAAAGAAGGAAGAAGTCGGAATGAATACAAGAATTTTTTAGAAAATTGCTATTTTTATGATAAAATAGAAGTTAGTAGCAATTGAAAGGGGCATCTATGAAGTTAAGAACAGAGGCAAAAGGCCTGAATGGTCGCATCCGTGTGCCAGGCGACAAATCAATCAGTCACCGTTCGATTATGTTCGGAAGCTTGGCCAAAGGCCTTACAGTGGTTCACGATATTTTGAGAGGTGAGGATGTCCTTTCTACGATGCAGGTCTTTCGTGATTTAGGCGTTAAGATAGAGGATGATGGAAAGACTGTCAAGATCCACGGTGTTGGGTTTGATGGTCTCAAGGCGCCGGATAATAAATTGGATATGGGAAATTCAGGGACCTCTATCCGCTTGATTTCGGGTGTCTTGGCAGGTCAGGATTTTGCAGCAGAGATGTTTGGGGATGATAGTTTGTCCAAGCGTCCGATGGATCGGGTAACCCTGCCTCTTAGTCAGATGGGTGTGGATATTTGGGGTCAGACAGAACGAGATTTACCGCCACTTCACATCCATGGCCGAAAAGATTTAAGGCCTATCCATTATCAGCTGCCAGTGGCTTCCGCTCAAGTTAAATCAGCCTTGATTTTTGCAGCTTTACAAGCTCAAGGCGAGTCGGTCATTATTGAAAAGGAAATTACCCGTAACCATACAGAGGATATGATTGTCCAATTTGGCGGCCAAATTGAGGTTAAGGGCAAGGAAATCCGTGTGCAGGGTGGTCAGACCTTTACTGGGCAAGAAGTGAGAGTGCCTGGTGATATTTCCAGCGCAGCCTTCTGGCTGGTTGCAGGCTTGATTCTGCCCCATTCTAAAATCGTCCTTGAAAATGTGGGAATCAATGAAACTCGAACAGGGATTCTTGATGTTATCAAGGCAATGGGCGGTAAGATGACCCTTTCCAATATAGATGAGGTGGCCAAATCCGCTACGATTACCGTTGAGACTTCTGAGCTGAAGGGAACGGAGATTGGTGGAGAAATTATCCCGCGCTTGATAGACGAGCTTCCGATTATTGCCCTTTTAGCTACCCAAGCTGAGGGCAGAACGGTGATCCGAGATGCTGAGGAGTTAAAGGTCAAAGAAACCGATCGGATTCAGGTTGTCGCAGATGCTTTAAATAGCATGGGAGCAACCATTACTCCCACAGCAGATGGCATGATTATCGATGGGAAAACGCCTCTTCATGGCGCAACCATCAATACGTTCGGCGATCATCGTATTGGAATGATGGCAGCCATTGCGGCTCTATTAGTTTCGGATGGAGAGGTGGAGCTGGAGCGGGCAGAGGCTATCAATACCAGCTATCCAAGCTTCTTTTCAGACTTGGAGGGCTTGGTGAATGGCTAAGATTTTACTTGGCTTCATGGGAGCGGGAAAATCAACGATTGCGAGAGCCTTGTCAGCAGATTTTCTGGATATGGACGAGCTGATTGTCCAAAAGATCGGCATGTCCATCCAAGAGTATTTTGCTCAATATGGTGAACCAGCCTTTCGGAAAATTGAAGCTGAAGTCTTGGCTGAGTGTATACAGCAGGATATCGTGCTTTCTACAGGCGGCGGTGTTGTCTTGAGTCCCCAAAACCGTGAATTATTGGCTCAAAATCCCCAAAATATTTATCTGAAAGCTGACTTTGAGACCCTCTTTCGTCGGATTGAGGGAGATCAGGAAAATCAGCGCCCCTTGTATCTGACCAAAAGCAAGGCAGATTTGCAGGAGATTTTTGAACAACGGCAGGCTCTCTATGAGGCGGTCGCGACACAAACAATTGACGTGGTAGGAAAAACGCCACAAGAAATTATTGAGGAAATTCAATGAAAGTAGCTTTTTTAGGACCCAAGGGATCTTTTTCCCACCATGTTGCCCAAGAAGCCTTTCCCCAAGCAGACTTGGTGCCTTATCAAAATATTACAGAAGTGATGAAGGCCTATGAAGGGAAAGAGGTGGATTATTCAGTTGTTCCCGTGGAAAATTCGATTGAAGGAAGTGTCCATGAGACCTTGGATTATCTTTTCCATCAGGCTGAGATCCAAGCAGTAGCAGAGATTGTTCAGCCCATTAAGCAGCAGTTGTTGGCGACCAGCTTAGATAAGCCTATTGAGAAAGTTTTTTCTCATCCTCAGGCGCTTGCCCAGGGGAAAGGCTATATTCGCCAGCATTATCCAGAAGCAGCAATAGAAATTACAGCCAGTACAGCTTATGCGGCTCGCTTTGTGGCAGAGCATCCTGACCAACCTTTCGCGGCTATTGCACCGCGGACTGCGGCAGTCGAGTATGGTCTGCAAGTGGTGGCCCAAGATATTCAGGAAATGGAGGAAAATTTTACTCGTTTCTGGATTTTGGGACAAACCACCCCCTCTCTTAAGCTTGTAAAGCAAGAGGAAAAGCAGAGCTTGGCTCTGACTTTACCGGATAATCTGCCCGGTGCTTTGTATAAGGCCTTATCAACCTTTGCCTGGCGTGGCATTGACCTGACAAAGATTGAAAGCCGCCCTCTTAAAACAGCCCTAGGGGAATATTTCTTTATTATAGATATTGATAATGAACGGAAAGAATTAGTGGATTTCGCTTACCAAGAGCTTGCTACACTTGGTATCACCTTTAAAATTCTAGGCAGTTATCCCGTTTTTCAAATTCAGGATTATAGATTGGAGCAGAGATGAGAGAAACAGAAAATCTGAGTCGACACGAGCAGTTAAGGCTGGATTATCTCCATACAAACTATTACTATCTTAACGAACATGAAAAAGAGGAGTATAATTACCTCCGCCAAAAGTCGAAAGGACGGTCAGATGTTGCGCAAAAGACACCTACTAGGGAGGTTGTGCGGGCTTCGTCAGAAGATCCGAAGACGGACTCATCCGGTTTGTTACCCAAATACCCGGGTAAAGGTTCTCTTAGCAGAAGTCAAAAGAATTCCCGCAATTCTTTAAAGCAAGAAACGAAAAAATCAACTCAGAAAACTCCGAGAACCTACAAAAAAATTCATCCGAAGCGCGTGCTGATGTGGCTCCTGATTTTTGTACTTCTGGTTGTTTCTGGCATGCTCTTTATGTTCTTCAAAGGCTTAAATACAGCGAGACCAGGAAATCTCAAAGCGGCTGATGTTGAGTACTTTGATGGCCATGATGCTCGAGATGGGATCAATATTCTTGTTTTAGGGACAGACGGCCGAATTGGAGAAAATTCAACGGAGACTCGGACCGATTCAATTATGGTCTTGAACGTTGGCAATAAAGACCATAAAATGAAGTTAGTCAGCTTTATGCGTGATACCTTGATTCATATTGACGGCGTCAGCAATTCCTACACGGAGCCAACGGATGATGATTATTATGATCAAAAATTGAACTCCGCCTATACTTTTGGTGAACAAGACAATCATCGTGGAGCTGAGGCAGTTCGTCAAGCTTTGAAAGATAACTTCGATATTGACATTAAATACTATGCTCTAGTGGACTTTAACACCTTTGCGACTGCAATTGACACCCTCTTTCCAAATGGTGTATTTATGGATGCCAAGTTTTCGACGATTGATGGCGAAAAGGTCACAGAAGTGGAAGTTCCAGATGATTTGAACATGAAAGATGGAGTGGTTCCTACTCAAACCATCAAAGTTGGTCGTCAGCACATGGATGGTCGAACGCTCTTAAACTATGCCCGTTTCCGTAAGGACGATGAGGGTGACTTTGGACGGACACGCCGCCAGCAAGAAGTTTTGACTGCTATCATGCAGCAGATAAAAGACCCTACGAAGCTTTTTACAGGATCTGAAGCATTAGGAAAAGTTTTTGCCTTAACCTCAACCAATGTACCTCAGAGTTTTATTTGGTCACAAGGCTTATCCTTGGTGCTTGATTCACGTAATGGGATAGAGCGCCTCACTATACCAGAACTAGGTGACTGGACGGATACCTATGATATGTATGGTGGGCAAGGACTCTTGATTGATTTTGAAGCCTACAAAGAAAGATTGAAACAAATGGGCTTAAGATAGGGCTCTTATGATATAATGGGAAGTGGCAGATTTTGTCTCTTCCCTTTCTTTTTGGAAAATAGCAGAGCAGAAATATGTGCATCTTTTCCAGTAGGAAGAAAGAAATAAACAGTAGAAAATCCTGTGATTCCCTGCTTTAGTATCATTGCAGTTGAACGTAGGATTGATTAGAAAGTAAAGAAATGTTAAAAAAGAACGATATTATTGAAGTAGAAATTGTAGATCTGAGTCATGAGGGAGCGGGTGTGGCCAAGGTAGACGGCCGCGTCTTTTTCATTGAAAATGCCCTGCCGAGTGAAGTGATTCGCATGCGCGTCCTCAAGGTCAATAAAAAAATCGGCTTTGGCCGAGTTGAGGAATTTGTGAAAAAGTCTGACCAGCGCAATGAGCATGTTGATTTGGCCTATCTGCGGACTGGGATTGCTGATTTAGGACACTTGGCTTACCCAGCCCAGCTAGCTTTTAAAGGCAAGCAAGTGCAGGACTGTCTCTATAAAATTGCTGGCATTTTGGACGTAGAAGTGATGGAGACACTGGGCATGGATCAGCCACTGGCCTACCGTAATAAAGCCCAAGTGCCAGTCCGTCGTGTCAATGGTCAGCTGGAAACTGGCTTTTTCCGGAAAAATTCCCATGACCTCCTACCGATTGAGGACTTTTATATTCAGGATCCAGTTATTGACCAAGTCATCGTTTTTGCGCGCGACTTGTTGCGCCGCTTCGACCTCAAGCCCTACGATGAGAAGGAGGGCACTGGTTTGATCCGCAATTTGGTTGTCCGCCGTGGCCATTATTCGGGTGAAATCATGGTCATTTTGGTGACCAGTCGGCCTAAGATTTTCCGAGTGGAGCAGTTAATTGAGCGCTTGACAGAGGCTTTCCCAGCTATCAAGTCCATCATGCAAAATATCAACGACCAGCCGGGCAATGCGATCTTTGGTCGGGAATTCCGAACACTCTACGGCCAAGACTTTATCACTGACAGCATGCTGGGCAAGCAGTTCCAGATTGCTGCGCCAGCCTTTTACCAAGTCAATACCGAGATGGCAGAGAAGCTTTATCAGACGGCCTTTGACTTTGCTGATTTTAAAAAAGAGGATATTGTGCTCGATGCCTACTCGGGTATCGGCACCATTGGTCTGTCGCTGGCTGACCGAGTCCAGCAGGTCTATGGAGTCGAGGTCATTCCTGAGGCCGTGGAAAATAGTCAGCGCAACGCAGAACTCAACGGCATCACCAATGCCAGCTATGTTTGCGCCCCTGCAGAACAAGCCATCCAAACTTGGCTGAATCAGGGAATCAAGGCGGATGTCATCCTAGTCGATCCGCCGCGCAAGGGCTTGACAGAAAGCTTTATCACTTCCAGTGTCAGCATGGAGCCCCAGCGGATAGTCTATATCTCCTGCAATCCTGCCACCATGGCGCGTGATATCAAACTCTATCAAGAGCTGGGCTACGAACTGAAGAAAGTCCAGCCAGTGGACTTATTTCCGCAGACGCATCATGTTGAGGCAGTATCACTGCTTGTACGAGCTGATTCATCAGCCAAGTAGAAGTAGATGCTCCGCCCATGCGATAGTGGTCGTAGAGTAAGGAGTGTACGACGAGACGATACGGTAACAGTAAGCTGCTGAGTGTGTAGCTCTACTCGTGAAAGCCTAGGAGACCTTTTGGCGAAAGTTTTTTAAGTCTTGAATTGTGCACTTAATTTGACAATTCAAGACAAAAGAATAACCATGTCGCCCTACTAACGTTAAGGAGAAATATTTATGCCTAATTTTGCTAAAATAGATAAAAAGTTTGTATATACTACAATCATTGGTTTGTTTCTAATGGCAGTGTTGTCTTTGACAAAGATAATACCTGAACTTTCTGTATCAGGTCTCACCGTACTGATTGGTACTCTCTTTTTCTTTGTTCTTGAATATTTGGAGAAAAAATCAAATATAGAGTCGGGATTACATTTTAAATCATTTTTCAATGATTTGAAAAAACAAGGGGTAATTCTTTTGGTTCTACTCCCGATAGGAACCGCTGTAGTAACGTTAATTATTGGCGATTTGGTATTTAAGGGTGTATTCACCAGTCATATTGTTGGAAGAACAGATTCTATGTTATCTTTTGATAAAATACCACTGCTCATGGTCCAAGTAATAATTGCAGCCTTAGGAGAAGAAATTGCATGGCGAGGTTTCTTTCTTGGTAAGTCAATGAAAATGTTTCCATTTTGGCTTTGTGCTATTGTGTCGTCTATATTGTTTGCGATAGCTCATATTGCTAGTGGAAGTTTTGAACTTGTTAGCTATGATGTTTTGATGATTTTTATTGATAGCATCCTCTATTCCGTTATTTATAAAAAGACTAAAAATTGTTTGATTACAACTTTATCGCATATTCTAGCCAATACAACAGGTATTGTTTTTCTAATGTTTCATATGTAAAATATCTACTTAACTATGGACTTCACTCTAGGATAGAGACGATAACTGTCGCATACATTTCTTGCGTAATATGGTTCATGTAAGTATAGAGTAAGCTTCTTAAAAAATCTAATTAGTAAAAGCCTTGGTCTCAAGGCTTTTTCCATATACCCAAACAACACCTTGCATTCATTTTTTTAAAGTGATATACTAAGACTAGGTTTTGAAATCGTTTGCACAAAGTTGCGATGAGTCTATAAAGAGAAATCTAGGAGAGAAAATATGGAATTGTCAGCTATTTACCACAGGCCAGAGTCGGAGTATGCTTATCTTTATAAGGATAAGACAATGCACATTCGCATTCGGACGAAAAGGGGAGATATCGAAGGTATAGCTTTGCACTATGGAGATCCTTTTATCTTTATGGAGGATCATTATGAGGACAGCAAGGAAATGGTCAAAGTCACCTCCGATGCTTTGTTTGATTATTGGCAGGTGGAGGTTTCAGTCGGCTATGCGCGACTTCAGTATCTCTTTGAGATTAAGGATAAGCAAGGCCAGACTATCTTGTATGGAGATAAGGGTTGTGTTGAAAACTCGCTAGAAAACCTTCATTACGAAGGAAACGGCTTTAAGCTTCCTTATATTCATGAAATTGATGCTTGTCATGTACCTGACTGGGTTTCAAAGACGGTCTGGTATCAGATTTTCCCAGAACGCTTTGCCAATGGCAATCCTGCTCTTTCGCCAGAAGGAGCAATAGCTTGGGATTCGTCTATTAAACCAAAAACGAGCGATTTCTTTGGTGGAGATTTACAGGGAATTATTGACCATCTGGATTACTTGCAGGATTTGGGCATTACAGGCCTTTATCTCTGTCCAATCTTTGAGTCCCCGAGCAATCACAAGTACAATACGACGGATTATTTCGAAATTGATCGTCATTTTGGAGACAAGAAAATTTTCCGTAAATTGGTGGATGAAGCACATCAGAGAGGCATGAAAATCATGCTGGATGCTGTTTTCAACCATATTGGAGACCAATCTCCACAGTGGCAGGATGTCCTTAAACATGGTCAAGATTCCATTTATAAAGACTGGTTCCATGTTCAAGAGTTCCCAGTGACAAAGGATAAGCTTGCAAATCCAAGAAAGCTTCCTTACCATACCTTTGCCTTTGAGAGCTATATGCCCAAGCTCAATACAGCAAATCCGCAAGTGAGGGACTATTTGTTGAGCGTTGCGACCTACTGGATTGAAGAGTTTAATATCGATGCTTGGCGCTTGGATGTGGCTAATGAAGTCGACCATCAATTTTGGCGAGATTTCCGTAAGGCTGTTTTGGCTAAAAAGCCTGATCTTTATATCCTTGGTGAAGTCTGGCACACTTCTCAGCCTTGGTTAAATGGCGATGAATTCCACGCGGTCATGAACTATCCTCTCTCTGACAGTATTAAGGATTATTTCTTGCGTGGGGTTAAGAAGACCAGTCAATTCATTGATGAGATCAATGGCCAGTCTATGTATTATAGACAGCAGATTTCGGAAGTGATGTTCAATCTTCTGGATTCGCACGATACGGAGCGCATTTTGGCTACTGCTAAGGGAGATGGTCAACTTGTTAAGTCTGCCCTTGCCTGCCTCTTTTTGCAAAGAGGAACACCGTGTTTCTACTATGGCACCGAGCTAGAATTAGACGGAGGGCCAGACCCAGATTGTCGTCGTGTCATGCCTTGGGAACGTGTTTCCAGTGACAATGACATGCTCGATTTCATGAAGAAGTTGATTCAGCTTCGCAAGGATGCTTCAGGCATTATCCAGCATGGGAAATATAGTCTAGAAGAAATCAAGCCGGATGTGCTATCTCTGGAATGGGATTATGATAGTCAAAAGGTCCAAGCTATTTTTAACCAATCAGCAGAAAATTATCTTGTAGAGAGTGATTCTGCAACTCTAGCAAGTCATTGCCGGCAGCTTCATATCTTACCAAAAGGCTTCGTAATCTTTGCGGAAGTTTTGGAAACTGCTGCAAATTAATTTTTGGAAATTTGACTGAAAGACTTGTCAGGGTTACTCAAATTTCAAAAACCTAATCTAAGAGCAGTCTATTTAAGAAGAGCAAGTAACTTATTAAAAAAGAGGAGTTCAGAATGGAATTATATGATTTTACCGAAAAAGAGCAGGAGCAGATCAAAGAGGGGCTTAGTACAGCCGTCATTAGCGATAAAGAAGCAGCTAAAAAGATTTTGGCGCTGGTGCCACAAGAATGGCTTAAGCGAATTCCCTTCCTTGTGAGAGGGCATGCAACGACCAAGACGGTTGAGCGAGTTGCCAAGCAATATCCAGAACTTTACGCTGTGGCCAAGCAAGCAGGAGATCTTCCTGAAAAGGAGCGTGAGAAATTGCGCGCCATCATGACAGCTATCTTCGAAGAAAAGATGAACAAGCACAAGATTAAGTAGACTTACCAGTGTATAGTGATTCATTTTCTTTAAGTTGGCATTTGGAGTTAGCTACTCTATCCTGTTCATTAATTCATAAATCAAAGTGACTGCCGTTGATAAAAGTGCAGTCATTTTTTTACTTAGGGGAAATATCTCCATTGACTCTTGTGTTTGTTTTATAATGTTGCTCTTTCAGTTCAAATGTGATTTCAAGAACAAGGAAGTTTCTATCCAAGGTAGATTTTTCCTTTCTGTTTTTTAGTATTTCTTGATATAATAACAAGAGGAATTATTTGAAGAAGATATAGTAAAAATGTAAAAAGGACGAAAGAATGAAGAAAGTAAAAAAGATTATGTTGATGAGTGCCTGCACTTTGGCAATTCTTGGCTTAGCTGCATGTGGGAAGGCACAAAAGCAATCAAACGGCAGTCAAGAGAATCCAACAGTTGGTCAGACTAGCTCAGAAAAATACCCATGGAAGGCGACTTATTCAAATCTAAATAGTCAAAAAAGTGTCGAAGAAGTTAAGAGTCTGTTGGCTGCCGACTTGGATAAGGCCAGTGTCGATAACTTTGTCAATTTAGTCAATGACTACAATGGACTTGTTGGTTCTACTGGATTAACGGGCGATTTCACTAAATTTACCAAAACTGAATATGATGTAGAAAAAATCAATCCTCTCTGGCAGGCAAAGAAGGGCGATTTTATCGGGACAAATTGTCGGATTAATACTTATACTTTGCTGAAAAATAGCATCGAAATTCCTCAAATAGAAAAAGATGACGAACTCTTGTTCATAGATAATGATTCGATTGACAAGGGCAAGCTCTTTGATGCCAAGGATAAGGAAGAATTTAATATCCTGTTTTCAAGAGTCAAGACTGAAGCGACTCAAGATGTAAAAGTCCATGCTAAGAAGATGGAGGAATACTTCAAACAGTTCAAATTTAGTGAAAAAGCACGGATGCTTTCAGTCATTGTCCACGACAATCTTGACGGTGATTCTCTCTTTGTAGGTCATGTCGGCGTCTTGGTTCCAGATAAAGACGGCTATCTGTTTGTCGAAAAGCTGACCTTTGAAGAGCCATACCAGGCCATCAAGTTTGAGACCAAGGAAGATGTCTACAAATACCTGCAGACAAAATATAAAGACTACACAGGAGAAGGATTGGCCAAGCCCTTTATCATGGACAATGATAAGTGGGTAGAGGGGAAATAGAATTTCGAGCTAGTTAAGTTTTATGTAAACTCTAGTTAAGGGAAGGACATAAAAATGGATAAAAAACAGACATATTTTTCGATTGCCCTTACTCTTATCGGTTTTCTACTTGTGGAATCAAGTATCTATATCATACCCTATATTGAAGGCTTAAAAGAATTAGAAATAGTTATTTTTGTAATTGGAATTCTTATTTTACTAGGTGTCATCATCTTATTAGCAAGGACTAAGAGGCATCATGATTAAAGAGCAGTACTTACGAATAAAAGATTTAGACATTATTTTATGGGAATTTATTGCTCATAAAGTAGAGGAATTGTCCGTATTCAAAGCCTTATCTGAGAATTTGAACTATCTTAATAGAGAAAAGCTAGGTAGCGTTGATTCATCCGACATTCATGATAGCGAAGGTCTTACTATTGTAGGCTTACAGCAGAATGGTAGTGAATTGTTTATTCGCTTTGAAATGGACTTTCAACTAACGGGCTGGGTATCTGCTAAAAATGACTATGCAGCCTATATCCAAGCGAGTCTTGTTGGAAGTTGTCGAGCTGACTTGAAGGCAAAGCTTGTTTTTTCTGACAAGAATGTAAATGCTCTCACTAAAGCTCAATTATTGGAATATTGCGAAAAATTGATTTCAGATTTAGAACTCCACTACCGAAATATTGAAGGTTCTGAACATTATGGATGATGAAACCTTTAAAGGAATTATAATATGAATAGAAAGCAAGCACTGTCTATTTATTTGCTAGGTACCTTTGCTCAACTATTGCTAGTGAGTCTCCTAGTTTGGTTTTTAAGGGCAGGAAGAATGAAAGTTGATTTTACGTCAACAATTGGAATAATTGCTATTGTTTTAGGTGGCTTATCATCTGCTTTTTGGGGCAGTCTTGCCAGTATTGGCTACCATCAATCTAGTTTCAAAAAACTTCTAAAAGATTTTTTTCAAGTCAAAGATAGTCTAGCTAATTATAGTTTGGTGCTTGTTTTCCTGTCCCTAGAGTTTATGCCATTTATCTTTGATGGTAAGATTATTATGCAATCTTGGTTCTTGCCAGTGGCACTCTTTTTCAAAGCTCTTCTTTTTGGTGGGGTTGAAGAAATTGGTTGGCGTTATTTCTTTCAGCCGACCTTGCAGGAAAAAATCCCCTATCTATCAGCTACTCTTATTACCTTTTTAGCATGGTCTAGCTGGCATCTTTTTTACTTCTACATTGAAGGTTCTTTCGGTGTCATTCAGTTACTCCCTTTTCTAGTAGGCCTACTAGCCAACTGTTTTATCTTATCGGCTTTATATCATAAAACACAAAACTTATGGATTTGTGTCATGACTCATGCTTGGATCAATTCCTTGTCTCAGATTTTAGTGAATGAAGATATATGGCTTTCTGTAGTCAGTAAATTACTTATTGTCAGTTTAGCAATCATCATTGCAAGAAAGAAGTATGTAAGGGAGGAAAAATGACAAAATTTATTTCAAAATAATCAGTCGCTATCTGGTATGCATTGATTACCCTCCTTGATGATCTTTTAATAGGGCAAGTTATCCTTTGTTTTTTTCCAGATGGGAGTAGTACGGAGCCTCTCTCCTTGTATCCTCGCTCACATGTTGATTGATGGTTTAGCTGTTATTATGCTGGTTCAGGTTTCTTTTTTTCGTTCATACTTAAAAGGATGTAGTAGATGAAGCAGATTACTTCGTCTTTTTTTCTTTTTGTGTTAAGCTAAGATTAGCAAACTGAAAGGGTTTTCGAATGTATCTAGCAGACTTAATGGAAAAGAGTGAAGCGGGGCAGTTTATTGTCCTGTCTTATTTACAGCAGCATTCTATATCCAGTTTGAAGGACGTTATATCTGAAACCGGCTTCTCGAAAGCAACCTTGACCAAGTATATTAGCTTGATTAACGACAAGGCCGCGGACCATCATGCGGCCTTATCCATCCAGCTTCAGGACGAAACGCTCAGTCTGTCTATCGGATCTGACACCAAGGGACGGGACATTCGCAGACTTTTTTTGGACAATGCTGTCAAATACCAGATTTTAGACTACCTGCTCTATCATCAGCAGTTTTTAGCTCATCAATTGGCACAGGAACTGATGATTAGCGAAGCGACCCTCGGCCGCCATATAGCTGCTCTAAATCAGATTTTATCAGAGTTTGAGCTATCTATCCAAAATGGTCGCTTGAAAGGTCCTGAACACCAGATCCGCTATTTTTATTTTTGCCTCCTTCGCAAGGTCTGGTCCAGCCAAGATTGGGAAAAGGAACTTCAAAAATCAGAAAGAAGGCAGGAAGTTACCGTCTTAGAAGAACTTTGCGGAGCCCAACTCTCTCAAGGGCAGAAGCTAGACTTGGTCCTTTGGGCACATATCACCCAACAGCGCCTGCGGGTCAATGCCTGCCAATTCCAGAACATTGAGCAGAAGATGCAGGGCTATTTTGAAAATATCTTCTACCAGCGCTTGCATCGCCGAACAAATGATTTCTTTGCCGGACAGCACATCACCCTGAGTCAGGAAGATGGAGAAATGATGATTTTCTTTTCATTTCTACTTTCCCATCGGATTCTGCCCCTGCACACCATGGAGTATATACTGGGCTTTGGCGGTGAAATTGCCAGTCTGATTACGCAACTGATTCAAGAGATGAAATCTCAGGACTTGCTAGGGGACTACATCGAAGACCAGGTGACCTACGAACTCAGTCAGCTCTGCGCCCGCATCTTTCTTTTCCGAGGCTATCTCTTGCAAGACAAATACAAGCATGATCTGGAACTTCGCCATCCTTACTTATGGAGCGAATACGATTATCGACAAGTGGCAGACACTATTTTTAGCAAACTGCCTATTTTCCAGCAGAGAACATCTCTGGATAAAAAGGTTTTGTGGGAATGGCTCCAGCTGATGGAGTACATTGCTGAAAACGACGGTCAAGTCATCAAGATAGGCATGGACTTGACAGATAGCTTTATCGTTGTTTCTAGGATGACGGCCATTTTAAGACGGTACTTAGAGTACAATCGCTTTATTACGATTGAATCCTACGACCTTACCAGAAATTATGACCTCATCATCACCAACAATCCTACTCATCAGGCCCAGCAGGTTCCTATCTATTATTTAAAAAATGACTTGGATTTGGAAGATTTGGCTCAAATCCGTCACATGATATTTCATTAAGAAACTTGGAGAAATCCAGGTTTCTTTGTGATTTTCGCACAATCTCCTCAGATTTTTTTAAAATTTAAAAAAAGTTGATAAAAAAGAAAGCGTTTTATTTTATATACTAGTTACTGTAGAGGAAACATCCTCAAGATTTTTACCAGGAGGACAGTTCATGTCACAAGAAAAATACATCATGGCCATCGACCAAGGAACTACTAGTTCCCGCGCCATCATCTTTAACAAAAAAGGAGAAAAAGTTAGCTCCAGTCAAAAAGAATTTACTCAGATTTTCCCTCAAGCTGGATGGGTTGAGCATAATGCCAATGAAATTTGGAACTCTGTTCAATCCGTTATCGCAGGTGCCTTCATCGAAAGTGGAGTCAAACCCAACCAAATCGAAGCCATCGGAATCACCAACCAGCGTGAAACTACTGTTGTCTGGGATAAGAATACTGGTCTTCCTATCTATAATGCTATCGTTTGGCAATCTCGTCAGACTGCTCCTCTGGCTGAACAGCTGAAAAGCCAAGGCTATGTGGAAAAATTCCATGAAAAGACTGGTTTGATTATTGACGCTTACTTCTCTGCTACCAAGGTTCGCTGGATTTTGGACCATGTAGAGGGAGCGCAAGAAAGAGCTGAAAAGGGCGAATTGCTCTTTGGTACCATCGATACCTGGCTGGTTTGGAAATTAACTGACGGGGCTTCTCACGTGACTGATTATTCAAATGCAGCCCGTACCATGCTCTATAACATCAAGGAACTCAAATGGGACGACGAGATTTTGGAAATCCTCAACATTCCAAAGGCTATGCTTCCTGAAGTTCGCTCTAACTCAGAAATCTATGGTAAAACAGCTGCCTTCCATTTCTATGGTGGAGAAGTACCAATCTCTGGTATGGCTGGTGACCAGCAGGCGGCTCTCTTTGGACAGTTAGCCTTCGAGCCTGGCATGGTCAAAAATACCTACGGAACTGGTTCCTTCATCATCATGAACACTGGTGAAGAGATGCAGCTGTCTGAAAACAACCTCTTAACAACCATCGGCTACGGTATCAACGGCAAAGTTTACTATGCTTTGGAAGGTTCTATCTTTATTGCCGGAAGTGCCATTCAATGGCTGCGCGACGGTCTTCGGATGGTGGAAAATTCTCCAGAGTCTGAAAAATATGCCCGCGATTCTCACAACAACGACGAAGTATATGTCGTACCTGCCTTTACAGGTCTGGGCGCTCCGTATTGGGATCAGAATGCCCGTGGATCTGTCTTTGGCTTGACCCGCGGAACCAGCAAGGAAGACTTTATCAAGGCTACTC
>CAURCE010000011.1:0-35541 GCA_963523365.1 uncultured Streptococcus sp.
TTCGCTAAGTCATCCATAGTGTAGGTTTTAACCTCAACCACTGGCTGACTCCCCATACTCGGAATTTTCCCTTTGATCCAATCTTTTCCCTTGCCGATGGCTTCGGGGATTGTTGTATAAGGTTTATTGTAATACTGGTTATACCCCACATAAGCAGAATACAAGGCAGTTCCCCTGCTAAGTGTTTCAGTGATAGGATGGATGCGATTATACCATTCAGCTGTTTGGATTTCTTCGGCTGTTGCTGGCTCAAGTGTAATTGGATTGATCCCTTCTTCAAGGATGTAATGATTAAACTTCGCCATATAATTAGGGTCGCGCCAGCTAAGTAATTTCTGACTGTCCATTAAAAAATAACGGTCTGTCACATAGCGATGATTGGCCCATTCAGTCTCTGACATGCCTAAACTGCCAAATGGTTTCACATGAGCTTGGGAAATGGCATTTTTGAGTTCAGGAAATTCTTTTTCTATCTCCTCTTGGCTCATACCATCTATTTTTTTCTTGAAATCTGGATCAACCTTAACTAATTCTGTGGGACTCAAGCCTCGATGATCACTTTTTACTTGGTCATATCTCGCCATAATCAATTGAAGAGCATCCTGACTCATAGTAGCAATAGATGCATCACCATATCCCGTGGTTAAAAAACGTTCATAGGCCTGAATCTTGCCACCATACTTTTCCTCAAGCTCAGCTCGGGTCATATTGAAAACATCCAGTAGATTATCCCCTTTATCTGTCTTAAGATCTTTATTAAAGTTTGAAATAATCTTCTTCCAATCAGAACGTGGTTTGCCCTTCAACTTCTCTGCGAGCTTACTTCGGTAATAGATTTCAGCAGCACCGGATAACTTCATATCTTTGACAGCCTTGTCTATAGCCTGTTCTTGTGGTGTCCGATAATAACTCTTTGAAACAGTCTGAATCTTCTGAGTCTTCATCTTAGCAGACCAACTCATATCTATGCCATCAGTAGAGTAATTACCTTCACTGTCTACCAATACCTGACTAAGCTGCGTCGCTCCTTGAATAGCTAAGTTCAAAACCTGCAGACTATCTGTGAAATACTGGGATACCTGAGCCACAAACCATTCCAGTTTGTCAATTTTTTCCTGAATTTCCCGAATACCGATATTTAGCTGGTTTTCCAGCACTGTCAGAGCATTCGTCTTGGACAGATTGTCAGCTAATTTCCCTGCAACTCCATCAATAATCCGGCGAAATAGAGATTGATACTCTGCCAGCTGAGCTTGGGTTTTCTCCAGCATCTCCTGTTTTATTTTCAGTTGTTCTTTCAATAAATCCAAATCTAACTCGCCGTATTTGGCCACCTCGGTATCGGCATTTTTATAAGAGGAAAGCTCCTCCTGAATATCATCAATAGCAGCTTGTAGCTTTTTGATAGCAGGGATTATAATTTCTGTAAATAAGCCTTTTCCCGCTGTATAAGCTGCACCTTGCAACTCACCCGAATCCAAATAAGCAATCAGATGGTCGCAGCAACTAGATAGACGATCTGTCACCCGATTAGCTACCTGCAGGTTGCTGGTCATCGCTTGGATAAGCTGGGCTGAATCTGCTGCACTATATTTCACTCCCATGGCAGACTATTCCTTTCTTTGGTCAGTTTCTCTCGCTCTTCTTCCAGGGTCTTTCTTGTTTGACGACCGAGCTTTTCTAGTTCATCCATCTGCACCCCCACATAGTTCTTAACCTGTTGGTTAAGATGCTGAGTCTCTGCTAAATCACGACTGAGGGCAGCAGTATTTTGCGGATGCTCATAAAGTAGATTTTCCATTTGAGTCGTCAAATATTGGAAATCTGTCGCAAAATTCGCTAGGGAAATCTCGTATTGACGTTTTATCGTCATAAATTCGTCTTCTTTTTGGTCAACTTTGAGAATCTTCACATAAAGTTCCTGACGTTCTTTTTCGCTCTTATCTGCCTTCATCTCAACTCTCCCAGCGCTTAGCTTCCTCTATATCTCGTTTCTCAATTTTTTCAGCAATTTCTGGAAATTTATTAGCCTGAATCAGGACAGCTGCACTAAAGTCACTGATAGCCTGCAACATTTGATTGCAGGCTTGACGGCCAGCTTCCATCCCAGAAATTTCCGCTGTATAGGAAAAGTCAACTTGTTGATTTTGTGCATTGCTGGTATCAACTCCAACTAGCTCGCTGATAGCAGCCCCAGCTGAAATAGTGCTTGATTTAATTTGTCCCATCTTCGCTTCTCCTTTTATTTATAGAATTACCAAAATACCTTTTCATTATATCACAATTCCTCAAAATCATAGCTTCTAAAACAAAAAGAGACTGAAACAAAAATGTTTCAGTCTCGCCTTATTATGTTCAGAAACTATTAAAATGGTAGATAATTGCTCAATAGCCAGCGATTACTGAGCAACCACTCGGAGTTGGAACTATTTATAATAACTTGAAGATCTTTAAATCTGAAACTAGATAGTAGAAAGAAAAGCAAAATCTTCAAACATTTCGCACACCCCCACCACACTACTTGTAACTAGTCCTTCCACAGATTCATGGCATTGAGAAAATCATCCGAAACCGTTACATTCTGTGGATTACTTGCTTCACGCTCCGCCCGTTTGGCTTCTACTTGAGCTTGGGTTGTAATACCTTCCCGCCGCCAATTACGCAAGATTGCCTGGATATATTTCCAATTAGGCTTGCCATTGAAAACCGCTTCGCGTAAGGCAGCCTTGACCAAATCTGGATTGGTTTGATCGTCCTTAATAGTCTTGGTCAAATCCTCAATTTCAAAGGGAGTCAAAAGACGACCCAGCTCTTGCTGGAAGGTTTCAACCAGTTCCTTGAGAAGATTGCCATCAGACGCTGGCCTTGACCCTGTAGGACTGGAAGTGCCTAGAATCTCGTCTAGCTTTTCTAAGGCTGGCGAAGCATCAAAAATTGCCTCGATTTCCCCATTCAGTTCAATGGTTCTGTACTGGAGCAAGCCTTTTTCCGTCAGATGGGACATGGAGCGATTGACCTCGGATAAGGTCTTGCCAATATACTCCGCAATCTGACTGGGCGCAAATTCCTCCAATGAAGTGGTATTTTGCAAATAGAAAAACTGCCAGACCAAAAAATCATCACTGGAATCAAAAATGTCTTTAAAATGCAAAAAGAGGGCACTTGGAAGAACCAAGTTGCCATTTTTGTAAGCTGCTAAATAAGTCATAGTACCTCTTTATAAATAAGCAAAGAAGGATGCATCATTCTCTGGACTTTGCCAATCAAATGGCGTTTCTTGATAGACTGCATAATTGACCCAGTTACTGAAAAAGAGAGCTGCCGCCAAACTCCAGCGCAGACAAGGAGTCGCATTCACATCATCATTCTTGAAGTAATTCTCAGGAATATGAGGATTCTTACCCGCTTTCAAATCACGGAAATACTCCTTGGCAAGGGTATCACGGTCGTACTCCATATGACCGAAACTATACACCTCTCGCAAGTCACGACTCGCCAAAACGGACAAGCCCGTGTCTTCTCCCTCGGAGAGAATCTCTAGATTGGTCAGATTAAGAATGTCTTCTTTCAGTACCTCAGTATGCCTTGAATGAGGCGTGATAAATTCATCATCAAAGCCTCTGAAAAGTAGATTATTGCTTGGAGCTGACTGCTCGTAAACACCCGAAAGTTTCTCTTCCATCTGGTGCTTGTCTACACCATAGCGGGCATAAAGGCCAGCCTGTGCTCCCCAGCAGATATGTAAAGTCGAAAAGACATGAGTCTTGGACCATTCAATCACCTGCTGGAATTCCTCCCAATAGTCCACCGCCTCAAAGGGCAGATGCTCTACTGGCGCTCCTGTGATAATCAAGCCATCAAAGAAACGATGCTTGACCTCCTCAAAAGTCTTGTAAAAGGTCTGCATATGTTCCACTTGGGTAGTCTTTGACGTATGAGAAGTCATATAAAGAAACTCAATGGTCAACTGCAAGGGCGTATTGGCCAAATGACGTAAAATCTGAGTTTCCGTCACCATTTTCTGGGGCATAAGATTGAGTATCAAGATATTCAAGGGGCGAATATCCTGATGATCTGCCCGGTCATCATCCATGACAAAGATATTCTCAGAGCTTAAAATTTCAACTGCGGGAAGCTTCTTATCAATCTTGATAGGCATGAAAATATCTCCTTTTGTTTAATATACTCATTATACTCAAAGGAGATATAGTTTTCAATTATACTTTTTCTCTAACTAGATATAGTAATAAGCTATATCTTTAGTAGTGCATCAATACCTTGTAGTCATAATCGCCGATTGCTTCGCGACCTTTGAGCTCATCCAGCTCGATAAGAAAGGCACAGCCAGCCACTACGCCGCCAAGACGCTCAATCATCTCAATGGTGGCCTTAACAGTTCCACCAGTCGCAAGAAGGTCATCGACAATCAGAACGCGTTGACCAGGTTTGATTGCATCCGCATGCATAGTCAGTGTGTCTACACCGTACTCTTTTTCATAGTCAGCTGAGATAACTTCACGTGGAAGCTTGCCTGGCTTACGGACAGGAGCAAAGCCAATTCCTAATTCAAAGGCAACTGGACATCCTACGATAAAGCCACGCGCTTCTGGACCGACGATCATGTCGATTTCCTTGTCAGTCGCATACTGAACAATTTCACGAACAGCATAGCTGTAGGCATTTCCATCAGCCATCAAAGGGCTAATATCACGGAAGAGAATCCCTTCCGTTGGGTAGTTTTCAATGGTTGCAATATAATCTTTTAAATTCATAATGTTCTTTCTTTCAAAAAATTTTTTACTCTCTATTATACCATGTTTTATCCAAAAAGGCTCTAACAGTCTTTCAATTTTTTTAGATATGAAAGATTTGTAAAACAAGGAGGCCTTTTTCCTAGCAATCCATGAGATAGTCATAAATCTCCTGCACAGTGCCCAGAGCCATGAGTTCTTGTTCTTTGACTAGGCGCTTGAGGTCTTGGTAAATAAGACTGCTATCAATTTCTTTCTTTTCAGCTTCCTTATTGACCGTCATGACGCCTTCGGTGATGCTGACAAAGCCCAGCTCTTCAAAAATCTGAATCATTTTGACCAAGAGAATCGGGTCGATTTTCAGATAAGCCGCCAACTCTTTAAGTTTATAGCGAACGTCAAACTCAGGGAACTGGTATATGGTCTTGTAAAGTTTAGCAAATTGCTCACGGTTGCCATAACCTGTCAGGTAGTATGGCTTGGCAATCTCATTTTTAAAGTAAATCGCTTCGAAATCCTGTGATTGAAGAATCTTCTTCAAGACCTGCAAATCATCCGGCAGGTCATAAACCACAACTGATCTGCTATTTGTTAAATCCGGCAACTCCTCTGTGAAACGCAAGACTGGAACCTTGTCAGGCAGCGTCGCATTTTTGCTGCGGATATTGAAGAGCTGAACACCGTCCACACGGGCATCTACCAGCATGAGCTGGAGACTGGTCTGTCCATTCCATTTATTGACAGAGAGGCTGACAGCCAGCTCCAGATTCTTGGTTTGGGCAAACTCTGTCGCCAGGCTTCCTTGCCCAAAAGCTACTACTTCAAAAGAAGCATCTCCCTTAGAAATTTTCAGCTTGAGATGGCTATTGCCAGCCCCCATAGTCCGAGCATTGTCCACTTTAAAGTCCTTGAGGTAAAAAAGCGGCTTCTTATTGTCCATACCAAAAGGCGCCAGTCTCTCAAAACTTTTGAGCGTATCTAGGGTCAGTTCTGGCAGGTGCAACTCCTCGTCTAAATAGAGGGTTGTTTTACCAGTCAAATCCAAATCATTATCTAAGATGTAGGCTGTCAGAATATCAGCAAGCTCCGCCAGCTTGTCTGCTTCGAGAGTCATTCCAGCTGCTCCAGCATGGCCACCAAAGGCTAGAAAGAGGTCGCGGTGACTGTCCAAAGCCTCAAAGATATTGACCGCTTCAATACTGCGGGCGCTACCCTTAGCAATACCAGCCTCGATATTAAGCACTATGACTGGCTGGTGCAGCTCTTCCAGCAAGCGCCCAGCGACAATCCCTAGCACACCGGGATTCCAGCCTTCTTTGGCCAACACCTGCACTGGTCTCTTAGGGTCCAGCATGGTTTGTGCCTCTTCATAAATCTGCTGGACAATTTCCTTGCGCTCGTCATTTTTCTGGTTGATCATGAGCGCAATGTCGCGAGCTTCTTCGTCGTCAAAATCTGTCAAAAGCTCAATCGCTGGATTAGGATCATCCAGCCGTCCCAAGGCGTTGAGTCGGGGAGCAAGCTGAAAGCCAACCATTTCTTCATCCAGTTCATCTGGCTGAATACCTGCGATTTTGAAGAGTTCCTGAAGTCCTACTCGCTGGGTATTTTTGAGGACGGAAAGGCCATATTTGACTAAGATCCGATTTTCCCCCGTCAGACTGACCATATCGGCAATAGTGCCAATGGCAACTAAGTCCAAAAGTTCGACTTGGACTTCTTCCAACAAGGCTGTTGCCAGCTTAAATGCCACCCCGCAACCAGCCAGATGCTTGAAAGGATAATCCGCTCCGCTATGTTCCGGATGGACAATCGCATAGGCATTTGGCAGCTCCTCAGGCATGGAGTGGTGATCCGTCACGATAACATCCACGCCCAGAGACTGGGCTAGCTCGATCGCTTCAAGTCCCGCCACTCCATTATCTACTGTAATAATGAGCGAGATCCCATGATTTTCAATAAAATATTTGTAAACACTGCTATTAGGTCCATAGCCATCCGTAAAGCGATTGGGCAGATAGACCTGACACTCAGCCCCCAACTGCTCCAAGGCTTCCTTGACAATAGATGCCGAGGTCATCCCATCAGCATCGTAATCGCCATAGATCAAAATCTGCTCGTAATTCTCAATCGCTGCACGAATGCGCTCCACTGCCCGATCCATATCATGCAGGTCATAAGGGTCATGAAGCTGGTCTAAACTAGGCTCCAAAAATTCCTGTAAGGCCTCTTCAGTCTGCACACCTCTTTGATAAAGAAGACTGGCAGCGGCAGGCTCTAATCCAGCTTTCTTAGCCTTTTTTAAAAATTTTTCGTCTGTAAAATTAGTGGCAAACTGCCAGTCATATTTTGAGCTAATCATGATAAGTGAAACACTCTCTCCGTTCAATCTTGTCTGAATATTATAACATGAAAAAGCGACAGAACAGAAGAAAAAGGCACGGAATATTTCTTGTGTTCTATCACTTTGTGTTTTACTTTCTCACTCGATTAAAATTTGAGTAAGGATAACTTTTCTGGATTTTCGCTTACCAGCTAGAACTTCTCCAATCGGCAGATCCGACTTACTAGCTTTCTTTCGTCATCCCATTCCCTTTGTCAGTCTTTGCTGCAAGAACAAGCGCTTCCGAGCCAATAAAATGACTTCTGCGCTTATGTGAGTCAAGAGCAAGGTTAGCAACAATACAATTCTTCCCTGCTGCCACTTGGCAAAATCAGTCTTTTGGAGCAGATAAAAAGAGGATTCTATAAAAATCGGATGCAAAAAGAAATATAAAACGCTCAGTTCTTTAAGGTGATACAGATGCCAGTTTTGACCAATTCTTGTACGCAAAATCCAATTCACCAGAAATAAAGCAAAGAGAGGCAAAGCCAAGAAGAAGTTTTTGTCAATCCCCTGATGGATAAAAACAATCCACCCATCTAGCAACAATAGAAGACCAGATAAAAATAGCTTTTTCCCATAATCTTTCCTAAAAATGCTAGACTGCTGATAATCATAAAGAAGATAGCCCAAATAAATAAAAATGGGAGTATAGAAAATACCGTTTCGGGTGGTGAAGAAAACTTTAGCATAGACATCAAATGACTGGGTAAGCCAGCTATTTGAGAAATAAGCGTAGTATGTCTCAATGGATCCCACTACATAAAGCAGGAGTAAAAATATCCCCGTCTTTCTAGCACCCCATTTTCTATAAACATAGTGAACAAGTAAAAGTCCCAAGAGAAAGGCGGGAATGTACCAAAGTTGATAACATAAGCCGATATACAAAAGCCCAGCCAACAAGGCCAAAGGAGCATAATGCTTCTGAACTGGCAAGGTCCAAAAATACGCCAAGGCATAAGGAACATAAATCCCGCTCCACAAAAGATACTGCTTCAAAATACGCTTAATGTACAGCTTCATATCCTGCTTCTTAGCCAAGCTGGATTTTAGCATAAAAGCTGATGAAATCAGGAAAAAAGGCACTGCCATGCGACCAAACATGCTTTTCTGAGTAAAATGTAAAACTTCATTTTCAAAAAGTCGCTGACAATGCACCAAGATTACCAAAATTGAAGCCAGATACTGAAATAAACTGAGCATGGCGTAGTTGACCGGCTGCTCAGGCTCTCTGACATTTCTTTCTGCCATAAATACTCTCCCTAGGAAGATTTTGCTTAATAAATAGATTTAGTGCTTGCTCAGCCAAAGATGCTGAAAGGCAGCGATATCCCGGTAAGGAGATTGGTTGCAGACAGCCAGCTCCATTTTAAGCATCTTTTCAGCCCAGTCAGGGGTAGTTTTGTAGTCATTGGATTGCAGCCCGTAAAAAATTCGTACCCCCTGATAATCCTCAACTTCTAACGGAAGACCTGAAATCACATCTTGGACATGGTAGACCTTTGCAGCTCCCATGCTGTGGGTTTGATATTCCTGGCCCGCCAAAAGCTGCTGAGCCTTTTCTGGGTCATTTTCAAAAACCACCGTATGCATAATCCGCCCGACCTCGTGATGCTTGACCAGAGAGATTTTGCCGTCCTTTTTTAAGAGGCGGGAAAATTCTGTCAAATAGAGAGCAGGCTCAGACACATACTCTAAAACATTATGACAGATGATGACATCAAAAGACTGTTCTGGCAATGTTTGCAGAACTTCGAGACTGCCTTGCAATTGCTCATAGGAAAAGTTCTGCTTGCGCTCAGCAATCATTTCTGGGTTCGGCTCGATGGCGGTCACTTGGTTCTTTTCTGCTAAAAAATCAGCCACAAGTCCAAAACCGCTACCGAAATCAAGGATTTCCTGTCCCTTCAGAGATTTAAGAAAGGCAAAAATAATATCATACTGCAGTTTGCCCCAAGGTGCTTGCAGATGAGCCTTGTAGGCTTGTAGATTAGCTGTCATAAAACCTCACTTATAGTTAAACATATTGGCCGCCATTTTATCGGCAATTCTTGGAAAAAGGGTATAAAGCTTGTGCGCTAGATTGAGAATGCCAGGTAGATTCATTTCCCGCTTCTTTTTGCCAAAGGAGCTGACAATTTTGCTCGCTACGAAGTCTGGCTCAAGCATATATTTGTCGACTGCTTTCACATAGGAACCATCAGGATCTGCCTGATCGAAAAAGGCTGTTTTGATAGGACCTGGGTTCACCGTCGTAACATAGACCCCAAAAGGCAGGAGTTCCAAACGCAGGGCATCGGAAAAGCCAATAGCCGCAAACTTGGTCGCCGAATACAGACTGGACTTGCTACTTGCAATGAGGCCGGCCATACTAACGATATTAACGATATGGCCTCGGCCTGCCTGCTTCATGCGAGCACCAAAGATACGGGACAGATTCATCAGGGCAAAGGTATTGACTTCAAACATGGCCTCGATATCGCTTGAGCTGATTTTGTCAAATTCTTCAAAAATCCCATAGCCAGCGTTATTGACTAGTACATCGACGTGGCCGTACTGACTGTCAATCCGCTCAGCAAATCTTTCCAAAGCTGAGCTATCTGTGATATCCAGCTCCACTAAGTCAAGATTTTCCCTTTCTCCATATAGTTTTTCCAGCTTAGCCTTGCTCCGTCCGACCAAAATCAGTCGGTCATGGGGCAAGAGCTGAACCATTTCCTGAGCCAGCCCACCGCTGGCCCCTGTAATAATGATGGTACGCATTGTTCTGCCTTTCGTGTTGTTAATTTAATGAAATCTTTTTCCAGCTAAATAGTCAGCATAAGCTTGATCAATGACCGGAGCAAAAAGATGATAATCCTCCCAGCTACCTAAAAATTCCAAAGGTAGGTCGTACAAGTCATTGACTACAAATTCAGAATAATCCTTCATGTACTGATGGTCATAATAATCGTTCACAAAAGCCTGAAAGTCCTTTTTGACATCCATTGTACCCAATTTGCCATCACACCAGTCTAGAACATAATCCACACCCAAAGTTTGTTCGTCTTTGACACTTTGGAATGATGTTTCTTCATCAGGAATCATCATTTCCTTTGCATCATGCTGGATGAGCCAAGTCACGAAGAAGCCAATATGATTCGCAGCCCAACGATGAACCTCTCGGTAATCATCTTGTGTCAATTCTTCATTTTGTAATTGGTAGCTGTAAAGATAGTTGGTTAATGCATCCTCAAAATACCAATCAGCTTTATCGAATAAACGATTTTCAACTGCCATACTATTTTCCTCTCAACGAAACTGTCCTAAATTGGAAAATTATAACTCAACTTCTTCCAAATCCTTGACCACATGGACATTGTCAAAGACAGCACTGGCATCGCGACGCATCTGACTAATATCTTTCGATAAGAAACGCGCGCTGACATGATTGAGCAGCAGGCGTTTGACACCAGCTTCCTTAGCCACTTCCGCAGCCTGCATATTGGTAGAATGACCATGCTTGCGGGCCATCTTTTCATCTCCCTTGCCATAGGTCGCTTCATGAACCAGCACATCCGCTGCCACAGCCAAGCGAACACTTGAGTCAGTCTTTCTAGTGTCACCCAAAATAGTAATGGTCTTACCCGGGCGAGGAGCTGAGATGTAATCGGCTGCGATGATTTTGGTACCGTCTTCTAGGACGATATCCTGACCATTCTTGACTTTTCCAAAGAGAGGGCCAAAAGGAACGCCCGCCTCACGCAACTTGTCCGCATCCAGCGTTCCTTCCAAATCTTTCTGCATCACCCGATAACCCACACAGAAAATCGTGTGGTCTAGCTTATCCGCATAGACAGTAAACTTGTCTGTCTCCAGAATCTTACCCAGACTGTTTTCATCAAACTCATGAAAATCAATCCGATATGGCAGGCGAGAACCAGACACGCGCAAGCTTGTCATCACAAAGCTTTTGATACCGACTGGTCCATAAATTTCCAAATCCGTCTGCTCTTCATTAGCCTGAAAAGCTCGGCTAGAGAGGAAACCCGGCAAACCGAAAATGTGGTCGCCGTGCAGGTGCGTGATGAAAATCTTTGAAATCTTACGAGGTTTGATGGTAGTTTCCAAGATTTGATTCTGGGTGCCTTCACCGCAGTCAAACATCCAGACTTCATTGATTTCCTCCAAAAGCTTGAGGACAAGACTGGACACATTGCGAGCCTTTGATGGCTGACCGGCTCCGGTTCCTAAAAATTGTAATTGCATGTTTTTCTTTCTAAATGATATAAATCATGGCAGAACGATTCTGCGAGTGATAGTATTTTCTACCAGCATAGGACTGAGCCAGCTGACTGACTTCATCTTGATTGTAGCCCAGAACTCTCTGGCTGCCATCTGCTAGCTGCTGCCAATCGGTCAAAGCAGTCAGCGCCTGACTGTCCACGACTTGAGATTCAGCTTTGAGAGGAACCATTTTTATGCTCCCAGCGTCTTCATAGACCAAGTACTGAGGAAAGACTTGAGCGATTTCAAAGAGCAAGTCAGCTGTTACCGGCTCTGGCTTTTCAGGGAATACCAAGCCGACCTCCTCGCTCTCATAGCAAAATCCATAGGACTTGCCAGAAAGATTAAGTCGGACAAAAGGCTTGCTTTCTATAAAGCTAGGATCCGCATTCCACAAGTCCAGCTCTTGCGTAATTTCTAGAAAATAAGCTGTAGCAGCTTCCGGACTTTTCTTTTGATAAAGCTCAGCAAAGTAAGCGTTGATAACGCTGGGCGGCGGTGTGATGAAGCTCCGCTTCTGCTCCTCTGTCAGACCAGCCAACACTTGCTCTAAGTAGATTCTGTCTAGGCTAGTAAAACCGCCGTATTTGAGGGCTAAGTCAATATAATCAGTCATAAAATTCTTCCAGTTTCCATTTATTTTTCTCGGCAATCCAGCCTGAAATAGCTTCGACGTCGTCTATGTATTCTCGATGTCCGATAATTGCGACTTTCTCTAAATCATGGATCTTGTAGGCCTTAGCAGGAGCCACCTTGATGGTAAAAGGCAAAAAGAGTTCTTTCATGCGCTCCAACAGAACTTGCTGCAACAGAGCTCTGCTATTATCCGCCTTAGCCGAAATTAAAGAATAAGGAGTCAGGGTTGGAGTAAAATCCTCTGCCTTGTCTGCTTTGTTATAGAGAGTCAGCCGAGGAATATCCAGCATGCCCAGCTCTTTCATGATGTCGAGGACAGTTTTTTCATGCTCCTCATGATGAGGGTCGCTAGCATCAATAACATGGACCAGCAAATTGACATTTTTGCTCTCTTCCAGTGTGGACTTAAAGCTAGATACTAGCTCTGTCGGCAAATCCTGAATGAAGCCAACTGTGTCTGTCAGCGTGACATTGAGCTGACCACTGAGATTGATGTTCTTGGTCGTGGCGTCAAGCGTCGCAAAAAGCTCGTCCGCCTCATACTGGCTCTTACTGGTCAAGCAGTTCATGATCGTGGACTTGCCTGCATTGGTATAGCCGATGAGGCCGATTTTGAAAATACTGGATTCCAGCCGTTTTTCACGAACGGTAGCCCGATTTTTCTCCACTGCCTTGAGCTGGCGCTCAATATCATGAATCTGATTGCGGACACTACGTCGATTGAGCTCCAGCTGACTTTCACCAGGCCCGCGGGAGCCAATGCCACCTGCCTGACGGCTAAGCATAATGCCCTGGCCGACCAAGCGAGGCAAGAGGTACTTGAGCTGGGCCAGATGCACCTGCAACTTGCCCTCGTGACTCCTAGCCCTCATGGCAAAAATATCCAAAATCAGTTGCATACGGTCAATGACCTTGACCCCCAAGCTTTCCTCTAGATTGATATTCTGGCGGGGCGTCAGACGGTTATTAACAATGACGGTCGAAATCTCTTCGGCATCAACCATCTGTCGGATTTCTTCTAACTTGCCAGAACCGACAAAGGTCTTGCTGTCGTACTTTTCCCGCTTCTGGCTATAGGAGCCGACTACCTCAGCTCCTGCCGTCTTAGCTAAACTTTGCAACTCCTCCATGGATAGCTCAAAATTCTCCGTGTCTGCTAGTTCCACACCGACCAAAAAGACACGCTCTACTTTTTTCTCTGTTTCTATCATTACTTATCCTTACTAAGACTTGGTCAGCCAGTTATTTGTCCAAAAAATTCTTGATGTCTTCCATAAACTGCTCTTTGTAGTCTGGATTTCCCACCTGATAAAAGGTCACGGCCATACGGTTGCGAAACCAAGTCAGCTGGCGCTTGGCGAAACGACGGGTGTTTTGCTTGAGCTTGTCCACCGCCTCTTCAAGACTCATCTGACCTTCAAAGTGGGGGAAAAGTTCCTTGTAGCCGATACCCTTGCTGGCTTGACAGGTCCGAGCCTGCTCATACAGCCAGCGGGCTTCTTCTAAAAGTCCGGCTTCTAGCATCAGATCCACTCGCTGACTGATTCGCTCATAAAGTTTTTCTCGTTCATCATCTAGGCAAATCAGCAGAGCCTCATAGTCTGGTTGATTGTTTTCTAGTTGACTGCCTAACTGAGCAATCTCCAGCGCTCTCATAGCTCTGCGTCGATTTATCTGAGGAATCTCGATACCCAGCTCTGCTATTTTCCCAAACAAAGCCTCATCCGACCAAGTATCCAGCTGCGCCCGATAGGCCAGAATCTCCTCGTGCGAAACAGAGCCGCCCAGATGATAGCCCTCGAGCAAGCTCTGGATATAGAGCCCTGTGCCACCGCAAATGATGGGAAGCTGACCTTGAGCCTCAATCTCACGAATGGCTTGAGCCGCCTCAGTCACAAAGTCATAGGCCGAATAGCTCTCGCCGACCTCCCGCACATCCAGCAGATGATGGGGGATACCTTCCTGCTCCTCAGGACGAATCTTAGCCGTGCCAATATCCAAGCCACGATAAACCTGCTGACTATCCCCACTGATAATTTGGCCATTGAAGCGCTTGGCTACCTCGATACTCAGAGCCGTTTTTCCAACTGCCGTCGGCCCCACTATCACAATTATTTTGGTTTTCATCTTTTTTCCTTGAAAAAATTTTGATTTTTCGTTACTATTAATTATAACATAAATAATAAAAGTTCAGAAAAGGAGAAATCACATGGCTAAAGGATTTGGAAAAGGCGTTCTTACAGGTGTAGCAGGTACTGTCGCTGCTCTTGCTGGTGCAGTCTATGCCTTTAAGAAAAAAGTCATCGAACCTGAGGAACAAAAAGCAGCTTTCATCGAAGAAAACCGTAAGAAAGCCGCTCGCAAACGTGTAGCACACTAAGCCTGCACATTTTACAAAAGAGAGTGGGACAGAAATCGGTCATTCGCTAGAATTCGATGTCGTCGTCCCACCTCCGCACAGTTGAGTAGGGCTGTAAAAGCTGATGAAATCAGCGTAGTAGAGCCCACTCAACCACTGCGTCTTGCTCGACAATCCAAAGACAATTGAGAGGCTAGGACTTTTGTCCCAGCCTCTTTTCTTTTATAGAAAACAGCAAGCTGAATAACTGCCACAGATAAAACAATTAATCTTTTACATTTCTCTCTTTCTTAGATGGCTGAATGCCATGAGAGCTAAAGATATAATTGCTTAAGAGCGAAAATACTAACAAGCCAAGCACAAAAAATAAATCATAAGTAGGCTCAGAAGACAGGGACACGAAGGGAATTGCAAGACACAAAATTGTGACATAAAAGATTTTCAACTGCTTGATATAAAGCCAGAAGAGTTCAATACTCCGACTGCCACTGATCTGCGACTTAGACTTACTTTTCGCGTACCAAATGATAAAGGCTTCCGCATAACAGAATAAACTTAGCAAAAAGACCATTCTCCCAAAGCGAACCCGCAGCAGAATTGCCACTGCTAACAATAAGATGAAACCTAAGCTCGCAGCAACTACTGCTCGTCTAGTATTAGTCATAAAATCAACTCCTTTAAAAGATAAATTCAAAGAATGTCTTTAGCAGTTTTTTTCTTTTTATTCTCAAGTAATCAAAAAATCAATCCCTATTTCTATGATGAGAACTAAAAAATATAAGCAAAACCATTAAAAACGAGACAATTAGGCCTACCGTAGTTTGGTTTAAAAACGGATAATTAAAAAATAAATAATTACAGAGTGTTAATAATAGACCTCCTGCCGTTAGCACAAAAGATATAAGCAGAGCAATTTTATAAAACAATTTTTTTCCATATTAGTGACCTCTTTTTTCCTTGTATATTCCATCAGAAAAGCGAAACTACTTTTCTAAAATAAACTAAAATAGACAACAGCTAGTTTAAAGTCCTCTTTTTCGGATGATCCGATAAGTCATCAGACAGCAGAGGAGCATGAGAGAGAGCCGGATAATGATCACGCTGACACCATTTGCGGTAAAATCATTGAAGAAAAATCCTTTGCTATTGGACAGTTTCAATAAGATTCCTTCCATTCCATCAGTTGAAATTGAAAAAATAGTTAGTATCTTATTCATCAGACCATCTCTGAAGATATTCATCAAAAAGTCTGGAGCCAAGAACATCCCTACAGAAGTTGCAAATGTTGCTAGAGGCGACTTTGTCAAACTAGATATGAGAACCATCACCCCAAGAATAAAGAGTAAACCAACAAACTGGAATAGAATAAGGCGAATCAACAATTCTAAGAGATTCATATGGACAGGAAATTGCAAAATATTATAAATAGTCGAAATCCATTCCAAGTTCATCTGGACGCTGGTATCCCAACCACTCCAACCGAAGTAGGTCCCAAACACTAGCAAAATAAGGCTATTAACAAGGGCAAATGTTAAAGTAGCAATTCCAAAAACAGATAAGATTTTTGCAATCGTTAACTGATTGCGACCATATTTAGTTGTCAAAAGTAATGAATCCATCTTTCTTGCTCGGTCACCTGAGAAAACAGAGCAGCAAATATAGATCACAAATACCACCATTAAACTAAAAGCAGCATTTAAGGTATTAAACAACTTATGCCAAGGAGCAAAATTTCCCAGCTTTAAAGTTTTTAAAGGGAAATGAGACTGCAGCTCTTCTTGCGACTTGAGGCTAATCCCGTCATAATGTAAGACATCATCAGATTTATAGGTATCTGTTAGAATTTCTTGAGAATTTGAGACGAGGCGATCAATGGCATACCAGGAAAACATATCATACAAATCATTCTGTTTAAAATAGGGCATATTGGCTGCATAGTCATTAACGATTTTATCCATTAAATCATCCGATAAATAACCCGTATGCTCTTCAGCAATCTTTTGTTTGATCACAACTGCTTGTCTTCCATGTATTCGATCAGCTGAAGACCCGCTAATCTGACCATCATTAAAAAAATTTGCATAAAACAATCCAGCTAAAACCAGCATAATAGCCAAGACTGCACCTAAAACTGATTTCTTTTTTAATAATTTTTTCAATTCAAAAGGAACTAATGCTATCATCCATTTGCCTCCTCTCTAAAGTAATAAATATACAAATCTTCCAGGCTTGGCACTATCCGTTGCGCCCCTTCGAAAGGACTATCATCGCTAATAACCCGCAAAACGATACCGTCTGGTTCTATCCGCTCATTCACAATGACATAATCCTTTGCAAAACGCTGCCACTCACGCTCGGAAACACGAAATTCCCAAACTTGCCCATCGATAAGCGAGAGAAGTTCCTTAGCACTACCTATCTCCACAAAATTTCCATCTTTTAGGATTAGGATTTCCTTGGAAATCGCTTCTACGTCCGATACGATATGGGTAGATAAGAGGATGATTTTATCAGCCGATAGCTCACTGATAATATTTCTGAATTTCACTCTTTCCTTGGGATCCAGCCCCACGGTTGGCTCATCTAAAATCAATATTTTGGGATTATTGAGAAGTGCCTGTGCAATGCCCAGTCTTTGCTTCATACCACCCGAATAGGAAGCAATCTTCTTTTTCCTGACATCATATAAACCAGTAAGTTTCAAAAACTTATCGCTCTCTACTCTGGCTTGTTTCTTCGTCATTCCCTTAAGAGCAGCCATATATAAAAGGAAATCGAGCCCAGTAAAGTTATGGTAATAAGAAAAATCTTGAGGCAAGAATCCGAGATACTGGATATAGTCTTCGGCATGCGAGGCGTCATCAAACTTTATCCTTCCTTGGCTCGGCTTTATGAGATCACAAATGATATTCATCAAGGTTGTCTTACCTGTACCATTTGCCCCAAGTAAACCGTAAACTCCCTCAGTAAATTCACAGGAAATATCTTTGAGCACAGACTTAGAGCCATAGCTCTTGCTAATGCCTATCATTTCTAATTTCATAGATGCCCTCCATTCCAAAAAATGCCATTAGATATAGCAAATCACCTTTTTCCCAAAATTACAAACAATTATTATACTGTTATTATAACATAAATTTTTGATTAAAAGTTTTTTTGTCTTAACAGATTTCAACCATTTGCAAAGTCAATCTTAATCTGCTTAGATTATAGCGCACTTTCTCCAAATAACAAGCCGAAAATCATAAACAGTCTGTATTTCATCCTAAATGGTCATTTGAAGAAAAAAACACAGCACTTGCTGGAAGCAAATGCTGGCTTTACTGAAATAATAAAGTCAAAACTATAAAATTACAAAGAGCATGAGAAAGAATTGACCAGCAGGATATTCCGTATCGTCTTCTTGAAAAAAATGCTATAAGAAATATTCTTAGAAAACATCACGAAAAAGTAAGACAGAGAGAGTATAGCGATAGACTGTTCAATTTAGCAAATCTAATTTGTTTTATGTTTTCTACTAGTTACCTTGGCATATTTTATTCCCCAAATAAGTAGAATAAGTAAGATAAATAATAAAATAGTGGATATCAGAGCAATTAATTTTTGAAATTCATCACTAATCGTTATCAGTCTGTAAGAACTAAATATAAACAGAGCCAAAGTCAAAATAGTAAAGAAAATTTGGTTTGATAAGATGTCGGAACTGCTTTCTTTTTTCACTTGGTTCATAAAATAAAGATTCAACACAAGATTGCTCACAAGTATCAAATAAAAACAAATCTGAACTAGAAGCGATGCTTTAAAAATCTGGTTACTTAAAATCATAACGAATAAAGCCAGACTAGGAAGCTGGGCAGTTAAAAATCGCATTAGATATGTATTGCTATATAATTTCTTCATTTCTTGTCACTCCTAACAATTAAATAACAAAAAACCAGATAACAGTTTGAATCTAAGTTATATTTGTCTCTAAACAAGGCATTTCTATTAGTGCCTTCGTATTCTTAAACCCTATATTAATTATAGCACTTTTAAACAGGTGTGGCACTAAAAACCTTAAATTGCCTTTTTTTACTCATAAACAGTTCTTATTACTCTCATTGAAGTTAAATCAAGTGGCAAATCTCATCATTCGCAAACTAATAAATTCATTTTATCTCCAACTCTTGTCTAAAAGAGTGATCATGACTAGTGGTACGCAGAGAAACATTGGGATAGTGGCTGACAATATTTTGAACATTGGAGAGACCAAGCCCTCTATTTTCTCCTTTAGTGCTAAAGCCCTTTTTAAAAATAGTATCGGAATGGATAGAAAACTCTTTTATAGTATTCTCAACAATAAAAATCTGTCTACCTTCCTGCTCCAAAAAGGCAAAAGAAACCACTGGATGACTAGTCTCCACTGCTGCTTCCATAGCATTATCAGCCAGTATGGAAACAATCGTGATAAAATCAAGCAATTCCATTCCTTGAGGTTTGATTTCTTGAGGAACTTCCAAGCCAATTTCTATTCCCTTGCTCTGTGCTTCTAGAAATTTTGCTGACAAGACGCTCTTGAGAGCATCATTGTGAATATTGGACAGGCGACCTAAATCATATTTAGATTGGTTGAGTGCTTGACCTGAGTCTTTTAGAACTTGGTTATAAATCTGCTCAATGGCTGGTAAATCATGCGTATCAATTCCTAACTTTAGACTCCTTAAAATATTGATGTAATCATGCCGGAAACTTCGCAACTCATTATAAAGTTCTTCGATATGCTGACTGTAATCGGACATATTTCTCAATTGTAACTCTCTTTGTTCACTTAACTGCTGTTGAATTCGCTCTCGCAAATTACGGTCTAGGATATTTACTGAACTGAGAAAAAGAATAATATAAATTATCACAATTAATTTCCTATATGGCAAATTAACCACATTATGAGTTATTTCTAAATAAGAGAAAAATTGTACAAATACAATATAAAAAATCATGGATATATTAAGGAAAATGACTAGGTGTTTATCAGCCTCATTTAATCTAAATTCTCTTAAGCGCTTAAATTTATAATGTAGTAAACTTGGGATCCATAACGATAGTAAACTAGCTACAAAAGCCGTAATATTTAAAATAAGCTGTTCTTCATTTATTAGTTGGTTATATTCCAAACCGAAAATAGGAATAACAAAAAAAGTTAATATACGATATAGAAGATTCCATAGAACAACTGGGAAAAGACCATAAAAGATAGATAACATTATAGGAATAGAACTCTGTCTAGTTAATAATAAAGAAAAAATTAAAAAATAAACTGGAAGATCTAAGTAAGTTAAAAAAGTTTCACTAAATAAGACAAAAAATAGAATATTAAAAAATATATAAATAAAAGGTATTAAGACGTACTTAATCCATGTCAACTTAATTCCACTGATACGTGAAAATAAGAAAGACAGAGCTATCATTTCGAAAACAAGTAAAACAACTTGTATTATTCTTGGCATAATTCCTCTCCTACTTCTATCATAGTACTTCCCTACTGCCTTAAAGCTGTCCGTAATCCTTTCATCTTGAGGCGTGATACATAGCAACTAGCGCCATTCGGGAAATAGGCTATGTTTTCTATCTTATCCAGCTGAGATATATTCGCTGGATTGACCACATAAGAGCGATGGCAGCGATAGAGACGCTTGTCCTGCTTTGTAATCTCAGAAAGCTGTCCGTAAAATTCGATGCGCTCTTTCTTGGTATAGAGAACTAGTCTATGAGGCACTTCTGATGTCTCAAAATAATAGATTTCATTAAAAGGCACCTGAAAATCTGATTTGGAATTTTCAAAGAGAAAAGTTTCTTCAGCTTGAAAACTGTCCTTTCTCTCATAAAGATAGGCTAGGTCCTGCTCAATCTGCTTAATAAAATCTTCCTCAGGCAAACCTTTGTCAATAAAGTCAAAAGCTGATACCTGATAGCGAAAAGTCAAGGGCATAAATTCTGAGTGAGTCGTCACAAAGACAATCAGAGCATAGGGGTCCAACTTGCGAATCTTTCCTGCCACCTCGAGTCCCTTCTGCGTCTCTTGCTTAATCTCAATATCCAAAAAGAAAATCTGATGGCTCCCCCGTTCCCTTACTGCATCAATCAGCATGTCCGGCTTGCCATAGATTTCTAAAAAATGGCATTCCCAGCCGTTCTTTTCCAAAATTCCCTGAATGGTTGACTCCATATAGGCTTGTTGCTTAAGATCGTCTTCTAATACAAAAATTTTCATCTTATTTTCTTCCTTCCTGACACCAGCGCTTGATGAGACTGGATAAATGACGCCTTGAGCAGACAATATCTCCTAAGTCAGACTGCTCAAAGAACAAGCTTTTACGCTCCCTGTCAAATCCTTGAACTTTGGCTAAATTGACCAGTGTTTGACGATTACAGTGAAGCAGCTCATCAGGATAGAGCTTAGCCAGCTCAGTCAGAGAAGCCCTAAGGCTGTAATTGCCTTTTCCAGTCACGATGAGAACGACGCGTGGCTTTTGAGGATGGGACTGGATATAGTAAATTGTCGAAAGATCCAGCTTTCGAAGAGTACTGCCATCTTTGATTATGATAGTAGCCATTTGTCTACCTCCTTTGCACTAGCATAGCACAGGTAGCATCGCAAATGAGTCTCAAATCCTAAATGGTAGCTGAGAAGTCTTAAATGGTCTCAGAAGCACTAAGTAAAAACTTACTTGTTAGGTAAGTTTTTACGATCTATTATTTCAGTCTGATGTATTGGTGCCAAACAGTTATACGAACTCTTATTTTTTCTTTTTCTGTGGGAAAAGGGGCATGCCCAACGCAGCAATCTTTTCAGCTGGCACCTTCATGCCTTCTTTGATCCATTTTGAAAGTACGGAGACAACCGCAGAACTCCAGAATGAATTCATATAGGAATTGGCTGTCTTCTTCCCACCTTTGCTACGCTTTTCAAGGAAATCAAAGACCGCCTGCGTCAGCAACTTTTCAAAATTATAGTCAATAGCCAGACTAATGACACGCGCTTCCTTCTTGGCTTCCTTAAAAAGAAAAAGCCAAATCTGGTACATTTCTGTCTTGAAATTAAACTGCTCCAGCTTGTCGACAATTCCCTGAACCGTATTTTTGAAAATCCCCTCTAGAATTTCTTCTTTGGAGCTATAGTTACGATAAAAAGCTGCGCGCGAAACTCCAGCCCGTTCGACTAACTCAGAAATGGTAATCTTTTTCAAATCTTTCTTTTCTAGCAGTTGCATTAGAGAAATTTCCAAGGACTCCTTTGTAATTCGATTAGATTCTTGATTATAAGTTTTTAAATTTGCGAGGGATTTTTCTGATATTTTCTTTTCCGCCATAACAATTTCTTTCTTCCTGTATCAGCTGAGAATTAAGGCTTTATATCAAAGCATCTTCATGTTATAATTGTAAGAAAAGACATGTTTTTTGTCAATGTAGAGAACTGATAGAGCAGGAGAAACTAAATGACTTGGAAAATTGTTGCCGATTCTGGCTGTGACTACCGTGAGATTACAGATCTGGCCAACCAGACAAGGTTTGAGAGTGTGCCGCTGACCATTCAGATTGATCATGAAATTTTTGTGGATAATGCGCAACTTGATATTGATGGCATGATGGAAAAAATGTACGCTACTTCAAGTGCTTCGAAATCAGCTTGCCCAAGCCCTGATGACTACCTTAGAAGCTTTGAAGGGGCTGAAAATATCTTTGTCGTGACAATTACGGGCTCTCTTTCTGGTAGCCACAATAGCGCCCAGCTAGCCAAAAAGCTCTTCTTAGAAGAACACCCAACAGCAAATATCCATGTTATTGACAGTCTTTCGGCTGGTGGCGAAGTTGATTTGATTGTCAAAAAATTGAACGACCTTATCAAAGAAGGACTTTCTTTCGAGCAAGTCGTGGAAGCCATTACCCACTACCAAGCAAATACGAAACTTCTCTTTGTACTTGCTAAGGTAGATAATCTGGTCAAAAATGGTCGGCTCAGCAAGCTGATTGGTGCAGTTGTCGGCCTCCTCAATATTCGCATGGTCGGCGAAGCCAGCGATACTGGTACTCTGGAGCTTCTCCAAAAAGCTAGAGGGGCTAAAAAGGCCCTGACTGCTGCTGTCGATGAAGTTCTGAAAGCTGGATATAAAGGCGGCCGCATTATCATTGCTCATCGCAATAACGAGAAATTTTGCCAGCAATTTTCGGAAGTTATCAAGGAAAAATTCCCAGCTGCCGATATTTCATTCCTACCAACTTCTGGGCTTTGCAGCTTTTACGCAGAAGAAGGCGGCCTCTTGATGGGCTACGAAATTTAATCCTCTCCTTTTGAGCTGAATATCCGTATTCAGCTCTTTACTTTTTCGATTTAATTCGTTAAAATAGAAGAAAGAAAAGGAGTGAATATCATGGCCAGAGGACGCGGTGTCGCTAGCCCCCAGGATAAGGAGGCAATGCGGCTCATTTCTAAAAAAATCAAAACTTTATTGAAGCAAAAGCAAATCAAACAAATTGAACTTTCCCGAGGAACAGGAATCCCAGCCAGCACTCTTACTGGCTATATCAAAGGAAATTCCCTACCTGTCCTAGAAAATATGCAAAAAATTGCAGACTTCTTTGATATGGATGTTCAAGAGCTGGATCCTCGCTATCTATCTGTTCATAGCCCTACGTCATTTTCGCTAGAGTTCGCAGATATTTTCCAAGCCCTAGACCAGACCCACAGACAAGCTGTAACAGACTTTGCTAAAAAAGAGCTGGAAAATCAAACGACTGAGGAAAGATTAAAAGATGATTATTTTCCTTACAAGGTCTATGAAAGCTTCCAGACTTTCTTGAACAAGCCCGAACAAGCTGACATCGTCTGGTTAGACAAAGAGCTTGACTATGATATTGCCCTCTGGATTCGGACAGATTCGCTGGAACCCAAGTATCCGCAAGGTTCTGTGGCACTCATCAAGAATACACACTTTGAATTTGCCGGCGCTATCTATGCCATCGATTACGACGGGCAAACCATTTTGAAAAGAGTTTTCAACGATCCAACTGGCATCCGCCTCATCTCTCTCAATAAAAAATACAGCGATAAATTTATCCCGCATCAAGAAGAACCCAAGGTTATCGGCCGTGTCATGGCTGCCTCTATGCCCTTAGATTTATCAGAACAAGCACAAAAGCCACTTTAGTACATAAAGCGGCTTTTCTATTTTTTCTTACTCCCTTTGCTTGCAATCACGATGATCGCTGCTATCAGAAAGAAAATGATATAAGTAGCAATTGGAAACCAGACATAGCGATGATCCAAAGTAGGCAATGGTAATAAAATAGTTCTATGACGGCGGCTCTTCACTCCAAAGTAATGAAACAAAAGAGCTAGAGGATTTATATAAAGGAGAGGATTGACTAAGTCTTTCAAAGAAGTGACCCTCTTTCCACTATTTTCACGTAGGATAGAACCATAGGCATAGTACAGTAAAACAAGAATATTTATAAACAAAGGAAAAACATAATTACTCTTTAAATATGTAGGAAGAAAGGAGATTTGAAAAACTAGGATGGCCGTAATCATTGCAAAAAGCATAAGGACGGAGAAATCCAATACCCAAGCTAGAAAACCATGGCGCTTGAGCCATGTATTCACTTTATCTAGCCACATCCACTTATTCCTATTTCTATTCACATCCATATACCTCCCTCTACTAGCTTGTTTGAACGGGCTTTGGAGCTAGATTCCATTGACAAGACTTACATCAATCAATATAGCGAACACGATTGACCTTGGTTTTCATGATATAAGGATTGACTAAATCATGGTATTCATCATATTCACCTAATAAATAGCCTTTTCGTAAAATAACTTCTCTCCCCTCTATCCCGTAATCCATATTGATCGGGACAGAATTTTCTGATTTGACTATAGAGAAATGAAAGAAAATTGTAAACCATATAAAAAGTGCAAGAGGAATACTCAGGATCCCCCAGATGAGATGGAACCAGCGAAACTCTCTCTTTTTCAAAAAGAGAAACCACAAATGACAAAATACGACCACTGATAGAAGAAAAAGCCAATTGTTCCACAGGAGCGGAGTAAAGGCCAAACCAAAGGGACTCAAGCTAAAATGTAGCAAGACAAAGATAAATAACAAGAGATAGAGCACTAGCCAAATAACTCTAGAAAACTTCCAGCGCTTCTCTTTTTCTTCCCTTGTATTTTCCACATTTAACTCACTCATTTCCAACCAACTCCACAATCTTCTGGAAAGTCTTGCCGTTTCGGATAGTCAGTTGCTTATAGAAACTGGACTTGAGCAGTTTCTTATGATAGTTGGACTTGAGATAGTCCGCTTGGTCAGCATTGCTATAAAAGAAAGCCGTCTGCCCAAAATGTAGCTGCTCCTTGTCATTTGCCCAACTACCTGCCAGCTCTTGGACACTCTCCCTGTCTGTATCCGGCAGATAAAAAAGAACATCTCGCCGAAAGGCTGTTTCATCCTGCCACCAAGTAGGCAGATTGGCTATTTCTTTTTCAAGCATGGCAGAACTGACAAGGACAAAAGGCAAAGAAAAATCATAAGACCGACTAAAATAATCCGTCAAAATCTCCCGAATCCTCTCCTCCCGCTCCTCGCTATCAAAGAAAAGATTGCCGCTATTGATGTAGGAAACTGGATTTTCAAAACCCAACCTAGCCAAATCCTTCTTCAAATCAGCCATAACGACCCTGTTTTTCCCGCCGACATTAATGCCGCGGAGTAAAAGTGCATAACGCATGTGTGCTCCTTAAAAATATATCTATTGTTTTCAGACTAACTGTTCGAGTTTCTCATGTAAATCATCCGTTTTTCTTTCACGGCTTTTCCTAAGTCAACGACCTTTTCCTCACCGTCAAAAACAAAACCGATTTTTTCATAGAAAGCGATGGCACGTTTGTTATCTTCTAACACCCATAATAAAATTCTGAGGGAGCATGAAACATTTGTCAGATCATTACAGGAGAAATCAAGATAAGCGATTTTACATTTTATTAATCTGATTTGAAATTTTTTTCAAATATTTTTGACGATCTATAGCAGTTGTTGTGTTTTGGGCGACTTGACCAAAAACACTTATTCTCCTAGTTTTAACTCCACAATGATTCAAGACTGCATTTTTCAATACTGCAATACCATAACTATCAGGGATACTAATCAATCCTGAGAACATTTTATACCAGTTAGTGGGGGCATCAGAAGTTACATAAATATCTGCTGTTTTCCCTTTTAAAAGTTTTTTAAACTGCTTACCAGTAATGTAATTCCAAAAGAAATTTCCCTGATGATTAGCTGAATAGGCAATTCCGGGGGTAAATACACGATCAATCCACCCCTTTAACAGGCTAGGCATACTACTCCACCAAATAGGATAAACAAAGATGAAATGATCCGCCCACTGGATTAATTTCTGAGAGCGTAGAATAAACAAATCCTCCTTCATCCTTTTCCGATAACCGTAACGTAAAACAGGATCAAAATTCTCTTCGTTGAGATTGATGACCTCAATCTCATGTCTACTTAAATCAATATTCTCAACAATTGTCTGAAAAATTGCTTGGCAATAGCTCTCTTTATCAGGATGCCCATTAATAACCAAAATTTTCATACGTTCTCTCCTCTCTAATCCATCGCCTTTATTTCCAGAATCATATCGCGAATCTGTGCGGCTAGTTCGAAGTCGAGGAGTCCGGCAGCTTCTTGCATTTGACCTTCTAGTTTCTTGATCATGTCCTTGCGCTCTTGCTTGTTGAGGCTTTCAATTTCGACAGTTTTTTCCTTATCTGGCAAGGCAGCCTTGGTCACACTGATTAGGTCGCGGATTTCTTTCTTGATAGTCTGCGGTACAATGCCGTGTTTTTCATTATAAGCCATCTGGATTGCCCGACGGCGGGCAGTTTCATCGATAGCTCGCTGCATGGACTGGGTCATAGTGTCGGCATACATAATCACATGCCCCTTACTGTTTCGGGCTGCCCGTCCAATAGTCTGGATCAGGCCACGCTCGTTGCGTAGGAAGCCTTCCTTGTCCGCATCAAGAATTGCTACCAGACTAACCTCAGGTACGTCAATTCCCTCGCGTAATAGATTAATCCCGACCAAAACGTCAAAGACACCCAAGCGCAAATCTCGGATAATCTCGGTCCGTTCCAAGGTCTTGATATCTGAGTGCATGTATTTGACCTTGACACCCATTTCCTTGAAGTAGTCGGTTAAGTCTTCCGCCATCTTCTTGGTCAGGGTTGTGATAAAGGTCCGCTCATTCTTTTCAACACGGGCATTGATTTCACCCAAAAGGTCATCAATCTGCCCCATGGTTGGACGAACTTCCACCTCTGGATCCAAAAGTCCTGTCGGACGAATAATCTGCTCAATAACCGTATCCGTCTGCTCTTTCTCATAGTCACCCGGCGTAGCCGATACATAGACAATCTGGTGAACATGGCTTTCAAATTCTTCTCGGCGCAGCGGACGGTTGTCCAAAGCAGACGGCAAGCGGAAACCATAATTAACCAGCATCTCCTTACGCGAGCGGTCGCCATTGTACATACCCCGAATCTGTCCCATGGTCATGTGACTCTCGTCAATCATAATCAAGAAATCATCAGGGAAAAAGTCCAGAAGGGTATAAGGCGGCTCTCCTTCGCTCCGACCATCCATATGACGGGAATAGTTCTCAACGCCATTTGTATAGCCCATTTCGCGCAACATTTCGATATCGTACTCCGTGCGCTGCTTCAAGCGCTGGGCTTCCAGAAGCTTGCCTTCCTTCTCAAAAATAGCCAGCTGCTCCTCCAGCTCAGCCTGAATCTTGGCAATCGCCACTTCCATGTGGTCTTCATTGGTCACGAAGTGAGTGGCTGGGAAGATGGCCAAATGGTCCACCTCACCCAAGACTCGACCAGTCAAGACTTCGACCTCACGAATCCGGTCAATCTCGTCTCCGAAAAACTCCACCCGGAAAGCATGTTCATCCCGAGAAGCTGGGAAAATCTCCACTACATCACCGCGAACCCGGAATTTCCCCCGCTGAAAGTCAATGTCATTGCGTTCAAACTGGATATCTACCAGATCATTAAGCAGTTTGTCACGAGAAATCTCTAGTCCAGGACGTAGGCTAACCACGCTATCAGAGTATTCCTTAGGCGAACCCAGACCATAGATACAAGAGACCGAAGCCACGACAATCACGTCATTGCGCTCCAAGAGGGCCGATGTCGCTGAGTGACGGAGCTTGTCAATCTCGTCATTGACCGAGCTATCCTTTTCAATATAAGTATCGCTGGAAGGCACATAGGCCTCAGGCTGGTAGTAATCATAGTAGGAAACGAAGTATTCCACCGCGTTATTGGGGAAGAACTCCTTGAACTCACCATAAAGCTGGCCGGCCAGCGTTTTATTATGGGCGATAACCAGTGTCGGCTTGTTGACCTGAGCGATAACCTGACTCATGGTATAGGTCTTACCAGTACCAGTCGCCCCCATGAGAATCTGGGCCTTCTCGCCCCCTTCGATATTTTCCACCAACTGCTCAATGGCTTGGGGCTGATCTCCTGAAGGTTCATACTTGGAAACCAATTCAAATTTATTATCTGTAATTCTGTTAATCATCTTTTATTCCTCAACTTGTGCTTCTATCATTTTACCATATTTGCTTCATTTTCTCTGTCTTTGGCTCTGGTTTAGTAGCTACATCTCTAAGAACGGCTAGTCTTGCATTCTGATCATTCATTAGCATCAAAAATCGCCCAGCTAAGCTAAGCGATGTCTTTATTTCTTAAACATCAATGCCTGAGGTAAGCGATTTTCCTTCTTGAGCGACCAGTAAAGATAGACAATACAGCCAATCAGGACGATAGTGGCAAAGATAGATCCTTCAGCACCGAAAGCTCCACCGGACAGCAAATCCACAGAAGATTGTGAGCTATAGTTCAAGATTGAGGTAGATGCTCCTTGGCCACTGACCTGAATACCATAGATATTTCCTTGCACAAAATTCCAAGCGCCGTGCATACCAGCCAGTACCCACATATTGTCATACTTGAGCATAAGGAAACAAGCAAAGATACCGTCTAGTATGATATTGACAATAGAAAGAACGGTCACACCAGGGTTAAAGAGGTGCAGTGCCCCGAATAGAGCACTAGAAATCAAGATACCAATGAAGATATTTGACTTAGCACTAACTGCTGGAAAAAGCCAACCACGCGTCACTAGCTCTTCTGTCCCACCTTGGAGAATCCAGAAAGGAATAATAGCTAGGACAAAAATCAAAGACTGCAAGTTAAGCTGACCTAATTTCAGACTGCCTGTCCCCGTTACCAAGAGCAAGACAACAACCAGTGAAAACTGAACGGCTCCAATAAGGAAGCCTCTGCCCAGTTCTTTCAGCCATCCTTCCTTAAAGAAACCCAGGCTGGAGAAAGCTCTCTTTTCTCGAAACTTGACCCACAGAAAAACAAGTAAGGCCATAAAGAAAAAACTACCCAGCTGAAAAAAGATATAATAATGCCCGAACACTTCCATAAGTGTAGCCCTGTCATCTATCGGATTTACCATGGCAAGCACAGTTCCAATGATGATCCCTGCAAAGATTTCTCCTACGTGGATAAAGCCAATGGAGATCAGAACTGCTAACCAAATAGGAGGAATGTAGCGCGACAGCTTCACATTATCTAACATGCGTGATTTAAACATAGAAATCTCCTTTCATCATTTTATTATAACATATTTCATACTGATAAAATGAAAGTCAATCTACACTTTCATGTCAGAAGATGTGACATAAGAAACAGAAAATATTTGCCTTTCTTAAATTTTTCTGATATAATCAGACAATATTCTAACAAAGGAGAGAAAATATGAAGAAAAAAATCATAGCTTTTCTGCTAGCGTTATTCCCTATCTTTGCACTAGGGACAACCACTCACGCAGATACCATCAAAATCGTATCTGACACGGCTTATGCCCCATTTGAATTTAAAGATTCCGATCAAACCTATAAAGGGATTGATGTAGATATTATCAATAAAGTTGCTGAAATCAAAGGCTGGGCATATGAAATGTCCTTCCCTGGCTTTGACGCTGCTGTCAATGCCGTTCAAGCAGGACAGGCCGATGCCATTATGGCAGGTATGACCAAGACTGCTGAACGCGAAAAAGTCTTTACCATGTCTGATACATATTATGACACAAAAGTTGTCATCGCAACGACCAAGGCTAATACAGTAAAATCTTACGATCAACTTAAAGGAAAGACTGTCGGAGTTAAAAACGGTACAGCCGCACAACGTTTCCTTGAAAAGATCAAGGACAAATACGGCTTTATTATCAAAACGTTTGATACAGGCGACCTTATGTATAACAGCCTAACAGCTGGAGCCGTTGATGCAGCTATGGATGACCAACCCGTTATCGAATATGCAATCAGCCAAGGGCAAGATTTGAAAATCTCAATGAAGGGTGAGGCTGTTGGTAGCTTCGCATTTGGTGTCAAAAAAGGCAGCAAATACGAATATCTAGTGACGGAGTTTAACGAAGCATTGGCTCAGATGAAAAAAGATGGTACCTTGAAGGACATCATCACCAAGTGGACTGCCGCTTCTGGCACTTCAACCAACTCAGCCGTACCAGAGACGACAACCAAGTCTGGACAAAAAGCCACTCCAGTCAAAGCTAAATATACGATTGCCAGCGACTCATCTTTTGCTCCTTTCGTTTTCCAAAATGATAGCAACCAATATACTGGTATTGACATGGACTTGATCAAAGCCATTGCCGAAGACCAAGGTTTTACACTGGAAATCTCTAACCCTGGTTTTGACGCTGCCATCAATGCCGTTCAATCTGGACAGGCTGACGGGATGATTGCTGGAATGTCTGTGACAGAGGCCCGCAAAGAAACCTTTAATTTCTCTGAACCATACTACACTGCTAACTCTATCCTTGCTGTGACAGAATCAAGCACTATTAGCTCCTATGAAGACTTGAAAGGAAAGACCGTCGGAGTCAAAAACGGTACAGCCTCTCAAACATTCCTCGTCGAAAATCAAAGCAAATACGGCTACAAAATCAAAACATTTTCAGACGGTTCTTCTATGTATGATAGTCTGAACTCTGGCTCTGTCGCTGCTATTATGGACGATGAGCCAGTTGTCAAATATGCCATCAATCAAGGCAAAAAAATGAAAACACCAATCGAGGGAACCCCTAGTGGTGAAGTTGCTTTTGCAGTAAAAGCAGGCACCAACCCTGAACTCATCGAGATGTTCAATAATGGTTTGGCTAATCTAAAAGCGAATGGTAAATATCAAGAAATTCTTGATAAATATCTCTCAGCTGAGAAGGATAATTCCACAACCGTTGATGAAACAACTATCTGGGGACTTCTCCAAAACAACTACAAACAACTTTTAAGCGGTCTCGGAATTACCATTGCTTTAGCACTGATCTCCTTTGCGATTGCCATGGTGATCGGGATTATCTTTGGAATGTTCAGCGTCAGCCCTATCAAAGCGCTTCGCATCATTTCAGAAATTTTTGTTGACGTTATTCGTGGTATTCCACTTATGATTCTGGCTGCCTTCATTTTCTGGGGAATTCCAAATCTCCTTGAATCTATGACTGGTCAGCAAAGTCCAATCAACGACTTCGTTGCAGGAACAATTGCTCTGTCACTCAATGCTGGTGCTTATATCGCTGAAATTGTTCGCGGAGGGATTCAAGCCGTTCCGGTCGGACAGATGGAAGCTAGCCGAAGTCTGGGGATCTCGTATGGAAAGACCATGCGCAAGATTATCCTGCCTCAAGCAACCAAGATCATGCTACCAAACTTTGTCAACCAGTTCGTCATCGCTCTCAAGGATACAACTATCGTATCAGCTATCGGACTTGTTGAGCTCTTCCAAACAGGTAAAATCATCATTGCCCGTAACTATCAGAGCTTCAAGATGTATGCTATCCTAGCAGTGCTTTACTTGGTCATCATCACACTCTTAACAAGATTGGCTAAACGCTTAGAAAAGAGGATTCACTAATGGCTAAATTAAAAATTGATGTTAATGATTTACATAAATACTATGGTGAGAATGAAGTCCTAAAAGGGATTAGTGCTAAGTTTTATGAGGGAGATGTTGTTTGTATCATCGGTCCTTCTGGATCAGGTAAATCAACTTTCCTACGCAGCCTGAACCTACTTGAAGAAGTAACTAGTGGGACCATTACTGTCAATGGTTATGATTTGACAGACAAGGCTACAAATGTAGACCATGTTCGTGAAGATATCGGAATGGTCTTCCAGCACTTCAACCTCTTCCCGCACATGACTGTCCTGCAAAATATCACCTTCGCTCCTGTTGAACATAAGCGAATGAGCCAAGCTGATGCAGACAAGCTTGGTATGGAGCTCTTGGAAAAGGTTGGGCTGGCAGACAAGGCTGATGCCAAACCAGATAGCCTGTCAGGAGGTCAAAAACAGCGGGTGGCCATCGCTCGAGGATTGGCTATGAACCCAGACATCATGCTCTTTGACGAGCCGACTTCTGCTCTCGACCCTGAAATGGTTGGTGACGTTCTCAACGTTATGAAGGATTTGGCTCAGCAAGGCATGACCATGCTGATTGTGACTCACGAAATGGGCTTTGCACGTCAGGTTGCTAATCGCGTCATCTTTACCGCTGACGGTGAATTCTTAGAAGACGGCAAACCAGACCAAATCTTCGATAACCCTCAGCATCCACGTCTCAAGGACTTCTTGGATAAGGTGCTCAACGTATAAATATGACGAATCCTGAAAGTAATCTTTCAGGATTTTTATTGACTTATGCTGCCCTTTTTGCTAGACTAAAGGTAGAATGATTTCGGAGGTACACGGAGACATGAAAAATTAAGTCTATTTTTTAAAGGAAACTTTATTTAGTAGATTTTGTCATGTTTCTGCATATCCGCGGGACTTTCGTTTTTTTGTGCTTTCAAGCTTCTATTTGCTTATCTTTAGATCAATCCTGTCGCTCCTATGGCAGTTCCATCTGGAAGCCTACAAACGAATGCCCCTATTTGGACACTCCTGTGTCTTCTTTGTGCAATCTCAACAGCTCTGCTAAATAAAGCAGGGCTGTATTTTGTTTTAAAAAATAAAGGAGACATCTATGCTGCAAATAAGAAATCTAACCATCACCCACTTAAAAGACTTGAAGGAATTAGTCAAAGATTTATCACTGACCATCAACCAAGGAGACAAGGTCGCTATTATCGGAGAGGAGGGCAATGGCAAGTCCACCCTGCTCAAGCTCCTGCTAGACGAGCGACTGGTCAGCTCCTATGTCAGCTACAGCGGACAGATTGATAAGTCCTATACTGCTGCTGTTTATCTGCCCCAGCAACTGCCTTCAGAGGATGCCCAACTGACGCTCAATGACTATTTCTTTGCTGATTTTGAGACCGAGCTGGACTATGCCAAGCTCTACCGCTATGCTGGAGAGCTCAACTTTGACAGCCAGCGTTTTGCCAGTCAGCAGCGGCTCTCTAGCCTATCTGGAGGAGAAAAACTCAAGGTCCAACTCATCAAGAAACTAGCCAGTGATTGGGATATTCTCTTTCTTGACGAGCCCTCCAATGACCTTGATCTTGAAACTCTGACTTGGCTGGAAAACTTTATCAGCCACAGCCAGAGAACGGTCCTTTTCGTCTCTCACGACGAGCACTTTCTCGCTCAAGCTGCGACCAAAATTGTTCATCTGGAGCGAATCAAAAAGAAACAGGAGGCCAGAACCAGCGTCAAGAGTCTGGGCTATGAAAATTACCGCCATCAGCGTCAGGAGGCTTTTGCAAAACAGGGACAACTAGCACGAAAAGAGCGGGAAGAACACGCCAAGACCATGGAAAAACACCGACGGGTTAAGCAGAGTGTGGAGCATACTTTACGAAACACCCATGACGCTACTGCAGGTCGACTGGTAGCCAAGAAGATGAAAAACGTCCTCTCACAGGGCAAACGATTTGAAAAGGCTGGCGCTGAAATGACCGAAATCCCGACACAGGAAGATGTCATCAGCCTTCACTTCTCAGACATAGAAGCTCTGCCATTGACCAAAAGAATCCTGAAATTAGAAGGAATGAAACTGAAAACAAACGAACGACAACTGGCGAAGAACCTGACTCTGGAAGTCTGCGGCCAGGAAAAAATCGGACTGATTGGTGCTAATGGTGCAGGCAAATCTACTCTGCTTAAGGAAATATGGAAGATCCTGCGTGAGCAGACAGACATGCGAGTAGGCTACATGCCCCAGCATTATGGTGACTTGCTGGCTGATGAGAGCAGCCCTTTGGATTTTCTGGCTCCCTCTGGCGACAAGTCCCAGGAGGAGAAAATCCTGACTCATCTAGCCAGTCTCCAGTTCACGCGCGACGAGGCCCGCCACCCGATTGGGCAGCTTTCCGGCGGTCAAAAAGCCAAGCTCCTCCTGCTCAAACTAGTCCTAGACCGCCCCAATGTCCTCCTGCTGGACGAGCCAACCCGCAACTTCTCTCCCACCTCTCAGCCCCAGGTTCGCCAGCTTTTGGCGACCTATCCTGGCGCCATCATCGCTGTCTCCCACGATCGGATCTTTCTTAAAGAAGTCTGCCAGAAAATTTATCGACTGACGGAGACAGGATTGGAGGAAGTTGAACTATAAGCAAAAAGAGTTGGAAATCCAACTCTTTTAGTTTTGTTTAGCATCAATCTGTGAACTTTAATAAAGCTCCCCTTCTACTCCTGCGCCGTCTGCATTTGGTAATAAACACCTCTGGCTGCCATGAGCTCCTGATGATTCCCATGTTCGACGATATCACCATCTACCATAACGAGGATGATGTCAGCATTTTGAATAGTAGACAGGCGGTGGGCGATGATAAAGCTAGTCCGTCCAACCATGAGCTTGCTGAAAGCCTCCTGAATCAAGACTTCTGTCCGAGTATCGATGGAGGAAGTCGCCTCATCCAAGATTAGGATTTTAGGAACGGAAAGGAAGACACGCGCAATGGTCAAGAGCTGCCGCTGACCTTGAGATAGGGAGTCCCCAGCATCCGCTAGATAGGTGTCGTACCCCTGAGGCAGCTGCTGGATAAAGAAATGAGCGTTGGCCGCCTTGGCAGCTGCAATGACTTCTTCTCGGCTAGCATCTGGCCGGCCAAAAGCTATGTTGTCGTGTATAGTCGCCGTCTTTAGCCAAGTCTCTTGCAGTACCATGCCAAACTGCTGACGATAAGAGGCTCTGGTGTAATGCGAGATGGGAGTACCGTCTAGCGAAATAAGACCACTATCAACATTGTAAAATCGCATGAGGAGATTGATCAAGGTAGACTTGCCAGCACCAGTTGGCCCGACAATTGCGACCTTGCTAGCTGCTGGAATCCTTATATTCAAATCCTGAATCAGCTCTTTGCCAGGCTCATAGCCAAAAGCCACATGCTCAAAGCTAATCTGTCCTTTGACATCTTCAGACTGGAGGATTTCCTGACCAGACTCTGCTATTTCTTCTTGGTCCAAAACGCTGTAAATCCTCTCCGCACAAGCTAATGCGCTCTGCAATTCCGACATGACTGACGATATATCATTGAAAGGCTTGGTGTACTGGTTGACATAGTTGAGAAAAGTCACCAGCTGCCCAACCGTAAAGCCTGTTCCCTGAATGATTCGGACAGCCCCAAAGCCTACAATCAAAGCATAAATCAGGGCATTGATAAAACGAGTCGAAGGATTAACCGTCGAAGAATAGAAAATAGCCGCCTGAGAATAATCTGCATAAGTTTGATTACTGCGAGTAAAAGCTGTATCAAACTGCTCCTGAGCATTAAATGCCTGGATTAGACTTTCCTGGGTCAGACTTTCCTCAATCAGCTGGGTCTGGGCTCCTCTCGCCTGCGTCTGCCGTTGGAAAAAGCTAAAACTCTTTCTGGCAATAAAGCGAGCTAAGAAGAGAGAAAGGGGCGTCAAAAGCAGAACCAAAAGCAAGAGGAAAAAGTCCAATCTGGCCATGCTAATGATAGTCACTAAGATGGTCAGCAAACCCACAAAAAATTGATTGAAAACCATAAGCAGGCCATTGCTGAGCTGCTCCAAGTCCGTCGTCACCCGACTAA
>CAURCE010000012.1:0-34778 GCA_963523365.1 uncultured Streptococcus sp.
TATAGCATACCTCTAGCGAACATCTCGTTTCAAGGTTAAGAATATAGCAGAGCTCCAAACCAAAGCTAACCATAACAGCTGTGTTCCCAGCCCTGATAGATCTATTGAATGCTGAAGCCCTTCATACTCAAAAAGATTTAGCGTAGCCAGGTCGGGCAAGTATTTTGCTTCCTTGATGAACGTTGCCAATAAACGGCTGAGACCAATCAAGAGAGGAAAGAGCACCGACACCGGCACAACCCAAGATTGAAATAGCAAAGCGAGTCCAGCTGCTAAAAAAGCCAGAAAAAGATTGCTGAGAAGACCAAAAGAGCTGTAATAGAGGAATTTCCCCAGTAAGGACCAGCTAAAGTCTAGGTCAAAACGAGCCAGCATAACAAGGAAACAGCTGCCTACCATGATACTGTAGAGAACCAAGAGCAGCAAGACCAGAAAAAGGAATTTCCCAGCCAACCAAGCCTTTCTATTTGATACGGTTAGAAAATTCGTTCGCATCCCAGACTTGACAAACTCCTGAGCAAAATAGAGGGAAGTAAAGATGACGATGACAGGCTGCGCCAGATAGAGGGCATGCAAAGCCTCACTCAGAGCCTTTGTCTGGCCAACTGCTGTTTGACTGTAGTCAAGATTCATCAGAAAAAATGGAACGATTACCAGAGCCACCAAGGCTGCACCAAGAGCGAGATAGTAAGAACGGAACTTAATCCATTCGCTTCTAAGTAGAGCTTTTATCATCAGTATCGCCCTCCTAAATCCGTCTTCAAAAAGCGCAGAGAGGTCATGCCACCAATGACTAGTAACCATGCGCCTAGTATCAAGAGCCCTTGCAAGGGATTGTTGGCATATTGAGAAGTCGGCGTTGCAGTAAACAACTCTCCTGCTGGCTGTGGCAAATAAGCCCCCCAACTCGTGTGAGCTGCCAGGTAGTTTCCTAAATTATAGATTTGTGGTACGAGAAAAAGCAGAGGAACTAGCATGGTCCGAGCCAATAAACCTAACAAAAATGAAAGGATTCCTAATAAGGTTAGAGATAAGGTTTTCCACAAAATCAGACTCCAAGCAGCCTGATTGAGCAGAATCGGATCAAGCCCTTCCTTTCCTAAAGCCAGGTGCATGACCATATAACTAAAGTAGATTGATAAAAAGCTACTGGCAAGAGAAAAGCAAGCAAAGGTCATGAGTTTCCCCACAAGCAACTTCAGGCGGTTATTACAGGACAAGAGACTGGTTCTCAAGCTATGAGACTGAAATTCCATAGCTCCCAAAATTCCAGCTAGGATGACCAAAACCATGACTGCCATAGAGGCCCCGTTGAGACCTAGATATTCCAGCGGATCAATGGCTTCTGCCAGCCCAGGAACCGTTTCAGGTGTGGCATCCAAGCCGACAGATAAATACTGTCGACCCTCCAGCCAGGATACGACAGGCACCAATAGCAGCATGAAGGCCATACTCACTTTGAAAGCCTTGGTTGAGCAAATTTTCAACCATTCTGAATGCAATAAGGACATCGTTTCTTTCATCTTAAACCTCCTCTGTCAAATCAAAGAAGAGATCTTCTAGACTGTCTGAATCTTGCAGCACCTCTTCCAATTGTCCCTGCTCAATAATTCGCCCATGATGAATCAAGACTACATCATCTGTCACCATTTGCACCTCTGATAGGATATGAGAAGATAGAAGTACCGTTTTCCCTAAATCAGCCTGCTGACGGATGAACTTTCTAAACCACTTAATCCCGCTTGGATCCAGTCCATTGGTCGGCTCATCTAATATAAGAAACTGAGGATCACCCAGCAAAGCTGCTGCCAAACCCAAGCGTTGACCTTCCCCCAGAGACAGGCTTGACAAGAGGTCCTTCCTCTTATGAGCGATTCCAGTCATCTCCAAAACCTCATTGATTCGAGACTTGGGAATAGCATTACTCGCCGCAATAATCCTCAGGTGGTCATAGACCTTTCGATTTGGCAGACCGCCAATGCCGTCAAAGGCTGCACCTACCGTTCTGAGCGGATAAGTCATTGACTGATAGGTTTGCCCATCAAAAGTCGCAGTCCCAGACGTCGCTCGATCTAACCCCAAGAGAATCCTCAAGGTCGAACTTTTCCCTGCGCCATTTGGGCCCAAAAAAGCTGTAATCCGCCCACTTCTAGCTGTAAAAGAAATATCTTTTAAAATCTGCTTGCAGCCATGCTTTTTGCAGACTCCTTCTATTTTCACTACATGTTCCATACTGAACTCCTTTTGTTTTTTCTTTAGTATACAAGGGCAAGTTCAGAGAAAGTTCAGACAATAAAAAACTTGCCTTGCGACAAGTTTCTTTTCTCATTTTTCAACCGCATCCCAGAGCTGGCGGATGCTTTTTTTCTGCACGGGATCGACAAAGTGCGGGGCGATTTCCACCAAAGATTGCAAGACAAAAGCCCGCTCAGCCACATAAGGATGAGGAACAATCAAATCTGGACTGTATATCTCCTCCTGCCCTATGTAAAGGATATCCAGATCAATCACACGCGGTCCCCATTTGATCTCCCGCACGCGCCCTAATTCCGCTTCGATAGCTAAGAGCGTCTGCATCAGCTCCTCTGGATTGAGCCAGGTTTCAACTTCAACAACTTGATTGAAAAACGGATCCTGCTCAACGCCACCCCAAGGCTCTGTCTCGATACGGCTTGATGCCTGCAAAATTCTTATATTTTGCTCTGCCATTTTTTCCAAAGCCGCATCCAGATTGGCAGCTGGGTTGCCTTGATTGCTCCCCAGAGCGATAAAGGCTTTCCGCTTTTGACGCACTAGCTTGACTGAGCAGGTCTCTAAAGGCAGCGGCACCGGCGCCCAAGGCTTCTTGACCTCCAAGCTGACTTTCTGTACCAAAGGATGAGTCAGAAAAATCCGATCAATCAGCTTGTAAGCCAGCGTCTCAATCAAGTCTTCCTTGCTTTCCTGACACCAGTGGGTCAAATCCTGAGCCAATTCTCCATAGTGGATAGAAGCTGTCAGGTCGCCTGTTTTGGCAGCCCGAGTCATATCATAGTCCAAAATCAGATCCAGCACAAAACGCTGGCCCAATTCCTTCTCTGCTCCAAACAGACCGTGATAGGCATACACTTCCAAATCCTTAATGCGCAGCTGATCCATTCTCTTATCCTTTCTGATTCAAGTTTCTGCATTTCATCCTTAATAAAACTATTTGGCCTTTCCTAACATGCTTCACCACTGATAAGATCAATGCCCCATCAATTTGTAAGCTTCATTTTTTAGGTCCTTATCCGTCGCTAAAACGCCACGCGCTGCTGTAGTAACCGTTGCAGTGCCAGGCTTTCTGACTCCGCGCATATTCATACACATATGCTCAGCTTCCACCCAGACCAAGGCTCCTTGAGCACCCAGATAGTCCATCAAGGCTTCAGCAATCTCTACGGTCAATCGCTCTTGAATCTGCGGTTTCTTGGCATAGACCTCTACCGTCCGGGCCAACTTGGACAAGCCTGCTACCCGACCATTAGGCACATAGGCGATGTGAACCTTCCCATAAAATGGCAGGAAGTGGTGCTCACACATGGAATGAAAGAAAATATCCTTCTCCACTACCATATTATTGTCAATGATTTCAAAAGACTTGGCCAGATGCTCCTCAGCCGTCTCGCCCAGCCCAGCAAAGATTTCCTGGTACATTTTAGCAATGCGCTGTGGCGTCTCCTGCAAGCCTTCGCGGCTTCCGTCTTCTCCAACCGCCTCAATAATCTGGGCTACAGCTGCTTCAATTTTCTTCGTGTCCATATATGCTCCTATGTTCATTTTTATTTTTTGATAATTGACTTGACTGAGAAGGACGCTCAGCAAAGTTTAACTTGCGATTCTCAAGGATTGATTTTCTAACCTGAGCCAGAAAATAAAGAGAACCCGTAATCAGCAAAAGCTCATCTGACTCATGCTCAGCTTTCAAATAAGCCTCTAAAAATCCCTGCCAATCAGCATAGTTCAATCCCTGCTCGCAAGCCAGCTCCTCCATTTTTTCTTTGGAAAAGCTCCGTGGATCTGCAAAATTGGTCAAAATTAGCTGACTCTTAGGCACCTGCTTGAGCTGACCCACCATTTCCTCCAGAGACTTGGTCTGGATACAGCTGAAAAGGATTTTCTTATCCAAGTCTGGATAATGCTGGCTCAAGGTCCTCGTCAACCTCTCCATGGCATGTGGATTGTGGGCGCCATCAAGCAAAATACGAGGCTGGTGCGAAATCTGCTCCATCCGACCCGGCCAGCTTGTCGCCACTAAAGCCGCGCCAACTTGCTCTTTTGTTAACAGCGGTAGCTGTTTGCTCTGACAATAGAGGTCACAGAGCTCAATCGCTAAACCAGCGTTGTCTACCTGATGCTGCCCCAACAAAGTCGTTAGGTAAGGCTCCGCCTCCCGATGGGCATTGGAAAAGCTAAAATGCTCTCCTGAGTCAGTCCCGCCCAAGCTCTGAACTTGATAAGACTGCCCATAAACATAGTGGGGCGCTTGCTTTTGATGAGTCCTTTCCTCGATAACCGCCAGAGCTTCTGGCTCAATCCGTCCAGTCACCAAGGGCACATTTGGCTTAATAATCCCCGCCTTCTGCTCGGCAATCGCTGCCAGAGAATGCCCCAGCAAAGCCACATGATCTAAGCCAATGGTCGTAATGGCTGTCAAATCAGGGCGGCAGACATTGGTACTGTCCAAGAGGCCGCCCATGCCGACCTCCATAATGGCCACATCGACCCGCTCCTGAGCCAAATAATCATAGGCCAAAGCCGTCATGATTTCAAACTCAGTCACTCCCTGCAAAACCTCATCATTCGCTTGCTCCTCAAAGAGAGCGTGATAAGTCTCTAGAAGGCGCGACAAATCTTGATTGGGAATAGACCGACCATTGATGGCGATTTGTTCATTGTAGCTGATCAGATAGGGAGAGGTAAAGGTTCCTACACGCAGGCCTCGTATTTCTAATAATTGACGCAGGTGGGCTATGGTCGAGCCCTTCCCGTTGGTACCCCCTATATGAATCACTGACAGCTGCAAATGAGGATTTCCCCGCAGCGCCAGCATCCGCTCCATCCGCTCCAAGCCAAAATTAGGACTATCCGTCCGATAGGCTTCCAGCCAGCTTAAATCTGGCAATTCTTCTTTTGTCATAGTCACTTATACTGCCGTAAATTTAGATCTTCCATTTTCTGAGCCAGTCGAATAGCATCGCCAATATCGGCTGCCATCCGGTGGACTTCCACATCATGCACTCGGACAGCCTCGACACCCTGACTAGCTGCAATGCTGGTCAAATGAGCTGAAGCTAGGTCTCTGTTTTGAAAACCAGCGGCTGTCTCTGGGTCAGTCTCAAAACCATTTTCCTCCAAGATATTGACCAAAAAGCGCTTGCGAGAGACACCCAGAAAAATGGGAAAGCCTGCCTGATGAATGCTGTCCAGTTCCTGTAAGAGCAAGAGATTTTCCCGTTTGGTCAAGCCAAAACCAATCCCTGGATCCAGCATGATTTGCTCACGGTCCAGACCAGCTTTCTCAGCTCTTGCCAGTGTCTTTTCAAAAAATGCCCACATGAGTGCCTGAATACCCAGCTGTTCAAAGTCCGCTAATTCTGACTCGGTAAAAGCTGGCTCAAAGCCGAAAGTCGGAAAGATTTTCGAACCGGCATGTTGGGGTCGAGCCATGACTGGATTGAACATGGCGATAACTGGCGCTCCAGCCTTGGCAGCCACAGTTGCCATTCTCTCATCACCCAAGAGTCCTGTGATGTCATTGATGATATTAGCTCCAGCGGCCAAAGCTGCTTCTGCAACTGACGCCTTCCAAGTATCCACAGAAATGAGAATATCAGTCTCCCGACGAAGAGCCTCAATCACCGGCACCACACGCCCTATCTCTGCCTCAATATCCACAAAATGGCTGCCTGGACGAGTCGACTCGCCACCGATGTCTAGCAAATGAGCTCCCTGAGCTATCATCTTGTGCGCCTGCTCCAGAGCCTTTTCCACCGTATCATATTTGCCCCCATCCGAAAAGGAATCTGGGGTAACATTGAGGATCCCACAAAGGGCCGTCTTGCCCTCTGGAGCAAGTTGTCTTAGATTCATCGTATTTCCTTTCCCCTTGCTACTACTGCCTTTCAACAAAAAAGGCACACCCATCTAGTGTACAGCAAAGCCAACAGCAGATGCAGCATCAGTTTTACAAACTGCACTTGATCCTACAAGCAGTCCTCTCAGACTCTTGTTTCATTTATCATTTTACCACAATTCCGCTATTTAAGAAAACACTTTTTACAAACAGAAAGGCAAAAGGAGGATCAGAAGTAAATTCCGAAGAAGATGAGCCAGTAAGGATAATTCTAGAGAGCTAACCCAGGCTTTTAAGAGCTGGACAAAAGCCATGCCTAAACTTAGATAAATTAGAAAGCAAGATAATTCTTCAGGATTTATCAGAAAAGCAAAGAGAGCAATTCCCAAGGCAATACGCCAACTCTTTCTGTATTTCATCTGCCTGTTTTGCTTAGCCTGTGATGACATACCAAATAAATCCATGCCAAGCAATAGCAAGGAGGAAGCGGAAAAACTGTTTGAGATAAGCTGCTGCAAAGGCGTTAGCTCAGAACTCGACTGCCCACAAAGGAGAACAAGACTCGCTGAGTTGCTTGCAATCATCAAAAAATAGAGGTAGCGCAAGTGTGGAAACCGTTTGGAAGCCCGTAGCTCTATCTTAAAATCCCGCCACTCACGAGAAAAATAAGAGGCATACCCTAAAAGAATGAACAAAAACAGAGAGATAAAAAGCAAGTTAGGCCTCGATAAAGCGAAACGATTGGTCATCGGATGAACCAAAAGCAGCAAGACCGATTGCATTAGCATAGCTACTAATAAGATTTGGATAGATTTTTGAAATGTGAGCCTCATTTTTTACTCCTTAAAGCTAAGATACAATTCTCATTATAGAACAAAAGATTCGCTTTGCTAGCTCCATGTCCTCAAAAGTCACTTTTTATCCCTGAAATGTCAAAAAAGAGGTCAATCTGACCTCTTCATCCATGAATGATATCTAGTTAACTTTGTGAAATAATCATCACCAAAATAGCAATGGCATTCCGTAACATATGGGCTAAAATTCCCATTTCCAAACGCTTAGTCTGGTGAACCACCAAAGCTAGAACGCCCCCCATACCAGCATAAAGGACAAAACTACCGATGTTGGTCGGACCGTGGAAAAAACCAAAAAGGATAGAACCAATTATCAGACCAATCAACTCATGCTTTGGAAACAGCTTTTGGGGAATCAAACCACGGAAAATAATCTCTTCCAAAATTGGCGCTGAAAAAACAGCTCCCACAATAAGCAAAACAACAGGCGTACTCTGAAACAAGTTTTGCAAAGCAGTTTGATTGGCTGTCGTTCCTGAAAGTTGGCCCTCTAGAACCATAATAATCGCAGCAAAAATACTAACTCCGAAAGTTATCAGATAGGATAATACTAGCCAGATTACCGATTTTAAGTTAAAAAAACTAAAATCAAGGGTCAGTAAGCCTTCTTTTTTAGCCATTCGCAGGGCATAAAAAATGATCAGCAAATAAATCATCAGGATAAGCAAGGTGTATCCCATTGAAAAACTTTGATCTCGACCTTTGTAAAACTGGATCAGTACAAAAGGAACTTGAGTCTGTACGGCTAAAAACAAAGCCAGTAAACTATATTCCACTTTTTGCAAAAAAATTTTCATTTCTTCCTCCTTTTACTTAGTATATCGAATTTTTCCCTTCCTGTACAGCTAAGAGCCATATAAAATCAAAAAATGTGCCATCATGCTTACTAGGAAGCTCTTTTTCTAAGCTGTTGATTCGATATGGCAACAAAATAGATCTCTGAAACTTCCAGTTATATTCTAACTGCGCCTCCTCCGTCCAAGCTAACAAAAAAGAAGAGAATACAAGATTCTCTTCCTGATAGATTTTTATATTGTAAACTCAAGCAAGTTTTTATGATTCTACGCTCGTTTCAACTTCTTCAGTCTCTGCTGTTTCCACAACTTCATCAATGATTTCAACTTCATTGATTGCTTGTGGTTCCAAGTTACGGTAACGAGCCATACCAGTACCAGCTGGGATAATCTTACCAATGATAACATTTTCCTTGAGTCCGAGCAGGTGATCCTTCTTACCACGGATAGCCGCATCTGTCAGGACACGAGTTGTTTCCTGGAAGGAAGCTGCAGACAGGAAGCTGTTAGTTTCAAGGGAAGCTTTGGTGATTCCCATGAGGACTGGACGAGCTGTCGCAGGCACACCGCCTGAGATAACCACATCACGGTTAGCATCTGTAAAGTCAGTGATATCCATAAGAGTTCCCATGAGGAGATCTGTATCACCTGGATCCATAACGCGCACCTTACGAATCATTTGACGAACCATTACCTCGATGTGTTTATCGCCGATTTCTACCCCTTGGCTACGGTAAACTTTTTGTACCTCAGCAAGCAGATAGGTTTCAACAGACAAGACATCGCGGACAGCCAGCAAGTGCTTAGGTTGGATAGAACCTTCAGTCAAGGCAGCACCGCGAGAAACTTGGTCGCCCACTTCCACCTTCATACGGGCTGTAAATGGCACCACATATTCACCTTCGCCAGTTGCACCTTTAACAAAGACTTTTTTAGTACGAGTAGACGCATCTTCTTCGATAGCAGTAACTTCACCCTTGACTTCTGTGATGACCGCTTCCCCTTTCGGATTGCGGGCTTCAAAGATTTCTTGGACACGAGGAAGACCTTGCGTGATATCGGTATTAGAGGCAACCCCACCCGTGTGGAAGGTACGCATTGTAAGCTGTGTACCAGGTTCCCCGATAGATTGGGCAGCGATGGTTCCGACTGCTTCACCAACTTCAACCGCATCGCCAGTCGCCAAGTTGATACCGTAACAATGACGGCAGACACCGTGGCGGGTGTTACATGTAAATACGGAACGGATAGTAACTTCTTCCACACCCGCATTGACAATCTCACGCGCCTTGTCTTCGGTGATCAATTCATTTGGGCCGATGATAACTGCGCCAGTTTCTGGATGTTTAACCGTCTTCTTAGTGTAACGACCATTGAGACGCTCTTCAAGAGACTCGATCATTTCCTTGCCTTCTGTGATAGAAGTGATGAGAAGTCCACGATCTGTACCACAGTCATCCTCACGGATAATCACATCTTGGGCAACGTCAACCAGACGACGAGTCAAGTAACCTGAGTCGGCTGTCTTGAGGGCCGTATCGGTCATACCTTTACGGGCACCGTGAGTAGAGAAGAACATTTCCAATACAGACAAACCTTCGCGGAAGTTTGAAAGGATTGGCAATTCCATGATACGTCCGTTCGGAGCGGCCATCAGACCACGCATACCGGCAAGCTGTGAGAAGTTTGAGATGTTACCACGGGCTCCAGAGTCCATCATCATAACGATTGGGTTCTTCGGATCTTGGTTGGCAACCAAGCGTTTTTCCAATTTTTCACGGGCAGCACGCCATTCAGCAGTAACTGCATTGTAGCGCTCGTCATCAGTAATCATACCGCGACGGAATTGCTTGGTAATTTGTTCTACACGCTTGTGAGACTCTTCAATGATCTCTGCCTTGTCTTCCACGACTGGAATATCAGCAATACCCACTGTCAAACCAGCCAGCGTAGAATGGTGGTAACCTAGGTCTTTCAAGCGGTCCAGCAGGGCAGATGTTTCTGTCGTGCGGAAGCGTTTGAAGATTTCAGCGATGATATTTCCTAGATTTTTCTTCTTGAACGGAATATTCAACTCTAGGGCTTCAATGGCAGACTTGATATCTTTACCTGGCTCCAAGAAGTATTTAGCTGGAACGCCTTCTGTCAAGTTAGCATTCGTTGGCTCTTGCAGGTAAGGCAGCTCTTCTGGCATGATATCGTTGAAGAGAATCTTACCTACTGTGGTCATGAGGATCTTGTGTTTTTGATCTTCTGTCCATGGCTTATTGAGACTATCTGTCGCGATACCCACACGAGTGTGCAAGTGGACATAGCCATTACGCAAGGCCATCACGGCTTCATCACGGTCTTTAAAGACCATGCCTTCGCCTTCACGCCCTGCTTCTTCCATGGTCAGGTAATAGTTACCCAAGACCATATCCTGAGATGGGGTTACAACCGGTTTTCCGTCTTTTGGATTCAAGATGTGCTCAGCAGCCAGCATGAGGATACGAGCTTCAGCTTGCGCTTCTTCAGACAATGGCACGTGGATGGCCATTTGGTCACCGTCAAAGTCGGCATTGTAGGCTTCACAGACCAGCGGATGCAAACGCAAAGCTTTACCGTCAATCAGAACTGGCTCAAAAGCCTGAATTCCCAAACGGTGAAGGGTCGGTGCACGGTTAAGAAGCACTGGGTGTTCTTTAATGACTTCTTCTAGAATATCCCAGATACGCTCATCTCCACGCTCTACCAAGCGTTTTGCAGCTTTTACGTTTTGCACGATATCACGCGCAACGATCTCACGCATCACAAATGGTTTAAAGAGCTCAATCGCCATTTCACGTGGCACACCACATTGGTACATCTTAAGAGTTGGACCAACGGCGATAACGGAACGTCCTGAGAAGTCAACACGTTTACCGAGCAAGTTTTGACGGAAGCGTCCTTGTTTCCCTTTAAGCATGTGGCTCAATGATTTAAGTGGACGGCTACCTGGTCCTGTGATTGGACGACCACGACGACCATTGTCAATCAAAGCGTCAACCGCTTCTTGAAGCATACGCTTCTCATTTTGAACGATGATACCTGGTGCATTCAACTCAAGCAAACGAGCCAAACGGTTGTTACGGTTGATAACACGGCGGTAAAGGTCGTTCAAGTCAGATGAGGCAAAACGGCCACCATCCAACTGCAACATTGGACGAAGATCTGGTGGAATAACCGGAAGGATGTTGAGAATCATCCATTCAGGTTTGTTTCCAGACTTGTAAAAGGCATCCAAAACATCCAAACGACGGATGGCTTTGACACGTTTTTGTCCAGTAGCTGTTTTCAACTCTTCTTTGAGTTCAGCAATTTCTTTTTCAAGATCTACTTGTTTCAAGAGGTCTTGGATGGCTTCGGCACCCATCTTGGCAACGAATGATCCATAACCATACTCACGCAAGCGCTCACGGTATTCGCGCTCTGTCATGATAGACTTGTGCTCAAGTGGTGTATCCTTAGGATCAATCACCACATAAGCCGCAAAGTAGATAACTTCCTCGAGGGCACGAGGACTCATATCAAGGGTCAAGCCCATACGGCTTGGAATCCCCTTGAAATACCAGATGTGAGATACAGGAGCTTTCAACTCGATGTGCCCCATACGCTCACGACGAACTTTTGTACGCGTTACTTCAACCCCACAGCGGTCACAAACAATTCCTCTGTAACGAATGCGTTTGTACTTACCACAAGCACATTCCCAGTCTTTTGTAGGACCAAAGATAACTTCATCAAAGAGTCCTTCACGTTCTGGTTTCAAGGTACGGTAATTGATTGTTTCAGGTTTTTTGACTTCTCCATAAGACCATGAACGGACTTTGCTTGGAGAAGCTAGGGTGATTTGCATACTTTTAAAACGATTTACATCAACCACTATTTCTTCCCTTTCTATTCTAAGTGAACTGCTTATTCTTGTTCAGCAGCTTCTTCTGTTGCTTCCGCTTTTGTTGCTTTCTCAGCTTCTTCAGCTTCAAAGGCTGCTTTAGCCTCTTGGGCTGCTTTTTCGCGGGCTTTTTCAAGGTCATCTACGTGGATGACATCTTCGTCCATTCCTTCATCCAAGTCGCGAAGTTCCACTTCTTGGTCATCTTCGTCAAGGACACGCATGTCAAGACCAAGAGATTGCAATTCTTTGACAAGAACTCGGAAGGATTCTGGAACACCTGGTTTTGGAATTGGTTTTCCTTTTGTAATAGCTTCATAAGCTTTCAAACGTCCGTTGATATCGTCAGACTTGTAAGTCAAGATTTCTTGAAGTACGTTTGACGCACCGTAAGCCTCTAGGGCCCAAACTTCCATTTCCCCGAAACGTTGTCCACCAAACTGAGCTTTACCTCCGAGTGGCTGTTGGGTAACGGTTGAGTATGGACCAACTGAACGGGCATGGAGCTTATCGTCAACCATGTGGTGGAGCTTGATCATGTACATGACACCGACAGAAACGCGGTTATCAAATGGCTCACCAGTGCGTCCATCATAAAGAATCGTCTTAGCATCGCTATCCATACCAGCTTCACGAACTGTAGACCAGAGATCTTCTGAGCTTGCTCCGTCAAAGACTGGTGTCGCAATGTGGATGCCCAAATTACGAGCTGCCATACCAAGGTGGAGTTCCATAACCTGACCGATATTCATACGTGATGGCACCCCAAGTGGGTTCAACATGATATCGACTGGAGTTCCGTCTGGAAGGTAAGGCATGTCTTCTACAGGAACGATACGAGAGACAACCCCTTTGTTTCCGTGACGTCCGGCCATCTTATCTCCGACCTTGATCTTACGTTTTTGAGCGATGTAGACGCGAACCAGCATGTTGACACCTGATTGCAACTCATCTCCATTTGCACGTGTAAAGATTTTAACATCACGAACGACACCATCGGCACCGTGTGGTACACGAAGAGAAGTATCACGCACTTCACGAGATTTATCTCCGAAGATAGCGTGCAAGAGACGTTCTTCAGCTGAAAGGTCTTTCTCACCCTTAGGTGTTACTTTACCTACAAGGATATCGCCTTCTTTAACCTCGGCACCGATACGGATAATACCCATTTCGTCAAGATCTTTAAGAGCATCTTCCCCAACGTTTGGAATTTCACGAGTAATTTCTTCAGGCCCAAGCTTTGTATCACGTGTTTCTGATTCGTATTCTTCGAGGTGGACAGATGTATAGACATCGTCTTTCACCAGACGCTCACTCATGATAACCGCATCCTCGAAGTTGTAACCTTCCCATGTCATGTAGGCAACGATTGGGTTTTGTCCAAGCGCCATTTCTCCATTTTCCATAGAAGGTCCGTCAGCGATAAAGTCGCCTTTTTCAACGACATCGCCAACTTTAACGAGAGTGCGTTGGTTGTAAGCAGTACCTGAGTTTGAACGACGGAATTTTTGGATGTGGTAAACGTCCAATGAACCATCTTCACGACGAACTTCTACCTTGTCAGCATCTGCGTAAGTAACTTTACCATCATACTGAGCAATCACAGCCGCTCCAGAGTCGTGGGCTGCTTGGTATTCCATACCAGTACCAACGTAAGGTGCTTTTGGATCAATCAAAGGCACAGCCTGACGTTGCATGTTGGCACCCATGAGGGCACGGTTGGAGTCGTCATTTTCCAAGAAAGGAATACATGCTGTCGCTACGGCAACTACCTGCTTAGGCGATACATCCATGTAGTCTACTTGGTCTGATGGGAATTCTTGGTTATTACCTTGGTGGCGTCCCATAACGATAGGCTCTGCAAAGCCACCTTTCTCATTAAGTTTAGAGTTTGCCTGAGCTACGATAAATTCATCTTCCTCATCAGCTGTCAGCCAAACAATTTCGTTGGTCACCACACCAGCTTCACGGTCTACCTTACGGTAAGGTGTTTGAATAAATCCGTATTTGTTAAGATGTCCGTAAGAAGACAAGTTATTGATCAAACCGATGTTTGGTCCTTCAGGCGTTTCAATCGGACACATACGACCATAGTGAGTATAGTGCACGTCCCGCACTTCATAACCAGCGCGGTCACGTGTCAAACCACCAGGTCCTAAGGCAGACAGACGACGCTTGTGAGAAAGCTCAGACAGTGGATTGTGTTGGTCCATGAACTGAGACAACTGTGAAGAACCAAAGAATTCTTTAATAGCAGCAGTTACAGGACGAATGTTAATGATTTGTTGCGGTGTGAGAACCTCATTGTCCTGAACGCTCATCCGTTCGCGAACGTTACGCTCCATCCGAGAAAGTCCCAGACGAACCTGGTTAGCCAAAAGCTCACCAACCGCACGAATACGACGGTTCCCCAAGTGGTCAATATCATCCACACGACCGATACCTTCTGCCAAGTTGAGGAAATAGCTCATTTCAGCCAAGATATCAGCTGGTGTTACAGTCCGAACCTTGTCAGATGGGTTCGCATTGCCAATGATGGTCACAACACGATCTGGATCGCTCGGTGCGACAACCTTGAACTTCTGCAATTCTACAGGCTCTGTCAAGACAGCTGAGTCGTTTGGAATATAAGTGATCTTGTTCAAACCATTGTCCAGATGCTCTGCAATGCTGTCAATCACACTGCGAGTCATGACTGTACCAGCTTCGACAAGAATTTCACCTGTTTCAGCATCTACCAGATGTTCTGCCAATGTTTGATTGAGGAGGCGATTCTTGATGTTGAGCTTCTTGTTAATCTTGTAACGACCAACGGCAGCCAAGTCATAGCGATGTGGATCAAAGAAACGAGCCACAAGCAGAGAACGAGAACTTTCAGCCGTCTTAGGCTCGCCTGGACGAAGGCGCTCATAGATTTCTTTCAGAGCTTCATCCGTACGAGAGTCCATTGGGTTCTTGTGAATATCTTTTTCGATGGTGTTGCGCACCAAGTCGCTGTCACCAAAGATGTCCAAGATCTCATCATCACCTGAGAAACCAAGCGCACGCACCAAAGTGGTAAATGGAATCTTCCGTGTCCGGTCAATACGAGTGTAGGCAATGTCTTTTGAGTCTGTTTCCAACTCTAACCAAGCTCCGCGGTTAGGAATAACCGTTGAACCGTAGCCAACTTTTCCATTTTTGTCAACTTTATCGTTAAAGTAAACCCCTGGAGAACGCACCAACTGGGATACGATAATCCGCTCACCACCATTGATGATGAAGGTTCCCATTTCAGTCATGATTGGGAAATCACCAAAGAAGACTTCCTGTGTCTTGATTTCACCGGTTTCCTTGTTAATCAGACGGAAAGTCACAAAGATTGGCGCTGAGTAGCTGGCATCGTGAATGCGTGCTTCTTCTAGCGTATATTTAGGCTCACGGATTTCATAGCCGACAAATTCCAATTCCATGGTGTCGGTAAAGTTTGAAATAGGAAGCACATCCTCGAAGACTTCTTTCAAACCATGGTCCAAGAAATCTTTAAACGAGTCTGTTTGAATTTCAATCAAGTTTGGTAAATCAAGAACTTCTTTGATTCTTGAAAAACTACGACGGGTCCGATGTTTCCCGTATTGAACGTCATGTCCTGCCAAGTTTCTAACTCCTTTTTTATTATAAAGTACAGAGGGAGGGAATCGGAGAGAATTGAGATTTTCTGATTATTGGAATACTAACCATTTGCCTCTCATATCGTACTCTTCTTCACTCTTACCAAGGGGAGACCCCTTCTACGCCATTGACTCTCGTCAAAACAGCTACAATCAGTCCTTTTTGCTAAGTTTTTAGAATCTTTAAATTTGCGTTACAAATCCTAGAATTCTGAAAAATAGACACAAAAAGAGCAGCTAAATCTGACTTATAAAAAGTTTGATTTAACTGCTGCAAGCTTTAATCGGACAATATTTCAATTAAAGCACACGACAAATTATTGGTACTATTATACCATATTTATGTAAAAATTCAAGTAGTTTTATCTAATTTCCAGGACACTTTCACTTTAATCTTGAAATAGAAGCATGTTTATTTTAAGTCGCTCTCATCCACTTCCTCTTCGTCATGAACATGTTCACCCTGGATTTTGATGTATCCTTCATGTTTCCTATCCAATTCTTCCCAGAGTGGCTCATCAATAGCCTTCCGAATCTTTATTTATGATTCTTTTATTATATTTCCTATTTAGAAGCTAGTTGCTGTTCCATTTTTTCAAAGAACTGATTCAATTCTGTTTGAACCTGATGTAGTAGCTCTTTTTCTTGAGTCTTATCTATTTCAATTTTTTTCCTAATAGCATCCTTATCTATATAAGTATATCTTGAATAAGTCAATTTTAATTCTTTATCCACGAAAAAACCTGCATCTATTTCTTTACCATCAATTGTAGTAGAAAAATGAATCAGAAGCTCACTGTCTTCCAAACTAGTCGGTGGGCGTACATCCAAGTTTAATTTACCAGGTATTTTAAGTTCATTTATTCCCCATCGGCGAATCACCGGGTCATCCGGAATTCCATAGCCAGCATCTCGGATAATATCCTCGTTATTACCTGCGAGAATACTTGCCAGTAGTTCAATTTTATTGGCAGAAGAAAAATCTGGTTCAGGTTTATCATCAGGGCCAAAGAGCAACCAAATGGCAAAAGCAGTTATTATCAAAAGTAGGATGCTTATTATTTTTTTACGTACCGACATTTTTATCTTCTCCTCGCTTCAAATAATCATAAAAATCTTCTTTTGATTTTTTATGCTCATCCGTATCTGGTTTCCATAAGAAATCCCATCTTTTCCCGTGCTTGATAAATTGTCCACCTGCTGTATTATTTTCAATAAGGTAATTTAGGAAGTTCCTACCGTTTTCTTTATCACCATTTCCCAAGGTCTTATAAAACTCGGCAACTCGATTTGTTTCATTTACAGCAATCTCATTGTTATAATTTGCTTGTATTTTAAAAACATTGTCAGGCTGACCATTTTTAGATATTCTATCATAAACATTTATAGCATCTAGATCCGAAGTGAAGTCATTATCATCATATCTTGTTGAATCTACATCTCCTTTGAAGGAACTTTCATATCGTTCTGTATTAATAGGAAGTTCACCTATTGTCATAGAATTTCCGAGGGTACTTAGTACGTGAGCCAACAGTTCTTTCATGCCTTCTTTCGTAGATAAGTCTCTATCTCCCCAAGCTTGTTCTGTAAACGTTGATAATTGAATGGCTTCATGAGCAAGATCTTTCTTACTGGGAGAAGAGCCTTGTTGTTTTTCAATTTTTCTAATAAATAAGTTTACTTCTGCATCTGAGAAACCATATTCTTCTTTTAATACTTTTCGTAACTTATCGTTTTTTAATACACCTCCTAAACCAGACCAAGCTGCACGTCCTGTATCCCCAGCATAGACTGGCGAGGCAACCAATCTGTTAAATTCATAAACCACTCTCTCTTTAGACCATCCTTTTGTTTCAGCTTTTTCAAGAATTGATTGCTGCAACTGGTATAAGAGATTTGCTGTTTCAATATCAAAACCATATATATTTACAAAATCATCCACAATAACTTTCTTTTCCTTCTCAGCTTTAGTCACTGGGATATTCTTATCCAGCTTATGTGACTCAATCTTCTGCTCTTTCATCTTCTTGGCCCAACTCATGTCCACACCGTCCGCATAGTAGTTTCCATCACTATCGACAATGATTTCACTTAGTTGTGTGGCTCCTTGAATAGCTAGACGAAGAACTTCTAGACTGTCGCTGAAATATTGGGAGACTTGAGCGACAAAGAACTCCAGCTTTTCAATCTTCTCTTCCAATTCTTTAATTTGTGATTCAATTTGCGACTCTGCACTAGAAAGAATCACCAGAGACTCCATGTGAGAAACGATATTAAATGTAGCAATAGACTTCATGCGCTCTAAGAATGATTCTTTTGCTTCAATAGCCTTTTTGATAGAGGCTAGCTGTTTCTCTCTCAATTCTTTTGTCTTCTTCAGCTGATCCAGATCGAGGTTGCCATACTCTGATACCTGAGCATCGGCAATCCTATATGAATTTAACTCCGTTTGAAGGTCGTCCACTGCAGCCTGTAGCTTCTTAATGGCAGGAATGATAATTTCTGAAAAAAGGCCCTTACCTGCTGTATAGGCTGCTCCCATGAGTTCTCCAGAGTCTAGGGTGGCTATCAGGTGGTCACATCCCTGAGACAATCGGTCTGTCACCTCATTGGCCACTTGAATATTACTAGACATGGCCTCCATCAGCTGTGAAGACTCTGACGCACTGTACTTTACTCCCATGGTAAAGAGTTCCTTTCTTTCGTCAATTTTTCTCGATTTTCATCTAATTTTTGCCGAACTTTCCTTGTTTGTTTGGAAACATTGTCCAACTCTTGCTCTACGTAGCTGTCAATTGCTTGTTGCAAGGCTTGGTTTTCTTCCCATATTTTACGATTGGTATGGCTTGTCTCTGATACGGGATCTATCAAGTTTTCTATTTGGGCATTTATCGTCCAGATATCTGCACGAAAATCCATTACCTTCTCTTCGTAACGTCTTTTGATAACTAAAAGATCTTCTTCTTGATTCTCAAGCTGGATGATTTGCTTATATAATTGTTCACGTTTTTCTTGATTTTTATCTTTTATCATCAGTTGCTCCAACGTTGTGCCTGCTCTATATCGCGTTTCTCAATTTTTGCAGCAATTTCTGGAAATTTATTAGCCTGAGTTAAGACGGCCGAACTGAAGTCACTGACAGCCTGCAACATTTGATTGCAGGCTTGACGACCAGCTTCCATTCCAGCAATATCACTTGTATAGCCAAATTCAACTTGATTGTTCCTGAAGGCTGAAGTATCCACTCCTACTAATTCACTAATTGCGGAACTTGCTGCGATAGTATCTGAAGAAATCTTCCCTGACATCTAGTATTCCCTACCTTTCGTTCTAATTGTTAGGCAATTTCTCATTGGCTATTACGATTGGTGTTGCCAGTGGTACCACCCAAGATTGCTCCCCAAGCTTTCTGATAATCCGCATCAGATGCACCGATACCAAAGCGATAGCTCGTCGTTGGAGCGCCATTCTTAGCCCAGTAGCTAGGAACAGTCGGACCGCTTAGATTGATGGAGCGACCGTTAATTGTGACGGTTCCTGGTCTTTCTCCAGTAGACTTGAGAACATCCGACTTGATAACACTCGAATCAAGATTGAACTTCTCTCCGATTCCCCAGGCACTTGGATCCGCCTCATAAATGGCATTGGCTAAATAAGCCATATAGGCTGCATTATTATTGTAGCCTGTCAGAGCAGCCATAGAAGTATTGTCATCATGACCAATCCAGCCTCCAAGGGTCATCCGAGGAGTGGAAAGCATGAGCCACATGTCACCATTGCTGTTGGTTGTACCTGTCTTACCAATCCAGTCTGCACCTGCCAAGGTACCATTGACTTGACTAATCCTTGATTTAAAGGTCGTAGTTGCACCAGAATTGAGCACACCTCGCATCAATCCTTGCATAATCGTTGCAGTAGCAGGCGAGTAAACCTGAACTGGTTTTGCCTTATGCTCATAAACCACCTTGCCGTCAGGAGCTGTGATCTTATCAATCATATACTTTTCTTGATAAGAACCGTTATTCGCCAAGGTCTGGAAACCGTTGGTATGCTGGGCAACCGAAACCTCGATCCCCCCACCCATTGGTAGACTTTCAATATCGTAGTTGTCAATATGGTAGCCCATTTTTTCCATATAGCCTCGGACATTCACACCCTTCTCGCGAAGTGCACGATAGGTCCAATAAGCTGGAATATTCCAAGAAGTATTGAGGGCTTCCTGCAGATCCATCATGCCTGTCCCGCGACTGTCCACGTGCATAATCGGCTCACCGCTAGAGAAGTTCGTCGGATAATTGGAAAGGACACTTGCACTTCCCATCAGCCCTTGGTCAATGGCAATTCCATAAGCTAAAATCGGCTTGATAGTCGAACCAGGAGATCTTTCCGTATCAAAAGCATGGTTGTTTTGATTAGAGCTATAGTCTCTACCACCGACAAAACCAATAATGGCTCCTGTTTTATTGTCCTGAAGGACATTTCCAACCTCGACCATTCCTGTCCCATCATCCAAGAGGCCACCGTAGTTGGCAACTGCGTTCTGCATCGCCTGATGAATCGAATGATTGATGGTTGTTGTGACCGTATAACCACCCTCGCTCAGCTCTTTTCGAGCCAACTCCTGATAGGCTTCAACCGTTGCATTATTTTTTAATTCTTGCTGGGATACATTATCCCGCTGAATCAAATACTGATACATGGCCGTCTGCGCTTCTGAAAAGGCTGTATGGTAGAGGTAGCTATGCGAGCTCTTTTGAAGGCTCTCAGTCTGTTTAAAATCTTGCGTCAGATCATAGTCTTTGTACTGCTGATAGTCTGCCTCACTCAGTCGACCTGTACGGTACATATTATATAAAACATTCCGAGCCCGCTCTAGACCTAAAGCCATATCATCTGGACTCTTCATGCTACCATCAGAGGCATAGGGCGAATAAACAATCGGACTCTGAGGCAATCCAGCAATAAAAGCAGCTTGCGGAATACTCAAATCCTTGGCTGATACACCAAAAATCCCTTGAGCTGCTTCTTCCACTCCAGCAATATTTTGTCCTTTGTTATTCCGACCAAAAGGTGCCACATTCAAATAAGCAGTCAGAATGTCATCCTTAGACATATAGCGTTCCAAAGCCAAGGCATCAACAATCTCTACTGCCTTCCGCTTGAAAGTCGGAGCATCTCCCACGACCTGCTGCTTGATCAACTGCTGAGTCAAAGTCGAGCCCCCGCTGGATGAACCAACTCCAACTACAGAACCCAAGGTTGCCCGCAGAACCGCCTTGGGCACAACACCATTGTGAGTTTCAAAGTTTTCATCTTCCGTCGCAATGATAGCATTTTTGACATTATCCGAAATCGCATCGCTGGCAACTGGAATCCGCAACAAATCATTATCGATTTCAGAAATCAACTCTCCGTTAGCATAGGTCAGCTTCGAAATCCCAGAAATCTTATTGACCTGACTTACCAGCTCCTCCTGCTTCGGCACGGAGACATCACTAAAAAGGCTGGCGGCGTAGCCCAATCCGAGTCCAGCCCCCAATACTATTCCAAAAAAGATAAATACAAAAGCGACATTTAAGAGTAGTTTTACTGTCCGAAAAATAACGGAAACAATATCAAGTACCGACCATGTCTCTCCTTTTGGCTTAGACGTCTTAGCAGGTGAGGGTTCCCCCTTACCAAACTGTTTTAACTTTTTTATAAATGGTTTCAACATAGATTCTCCTTATTGACTATTATAGCAAACATCAGCAGATTATATCAAGAAAGAGCTAATTCTAGCGCTTTTACAGGAATTATTTTCTGGCTACTCATTGCTATTTGTCGCGTTTATGATACAATAGAGGGATAAAACAAAAAAATACTTGAGCAAGGGCAAAATCCTTTGCTATCTTAGAAAAGGAGAGACAACTATGCACATTTTTGATGAGCTAAAAGAGCGTGGTTTGATTTTTCAAACGACTGATGAAGAAGCTTTGCGTAAAGCCCTAGAAGAAGGTCAAGTTTCTTATTATACTGGCTACGATCCAACTGCTGACAGCCTTCACCTAGGCCACCTTGTCGCAATCTTGACAAGTCGTCGTTTGCAACTAGCAGGTCACAAACCTTATGCGCTCGTTGGCGGTGCTACAGGTCTCATCGGAGATCCGTCCTTCAAAGATGCTGAACGTAGTCTCCAAACAAAAGACACAGTAGATGGCTGGGTCAAGTCTATCCAAGGACAACTTTCTCGTTTTCTTGACTTTGAAAATGGGGAAAACAAGGCTGTCATGGTCAACAACTACGACTGGTTTGGCAGCATCAGCTTCATTGACTTCCTCCGTGATATCGGAAAATACTTCACTGTCAACTACATGATGAGTAAGGAGTCTGTGAAAAAACGGATTGAAACAGGAATTTCTTACACTGAGTTCGCTTACCAAATCATGCAAGGTTACGACTTCTTCGTCCTTAACCAAGACCACAACGTAACGCTTCAAATCGGTGGTTCTGACCAGTGGGGAAATATGACAGCTGGTACCGAATTGCTTCGTCGTAAGGCTGACAAGACTGGTCATGTTATAACTGTTCCATTGATTACAGATGCGACTGGTAAGAAATTTGGTAAATCTGAAGGAAATGCAGTCTGGCTTAACCCTGAAAAGACTTCTCCATACGAAATGTACCAGTTCTGGATGAACGTGATGGATGCTGACGCTGTTCGCTTCTTGAAGATCTTTACCTTCTTGTCACTGGATGAAATTGAAGACATCCGAAAACAATTTGAAGCGGCGCCACACGAACGCTTGGCTCAGAAAGTCTTGGCTCGTGAAGTTGTGACTCTTGTTCACGGCGAAGAAGCCTACAAGGAAGCCCTCAACATCACCGAGCAACTCTTTGCTGGAAACATCAAAAACCTTTCTGTCAAAGAACTCAAACAAGGACTTCGTGGCGTGCCAAACTACCAAGTACAAGCTGACGAAAATCTTAACATCGTCGAAATCCTCGTGTCAGCTGGTGTGGTCAACTCAAAACGCCAAGCCCGCGAAGATGTTCAAAACGGAGCTATCTATGTCAACGGCGACCGCATCCAAGACCTGGACTATATTTTGGGTGACGCAGATAAGCTTGAAAACGAACTGACTGTTATCCGCCGCGGTAAGAAGAAATACTTTGTTCTTACATACTAAAACATTCAAAACTTATCCACACAAACAAAAGGAGTTACTCTTCCCTGAGATAACTCCTTTTGCTTATGGTTGATTAAAATCTTCTTACATATCTATTCTTAACAGAAAGACTACGAAGTACAATTCGCAAAGTTGTGAGGTTATGTAAGATAGAAAGATTGGAAGGACTAAGCCAGTTAAATAAACCAAAGCCAATCAAACTACTGTTTACGACGACAGTTTCTTGGATATTCTTCTGAATCAGTTTTTGCAAAGACGATGAAAGAGAGTCTAATTCTTCAAAAAAATCCAAGCGATTATCTAATAATAATATATCGCTCATTTGCTTAGAAATATCTGCACTTTCATTCATCACAACACCAATATCCGCAAGGGTTAGAGCTGCCGAGTCATTCAGGCCGTCTCCGACCATTAAGACAGTATGACCAGATTGCTGTAACTCCTGCACCAATTCAAATTTTCCATCAGGTTTCAAATCTGTATAAACTTGATCAAACGGCAAATCTTTTACAAGTTCTTCCGTTCTAACCAAGGTATCACCTGTTGCTAAAATCAGTTTCTTTCCTTGAGCTTTGAGCTTTTCTAAGGCAACTTTTGCTTCTTTTCTCAAAGGAGTATGGATACAGAACATCCCAATAAGATCATTGCGATAGCCCAAGAACAGTAGATTGTAGTGATTCTTATATTCTTCGATCAGGGCATTTTGTTCAGGACTAATATTGATTTGCTCGTCTTGCATCAGGACAAAATTTCCGATGACAACCGATTCACCATCAATTTGAGATTTAATTCCCTTGCTTGCGATATATTGGAGCTTCCCATGCATTTCCTCATGTTCAATTCCTTCTATTTCAGCTTGCTTGACAATTGCATTAGCGATTGGATGATAGATATGCTCCTCTAGACAGGCACTAATTCTTAAAACATCTTCCTCGTTATAATCACCAAAAGGTAGAACCTTTTCAACTAGAGGATAGCTAGTTGTGATGGTGCCTGTCTTGTCAAAGAGGAAAGTATCAACTTCTAGATATTTTTCTAGAACATCCCCATCCTTAATAACCATTTCACGGTTCAATCCCTCCTTGATAGCTGTCAGGTAGGCTACAGGCGTGGAGATTTTCAAAGCGCATGAAAAATCCACCAATAGAAAAGAAATGGCTTTTGAGAACGAACCTGTTAACAGATAAGTCAAGGCAGCACCTAAAAAGTTATATTTGACAACCTTGTCCGCCATCTTGATGAAATAGCGTTGTTTGGTCTTCTTGTTCTCTTCGGATTTCTTCATCAACTCAATCAGTTGCAAAATCCGACTATTCATTTGGTTGTCCGTTACACGAATGAGCAATTCGCCAGTCTCTAAGACAGTATTAGCACAAACGAGATCGGCTTCTCTTTTTTCAACTGGAAAGCTCTCGCCGGTCAAGGAACTTTCATTGACCATTCCTAATCCTGAAACCACTTGGCCATCAAACAAGATTTCATTCCCTTGGGAGACAACTAATACATCGCCTACTTGAACATCAGAGCTCTTGATGCTGATGACCATGTCACCCTGCACTAAGAAGACATCACTTTCTTTAGCAAGAAGGCTCTGTTCCAAATCTGTCGCTGTTTTTTTCAAAGACCACTGATCCAGACAATTTCCTAAATCAAGCATAAACATGATGTTACTAGCTGTCTTGGATTGGTTCATAAACAAGGACAATAAAATTGCCGAACAGTCCAAGACTTCCATCGTTAGTTCCTTACGCGCTAGAGTTTGATAAGCTTCTCTGACATACCCCAAAGCCTGGTAACAGGTCCAGATATATCGAATAGGATAAGGTACAAAACTGCGAAAAAGCCAGCGCTTAATCGCTGCGCCTGAAACGATAGAATAAGCAGTCTCTTCTCTACGAATGGGAAGAGTCATCAACTCAGAAACTTTCCCCTTATCAATTCTTTTTAAAAAGGCCTCTGCATTTTCTAATACAGAGAAGCCCTCTTTCATACGTAGAGTAAAGTGCTGCTGATCTATATAAAACTGAATAGAGTCGATCCCTTTTTCATCTCTAGCCAAGGAACGAAGATAATCTTGAATATCCAAGGTCAGTGAAAAAGAGGATGATAATCGGATATGTTGGTATCCTCTATGTAGCACTTTAAAAGACATATTATTCACCTGTCAGGCTATCTAATTGTTCTTCTTTCTTTTCCTGTTCGTATAAATATTTAGCGTCTTGTAAAACATCATCACCGTGTTGTTTTACAACAGAAACAGATGCATCCAGTTCATCTTTCAATTTGTAGGCTTTAGCCAAGGCCCTAGAATAACCTTTTTTAGCTTCCTTACTTGCTAAGATTTTCAAACCAAGGGTACCAAATGCGACACCACCCAAAAAGAGTGATGATTTTTTCGCAACTTTTGCAACGGTTAATACTTCTTTTAACATACTTATTTCCTCCTTATCATTATTATATAGAAATTTAGATATAAAAGCAATTTCATTTTATAAATTGGAGAATTAGTTTTATTTCTACTGAATCTCCCATCTACTTACTCCTAAAGTTGCTTTCACTTGTCTCTTTTGATACACTTAAACTATGAATACAAACCTCAAACCCAAACTCCAGCGCTTTGCTACTGCGACTGCCTTTGCCTGCCCCATCTGCAAGGAAGAGCTACAGCTGATGGAAAACAGTCTCAAATGTCACCATCGGCATTCCTATGACTTGGCCAAGTTTGGCTATGTCAATCTAGCACCTCAAATCAAGCAGCCCAAAGACTACGATAAGGCCAGTTTTCAAAATCGGCAGTTGATTTTAGAAGCTGGATTTTACCAAGCTATCTTAGAAGCTGTCTCGAACTTGCTTGCTAGCTCAGAAACCGCCAGAACAGTCTTAGATATTGGCTGTGGCGAGGGCTTCTACTCTCGCAAACTCCAAGAAATCCATTCCCAAAAAACCTTCTATGCCTTCGATATTTCAAAAGATTCCATCCAGTTGGCAGCCAAGAGCGACGGCTCTTTCGCAGTCAATTGGTTCGTCGGTGATTTGGCTAAGCTGCCGCTACAAGATGCCAGCATGGACATCATTTTAGATATCTTTTCTCCAGCCAATTATCAGGAATTTCGGAGAGTCATGTCTGACAATGCCCTCCTCATCAAGGTCATCCCCACCGAGCGCCACCTTCAGGAAATTCGCCAAAAAGCCGCACCTCAACTCAGTAACAAGGATTACTCTAACCAAGAAGTCATTCAGCATTTCCAAGAGCACTTCGATATAATCTCTGAAATCAATGTTGAGTTTAGCCACTCCTTGACTACCGAAAGTAGAGCCGCTCTTTTAGCAATGACACCACTCCTCTTTCACGTTGAGCAAGACCAGATTGACTGGACTGACCTCACCCAAGTGACCATTGCAGCTACCATTCTTGTCGGAAAAGCAAAATAAAGAAAAGATAGTCCGCAGACCAAATGCATTCCGTTTGGCTTGCTAACTATCTTTTTTATAACTCATATTTTAATAAACTGTTTTCTCTGTTTCGAAATCAAAGAAATGCGCCTTGTTCAAGTCGAAACCAAGGTCAATTCCAGCACCTGTCTCCAAGTGGTCACGAGCATCTACACGTGCGATAAACTCGCTATCGCCAACTTGGCAGTAAAGGTGAGACTCAGAACCCAAAAGCTCAGAGACAGAGATGGTCGCATGAACCACAGAGTCTGGGAAGGTCTCTAAGAAAGCAGGCTCTGTATTGATATCTTCTGGACGAATACCAAAGATCAACTTCTTGCCATCATAGCCCTTCTCACGTAGCACCTTCAGTGTGCCTTCTGGCACTGTCAAACGTAATCCAGAAGCAACGATTTCATTTCCCTCAAGTGTCACAGTGATAAAGTTCATCGCTGGGCTCCCAATGAAGCCCGCCACAAACTTGTTGACTGGATTTCTATAAACTTCTTGTGGACTACCGATTTGCTCTACTCGACCAATCGTTCCAGTTCCAGCAGGGTTCTTGGTTGCTGACATGATAACAATGCGATCAGCCAGCGTCATGGCTTCTGTCTGGTCGTGAGTTACGTAGATGGTTGTTGCTCCGATACGACGGTGGATTTTGGCAATCTCAGCACGCATGGACACACGCAACTTCGCATCCAAGTTTGACAATGGCTCATCCATTAGGAAAACCTTTGCATCACGCACGATGGCACGCCCCATGGCAACCCGCTGACGTTGACCACCAGAAAGGTCTGCTGGCTTGCGATCCAAGAATTCCTTCAAACCAAGAATGGCAGCTGCTTCTTGCACCCGTTTGTCGATATCTTCCTTGCTATACTTGCGAAGTTTAAGCCCGAAAGCCATGTTGTCATAGACTGTCATGTGTGGGTAGAGGGCATAGTTCTGGAAGACCATGGCGATATCGCGGTCTTTCGGCGCCACGTCATTGACCACTTTGCCGTCAATCGACGCTGTTCCTTCTGTGATATCCTCAAGACCCGCAATCATACGTAGCGTTGTGGATTTACCGCATCCTGACGGACCAACGAAAACGATAAATTCCTTATCCTTAATGTCCAAATTAAAGTCTTCAACAGAATAGTGCTCACTATTTGGATACTTCTTATAAATATTTTTCAGATTTAACTCAACCATAAGTTCCCCTTTACTTTATGTGAAAATAGTTGCCTTTGAAACCCCTAAAAATTTCAAAGCGCTTTCATAGAAATATTATATCCTTTTTTAATTATTATTTCAAGCATTTATTCAAACGTTTGCACAATTTTTTATCATATTTTAACTAACTACTCTTTTAAAACAAAAAATAGGATAGAAAATTTCTATCCTACACGACTAGTTAGTAACACGATAATAAAATTGACCTTGTTCATCAAAGCTATTCATCCCAACTCCCGTCCACAGACGATCTTGGCTGGCATCTGAGCTATCTTGGAAATTTTCTTTATTCGCAAGCTTGACACCTTTTGGAATGAACTCTAGCAAGAAACCACCAGTTTCACCGCCGTATACACCGCCAGAAGCCGTTCCATAATCCGTTAACGATGCTCCGTACAGCTCATAGCTATCAGAAACTAACCCTTTATCATTGAACACCAGCTGGTGACCAGCAGCATTCTGCCAGATTCCTTTTACACTGGAGTAGTCTCCATTGGCCAAGGCCGAAATATCCATTGCTTTTTTCTCCTCTTGCGTCTTTTCTGGACTAACTTCTGCTGAGCTTTGACTGCTTGTGGCAGAAGAAGACGATTCTGCAACACTCTGACTAGAAGCTACTTGAGAAGATTCCTGAGTAGTACTCGAACTTGTCTGAGTAGAATTAACTGACTTACTAGAGCAGGCTGCCAAAGTCAATAGAGCTAAGCAACATAACAAAGGATAGACTATTTTCTGCTTCATGGCTTTCTCCTTATCCATTAAATGATTACTAATATTATAGACTTTTTCAGCCTATTTTACAAGTTGGCTCAGCTATCCTGCACCCCTAAGACTTTATAGATTGTTTTTGCCAGAGCCGCCTGATAATCCTCTACACTCAAGGATCTATCCGCAATAACTTCTGCTGTCTGTTTTTCTAAGTCTACCGCCACATCTGACACTCCCTCCATAGACAGGAAGTGCTGAGTGACGTGTTTGACACAGTTTTGACAAGATAAGTTTTCTAATTGAACTGTTTGTTTCATAGATTTATTCCTCCGTATATTCCTTCATTTTAAAGTTTAAAGCGTCCTAGGCGCAGAGCATTGGCCACAACTGACACTGAGCTTAAGCTCATGGCTAGACCAGCCAGCATCGGATTGAGCAAGGGACCGCCGAAAAGATGCAGCAGACCCATAGCAATCGGGATACCTAGGGTATTGTAGGCAAAAGCCCAGAAGAGATTTTCCTTGATATTACGGATGGTCGCCTGACTGAGCTTGATAGCCTTGACCACATCCTGCAAATCACTATGCATGAGCACTACATCTGCTGACTCAATAGCTACATCAGCGCCTGAGCCGATGGCAATTCCCACATCTGCCTGGACCAGAGCTGGCGCATCATTGATACCGTCTCCGACCATGGCTAGTTTTTTTCCAGCTTCCTGCAAGTTTTTGATAGCTGCTGCCTTGCCATCTGGCAATACACCAGCGATAACTTTTTTGATTCCAGCTTTCTGGGCAATAGCTGTCGCGGTTTCTTCACGATCCCCTGTCAGCATGATGACTTCTAGTCCCATAGACTGGAGCTCCTGCACAGCCGACAGGCTGCTGGATTTCATCTCATCTGCTACCGCTAAAATACCTGCTAGCTGTCCATCTATTGCGACAAACATGGCTGTTTTTCCTTCATGGGATAGTTCCAACAACTGTTCTTGAAAGGCACTGCTGTCAATGTTCTTTTCTGTCATCAGAGACTCATTTCCCACTAGAAGCTGTCTGTCCTCAACCTGAGCTGACAAGCCTCGGCCAACTAAGGCCTCAAAATGACTGACAGGCAGTAATTTAAGCCCCTCCTCTTTAGCAGCTTCTAAGATAGCCTGAGCCAAAGGGTGCTCAGAATGCTGCTCAGCACTGGCTATTAGCCGCAGCAAGTCAGACCGATTAAAATCACTCAATGGCAACAGATCCGTCAGGCTGGGCTTGCCAACCGTAATCGTCCCCGTCTTATCAAGAACAATGGCATCCAGCTGATAAGCAGCTTCCAAAGCCTGACCAGACTTAATTAGAATTCCATTTTCAGCCCCTTTGCCAGTCCCAACCATGATGGCTGTCGGAGTGGCTAATCCCAGCGCACAGGGGCAGGCAATGACCAGAACTGCGATAAAGATTGACAGGGAAAAGCTAAGACTCTCACCAGCCAGAAAATACCAGCCCAGAGCAGACAAAGTAGCCAAGCTTAGCACGATTGGGACAAAATAGAGTGAAATCTTATCGGCCAAAGCCGCTATCGGTGCCTTAGACCCCTGTGCTTCCTCCACCAATCTAACAATCTGAGCTAAGGTCGTATCTGAACCCACCCTAGTTGCTTGGTAGTCAATACTACCATTTTGATTGATTGTTGCACTGGTAATGGTATCACCGACCTTCTTTTCAATCGGGACACTTTCACCAGTCATCATGGACTCATCCACAAAGGTCTGCCCCTCCGTCACAAGGCCATCTACCGGCATACGCTCTCCAGGCTTGATACGGATAATGTCTCCAACTCGGATATCCTCTGTATCAATGGTCACAGCCTCACCATAACGAATCACTGTCGCCTGACTAGGCACTAGCTCAAGTAGAGACTGAATCGCCTGAGACGTTCTCCCCTTGGCTGAACTTTCCAGATATTTGCCTAGAAGAACCAAGGCAATAATCACTGCAACAGACTCAAAATAGAGCTGATGGACAAAGGGATGATGACCTAGAAAAACCTGACTGACCGAGTAGAGGCTATAAAGAAATGCTGCACTGGTTCCCACCGCAATCAAACTATCCATATTAGGATGTCGTTTGATAAGATTACGAAATCCTCTCTGATAAAAACCACGACCGATCCACACAGCAGGCAGCGTTAAAAGTAGTTGAGAAAGGACGAAGAGCAAGGGATGCTTCATATGGTCCAAGAGGCTAGGCAGAGGAAGACCAATCATACTTCCCATAGAGATATAAAGCAAGGGCAGAGCCGTAACCAAAAGAATCAGTAATTGCTGTTTCTTTTTTTGCAATTCCTGAGCTTTCATTGCAGCCTCTTCACTCACATCAGACGGTCTGTCTTTTCCTTTTTCTTCTGCCTGATAACCAGCCTCAGCTACAGCATCCAGCACTTGCTGGCTGTCAAATCCCGCCTTAGGAAGCAAGCTGAGACGTTCTGTCGCTAGATTGACACTGACCTCCTCGACCGTTTCTAAGTCCTTGACCGCCATCTCTACCGTCATAGCACAGGCAGCGCAGGTCATGCCTGAGAGCTTGTATTCTTTCTTCTCGCTCATCAATGCGTCTCCTTTCCGTGACCGCAACGACACTGACCTTGTGGGCAGTCGCATTTGATTTCCAAAGGAGCCGAGGCTCTTTTCTTATCAATGACTTGGCTGAGCCGCTCCAAGTCCCCTTGACTGAACTGACTTCTCTCAATCATCGAAATCAAAAGGTCTCCATGTTTAGTATTACAGATATTGTCAAAAAGAGCCTGCCAAGTACTTTCCAGATGATCCGCTTCTAAAATCCGAGCATCGTAGTAAAACTTACCCTCAATTTTTTCCATGGCAATAAATTCTTTGGTCTTCAGACGATTCAAAAGGGTCTTGATGGTTGCCGGTTTCCAGGAAAAATCAGCTTCCAACCGCGCTATAATCTCTGTGCTGCGACTGTGTGGATAAGCCCACAGCACACGCATCACTTGCCATTCTGCTTGGCTCATATTTTGCTGTTCCATTGTCTAACACTTCCTTAACATTTACATTTGTAATTCGATTCTTTATTAGTTTACAATTGTAATCGTAATTTGTCAAGTATTTTTATCGTTATTTCCTGATATACAAAAAAGAAGGCGGGACAATCCCGTCTTCTTGCTTTATTCTATTAGTGCGCCAACATCTCTTGGGCAATTTCTTGACCAGACAATTTACTTGGATAGTAGGTTGGCCAGTTTTCCAGCTCATTAAAGAGCGCTTCCTGGCTCTCACCACCATAGAAGATATGGAAGTGAGCTGCCTTGGTCGGTGCAATGTTGTGGTCGCTAAACTGAACATACTTGTACTGGCCAGCATCCGCATCTGTCGCTTCAAACATAAAGCGAACTCCACGATTTCCCTTAGAGTAAGTCAGAGTGTGCTTACCAACGTATTTATATGTATACTTCTTGGATTTTCCATCTACCACAAATTCCATGGTCTTGTCTGTGATATTGATATTGGAAACATCCGTCTTGTAGCCCTTGTCATAGTAGTCCTTGTATTCAGCTGCCGTCATTTTGCCAGTCAGCTTAGCCTTGTAGTCAAAGACCTGGTCCAAGGTGCCATCCTTCAGATAAGGGTAAACAGACTGCCACTCGCCAGCATAGTCAGACAAGGTTCGATCCTTGACGGCACTGTCTTCAAAGTAGCCATTTTGAACTGTCTTAGTATCCTCCTCTTTCTCAGCAGCAATCTCTGCTCCCTCTTGGTCAGTCGTTTTCTTGAGAGCCTTTAGATTAGCCTGCATGATCGAAATATAGTCTGCCCCGTCTTTGGTCTGCTTTTCTGTCAAGCTTTCCAGTGGATTCAATACATCAAGCTCTACTCCAGTTTCCTTAGCCAATGTAGAAGCCAAAGCCTGAGAAGCATTTTCTTCAAAGTAGATATACTTGATTTTATTTTTCTTGATATACTCGGTCAATTCAGCCAAGCGTGAAGCGGATGGCTCACTGTCTGGCGAAAGTCCAGAAATTGGCACCTGTTTCAAGCCATAGTCCAATGCCAGATAGTTAAAGGCAGCATGCTGAGTGACGAAGCTCTTTTGCTTAGCGTTGGCCAAACCAGCTTCAAATTCTTTGTCCAAGGCTTCTAGTTTCTTGATATAAGCCGCTGCATTTTTCTCAAAAGAAGCTTTCTTGTCAGGATAGGCCTTGCTCAGACTATCTCGGATATGTTCCACCATTTTAATAGCTCGCTTCGGAGACAGCCAAACATGGGGGTCATATTCATGATGATGCCCCTCTTCACCATGGTCGTGGTCTTCTTCCTCTTCACCACCAGGCAGCAAAAGCATATTTCCAGTCGCCTTGATAACCTTTTCTTCCTTATTTTTCAAAGTTTTTAGCGTATCTGGAACCCAAGTCTCCATATTTTCATTTTCATATACAAAGGCATCTGCATCCTGAATCTTCGCAACCGCTTTGGCTGAAGGCTCATAATCATGCGGCTCTGTACCAGCCCCGATTAGAAGTTCAACATTGGCTTCATCTCCAGCCACCTGCTTGGTAAACTCATAAACAGGATAAAAAGTCGTGACAATATTGAGCTTGCCATCTGCTTTTTTCTGATTAGAACAAGCGACTAAGAAAATACTTAGTAGACCTGCTAATAGTAAGCTAATTTTTTTCATTTTCTGCTCCTATTTCATAAATTTTTTGACCAGATTGACCAGCAAGAACAAACCGACGAAGATAATCGTAATGCTGGCACTAGCTGGCGTCTCTGCATAGTAAGAAATATAAAGTCCGGCAATCATACCAAAGAAACCAATGGCATTTGCCAGCAAAATAACCGACTTGAAATTTTTCCCAATCCGCAGAGCAATACTGGCCGGCAAGACCATAATGGTCGAAACTAGCAAGGCTCCCGCAGCTGGAATCATGAGGGCAATCGCAACACCCGTCACGATATTAAAGAGAATAGACATGGTCCGCACAGGCAGCCCATCCACAAAGGCCGTATCCTCATCAAAGGTCAAGATGTACATAGGGCGAATGAAGAGGAAGGTCAAGACAAGCACCACAGCAGCAATGACAAAGAGAGAAATCACCTGCTCCCTACTGATAGTCACAATGGAGCCAAATAGATACTGGTCCAGACTCATTGAGCTAGAACTCTTGCCCTTACTCATAACAATCAGGGAAATGGCTAAGCCAGTTGACATAAGAATAGCCGTCCCGATTTCCATGAAATTCTTATAGATAGTTCGCAGATACTCTAAAAATACTGCTGCGACAATGACGACAAGCACCGTTGTGAGAGTGGGCGATAGCCCAAGAACCAAGCCAAAAGCCACACCCGCCAGTGAAACGTGGCTGAGGGTGTCACTCATAAGACTCTGCCGACGTAAAATTAGGAAGGTCCCCAGAATCGGTGAGAAGAGGCTCATGGCAATAACTGCCAAGAAGGCTCGCTGCATAAAATCATAGGAAAATAGATTAAGCATGACTCACCTCCTGTCCGCTGTCACTTTCATGTACATTGAAGCAGCGCCAAGGTGAATCCTGATTCCGAACTAGATGAATGTTGCGATCAGCATATTTGCGAACTTCCTCCGGATCGTGTGTAATCATCAAGACCGCTTTCCCATGCTTATGAGCACTATGGTGCATGAGCTTGTAAAATTCATCCTTGCTGCCTGCATCCATCCCAGTTGTCGGCTCATCAAGGACAAAAATATCCGGATCCGAAGCAAACATCCGAGCAATCACAGCCCTCTGCTTTTGCCCACCAGAAAGAGAACCAATCCGCTTGTCCCGATGTTCCCACATTCCAACCGACTCCAAACTGGCCTTGATATGTTCCTCATCATGTTCATTTAAACGACGAAACCAACCCCTGCGCGGATAACGTCCCGACTTGACAAACTCATATACTGTGCTAGGAAAACCAGCATTAAAACTAGCTATCTGCTGAGGTAGATAAGCAATACGTAATTTCTTTCCTTGAGTATTTGTCTTAGAAATCTTAACCTCACCATGCTTAGGCTGCAAAATACCTAGACTAGCTTTGATCAGAGTAGTCTTTGCAGCCCCGTTTTCTCCTGTCAAAGTAACAAACTCTCCACTATTCAAAAAGTAATGGATATGCTCTAGCACAGGCTCTTTATCATAATAAAACGATAGATTATCTACTGTAATATATCTCATTTCCCAATTTCTCCAACCAAGGCCTCTAAAAACTTTTCAATAGTAATTTGCTCATCAACAGAAAATTTATCTACTAAATTCTGATAAGTCTCTAACGTATGAGCATGATGATGCTCATGTTCATCAGCAATTGGCTGTGCTAAGTCAGTTAAACGATAAAAAGTTACTCGAGCATCCTTTTTATCCTTATAGGCTTCTAACATCCCTTGCTTAATCAATGCCTTTACACCCTTAGTCACAGCAGCCTGGCTAACATTCAGTCTTTTAGCTAGATCAGAATTCGTCAAAGACTCCTGAGACAAGAGCATTAAAATATGTTCCTGCGTGTTCGTTAGCCGCACATCGCTCGTACAAGAGCCGACCAAGATTTCATGTTGATTCTCAGCTGTCAATATAACCTCATTCAAAAAATGATTAATTTTTTCTGATAAATCCACCATTCTTCGCTTCCTTTCTTAACCAGTTGAAACTTTACCGGTTAATTATACCACAAAAAAGAAAAGAATCAAGCTCCAACTATAGTAACACTCTGATTCTAAAACAATGCAAAAGCATCGATAGGGAGAAAGAAAAAAGAGCTAACTGCTCTTTTCTCATATGCTCATTTACTCCGCCAGTAGGACTCGAACCTACGACATCATGATTAACAGTCATGCGCTACTACCAACTGAGCTATGGCGGATAATAGCTAAGCGACTACCATATCTCACAGGGGGCAACCCCCAACTACTTCCGGCGTTCT
>CAURCE010000013.1:0-33430 GCA_963523365.1 uncultured Streptococcus sp.
TTCCTGAAAAGATGTCAAGACCTTTTTGAAAATTTTTATAAAATGTTCGGATTTTGTTTATATCGATAATCATTGACAAAAAATAAATTTCTTTTTGATGAGACTTTAGAAGCTTTTGGCTTGGTTTTTTGTTATAATCTTCTTTAGCAACTTTCAAGGAGAAAAGCATGTCTTTCGACGGATTTTTTTTACACCACATGACAGAGGAGCTCCGCCGCGAATTGCTGGGCGGCCGCATCCAAAAGATTAATCAACCTTTTGAACAGGAGCTGGTTTTACAGATTCGCAGCAATCGCAAAAGTCACAAGCTGCTCCTGTCAGCCCACTCGGTCTTTGGGCGCGTCCAGCTGACAGAGACTACTTTTGAAAATCCAGCTGTTCCCAATACCTTTATCATGGTCATGCGCAAATACCTACAGGGAGCTGTCATTGAAGCGATTCAGCAAGTTGAGAATGACCGAATTTTGGAAATCAGCGTCTCCAATAAGAACGAAATCGGCGATAGCGTGGCTGTGACTCTGGTCATCGAAATCATGGGCAAGCACAGTAATATTATCCTCTTGGATAAGGCTAGTGGGAAGATTATTGAAGCCATCAAACACGTCGGATTTTCACAAAATAGCTATCGAACTATCCTGCCGGGCTCAACTTATATCGCTCCGCCTCAGACTGGCAGTCTCAATCCTTTCACTGTGGGTGATGAAAAGCTCTTCCAAATCCTACAGACAGAGGACTTAGAGCCCAAACGCTTGCAACAAATGTTTCAGGGCTTGGGTCGGGATACAGCTACTGAACTCAGTGGCCGTCTGACGGCCGACAAGCTCAAAACCTTCCGTGCATTTTTTACAAGTCCGACTCAGCCTAGCCTGACCGAAAAATCCTTCTCTGCTCTGCTATTTTCCGACAGTAAGACCCAAATATCCAGTCTATCCGAGCTTTTGGACACTTTCTATAAGGACAAGGCTGAGCGTGATCGGGTCAACCAGCAGGCCAGCGAGCTCATCCGCCGAGTAGAAAATGAGTTGGACAAGAACCGTAAAAAGCTGGGCAAGCAGGAGGAAGAGCTCCTAGCAACGGAGAATGCAGAAGAATTCCGTCAAAAAGGGGAACTCTTGACCACCTTTCTCCATCAGGTGCCCAACGATCAAGATCAGGTGGAGCTGGACAATTACTACACAGGTGAGAAGATTATCATCGCACTTGACAAGGCCCTGACCCCCAATCAAAATGCCCAGCGCTATTTCAAACGTTACCAGAAGCTCAAGGAAGCCGTCAAACATCTGACCAGCTTGATTGAGGAGACACGGGCTACGATTCTCTATCTAGAGAGCGTTGAAACCGCCCTTGCGCAGGCCAGCTTAACTGAAATTGCGGAAATTCGGGAGGAACTCATCCAGACTGGCTTTATCCGCCGCCGCCAGAGAGAGAAAATCCAGAAAAGGCAGAAACCGGAGAAATACTTGGCAACAGATGGCCAAACCATTATCCTTGTTGGTCGTAACAATCTACAAAATGACGAGCTGACTTTCAAGTTGGCCAAGAAGGACGAGCTTTGGTTTCACGCCAAGGATATTCCAGGTAGCCATGTGGTCATCACAGGCAATCTTCAGCCTAGCGATGAAGTTAAGACAGATGCTGCCGAGCTAGCAGCCTACTTCTCCAAAGCCAGACTCTCCAATCTGGTCCAAGTGGACATGATTGAGGCTAAAAAACTCAACAAGCCCACTGGTGGCAAGCCTGGATTTGTCACCTATACGGGCCAGAAAACCCTGCGCGTCACACCAGACGAAGAAAAAATCAAAAGCATGAAAATGTAAACTAATCAGTTTCTAAAATATGGATTTGGCGGATATTGAAAAACAAAAGAGGAGCCTCGGCTCCTCAAACTTACTGAATTTAAAAATCTAGTTATCTTTCAGAGGTTGGGACGGCAGATTCCTAGCCTCTTTTTTTATCAAAAGTAAACAATTGTCACAGTAATTGACTACTCAACCTTGTCCATGTCCGATCTTACTTCATCGACATTGAATTTTGCAAAGAGGAACTTACGGTCTTGAACTGGGAAACGCTGATCCAACTGATCGACAGCACCTAGCTCCACAATCCCTTCCTTGATAACAAAGTCCATAACGTGACCACCAAAGGTATGGTCGTCTGAAATAAAGTGAAGATGATAGCCGGCTACACTGACACCGTGGAAAATTTCGGGTGTCCAAAAACCAACAATGGTGCCGGAGACATTATCAGCATGGTACTCAGGCTGACTTACGGCTACTTCAGCAAACTTTTTCTCTGAGGTTGATTTTGGAATCATTCGCACATGCATGTGGGAAAATTCTCCATGAATCTTGATGGAGCGAAATAGATTTTCCCCATCGTAATAGGATTCAATTCGCTTTTCCAACTCTTCATCTGTCATTTCGAAGCGTTGGCGGAAAATGACCTCTGCTTGGTGGGGAACAACCGCAGCGTAGGGTACCGTTACATCATCTGAAACTTCTACAACTTCAGGCACATTGCCAGATCCCTTAGCCTGATAGGCCTTGCCATCAAGAACAATCAGCTCCCCATCAATGGAATCCAGTGTACCAATCCCTAAATCGCCGTATTTCAGGAGCTCCCCAATCGTCATGCTCCCACCATAAAGTCCAGCCATCAAGGCTCCTAGGGTATTATACTGAAATAATTTCACTGGCTCTGCCATTTTTTCTCCTATATCAACAAATTTCTGTATTTTCTAAGATAATTAAGTATATCATATTCTAGTTGAAATTCAAAAAAATCGTTTAATGGACAATCAAAGTGTAATTCCGATACCTTAAATCAACTGGCTTTCCTCAATACCGACATCAGCGAGGATTTGAGCCACACGGTCAAACTTAAGTCGAAAATGTTCTAGTTTGTGGCCATCGGAGCCAACTGAAAAGCGCTGACCACCCAGCTCCTTGACCAGACCAAGAGCGTAGAGATAGAGTTCCTCGTGGCCATAGAGATACATGGACTTGCAGTTGAGTTCAAAAGCCAGACCATAGTGGATCATCTTTTGAAAAAGCTGTCGCAGCTGCGGTTCAAAAGTTTTTAACTCCTCCACGGTAAGTTCGAATTTGCGGAAACCATAGTCAAAGTGGGCTAGGACATCTGCTGGCACAGCCTCGATAGCCTCTTCCAGCTCTCTTAGGTAGCGGGGAATTAACTCCATCTTATCCAGCTGTAAGACCGGCTCTTCCAAATAGTCAAAATTGCCATTGTGGTGAACAGATAGGAGCTTGAGGTCGTATTCCTTGTCGGCTAGGAAAGCTAAAATATCGGCCTTACGCGGAGCGTAATAGCCAATTTCAATCCCCTTTTTGATGCGGTTGCCATATTGCTGATTCAGCTCTGCAATTTTTGCCGAATAGGCCGCATAGTCAGGCACATCATCATGGGGCGAGGCAGCTTGGTAAGGGTAGGGATTGGACAGGTCATAGTGCTCAGTGGTGACAATCTCGTCCTTATAATGGTCCAGATAGTCAGAAAAATCCGCCTCAGAATCATAGGAAAAATAGGTATGAAGATGGTTGTCGCGCATGCTCATCCGCCTTTCTGCAAATCTTGTGTTCCTTTAATAATGTCAACGGTTGGTCGGCCTTTGTTTTAGATTTTCCACATTTCCTATTCTTTCGTTGACGTTATCCATGCTTTATCTTTTCGACAGCAGTCATTTTATTTCACGAATCTTCCTAGGCCTTTACCTTTCTTTCAGCATGGCACTGGATAGGTCTAGCAGCTGCAACGCTGTCTCAAAGTGCTCTCCCATCAGGTCATAGACAGCATCTTCGCTCAAAACGCCACAGGCCACATCCTCAGGAAAGTCTGGTCGATTGGAAAACTCCAAATCGTCAAAGAAAACTTGGCTGGTGTAATAATCTCGAAGTTGAATATAATTCTTCTGACTGGTCTCCAGCTCAGCCAAAGCTGATTGAGCTTTCGCCAAGACCTGAGAATATTTATTCAAATGCTCTTCCATTTCTTGGATTCGTCTCAGTTGGGACAATATCTCTACTCCTTCTTTAATCAATCTATCGTGTCAGCAAAAACAAGCCTCTCCCTAATATAATCGAAAACTAGCAAGGCAAGAGATTTTTCAAGAGAACTTTACAAACTTTCGTACAAATCTGCCATAGCAGTGTCATCTGGAACCAAACGCAGATATTTGCCAGCCTGTATTTTTGCTTCTTCCACACGCCCTAATTCACGCAATAAATAAACATATTCTTCCAAAAATTCAGGATTTTCCTGCAAGTCAACTGCCAGTTCCTGATACAGCTCCTCAGCTTTTTCCAGATTTTCCAAGGCTTGATAAGCACGCGCCAGATTCCAGCGAGTCAAGACATTATCCACTTCCTGATCCTCAAAAGCTAAGACCTCATCGTAGCGTTCCTGCTCCAGATAGAGATTGGTCAGGCGTAGAGCAATTTCCTCTAAATCATCTGCATTTTCCTGAGCTGCTAGCAAGTAGTTTTCAGATTTTTCCACATCATGCAGTTCGTAAGATAGTTGGGAAGCAAGAAGCAGAAGGCGAGTCTCGAAAGGATTCTTGGTCAAGCCTTGCTCTGTCATTTCCAAGGCTTCCTCCGTCTTATGCTCCGCATGGAGAGACTGCGCATAGGCATACTCATAGCCTTCAAAATCCGGCGAAATCGTATCCAGCTGCTTGAAGTACAAATTAGCTTTTTGGTACTCCTCTTGCTCATACAAGATAGCTGCTAATTCATAGACCGTCTCTTCGTCGTACTCCAGCTCCACAGCCTTTTCCAAAAATTCAATGGCTGCTTCGATTTTCCCCATACTGGCATAGCAAAGGCCAATGCGCTGGTAGGTGGACACACCTGTCTGCTCGTAGATAGAGCGATTATCTAGCTGAGCATATTCCTTAATGGCCTGGGCAAAATTTTCCAATTCAAACTCAATTTCTGCCAAACCAAAAGTTACCAAAGGTTCGTCTGACAGTTTGGCAGCTTCCAGCAATTTCTCCCGCGCCACATCTGGCAATCCCTCTAGCTGATAAAGGTCAGCCTTGGCCAAGAGAGCTGCCACATACCATTCACTTTCCGAGTTAATTTCCTCTAAATAGGCAAAAGCTTCCTCCAAATCACCATCGTCAGCAGCAATCGTTGCCAGACTGATATAGGATTCCGGAAAGAGCGGAGCCAATTTTTCATAAATTCGTTTGGCTTGAGGGAAAAAGCCGATACTTTCTAAGTAATCGGCTAATTCTAATAACTCTTGATTGGAATCTTGGCTCAGGGCCTCTTCAAAATACTTCTCAGCCTGTGCTAAATCCTGATTTTGCAGGGCTGTTAACATTTGTTCACTCTTACTCACTGCCTTCTCCTAGTTCTTGAACACTTTCTTCATACAAACCGCTGACCTTCTTGTACCACTTAAAGAGCGCTGTGATGGCAACCTTGGCTGACGCATAAGCTGGAATTCCAAGCAAGACGCCCCAGATACCAAACATGGTTCCTGAAGTCAGCAAAACAAATAAAATCGTAATCGGATGGATGCTTAATTGGCTTCCCAAAATCAATGGAGACACGAAGCGCCCCTCAATAGTCTGCTCCACGATAAAGACGATAATGACTTTCAACAGCATGATCGGACCAGCAATCAAGCCAAGAACTAAGGCTGGCAACATGGCAAGGAAGCTTCCCAGATAAGGCACCAAGTTCAAAACTCCTGCGACAACGGCTAGAGTCACACCGTACCGCAAGCCGATGATCTTGAAAAAGATCATAAACATAAGGGCCACAATAATCGCTACGGTCACCTGACCACGAACATAATTGGCCAACTGGGTATTCACATCCGTCATGACCTGACCAAATGACTCGCGGAATTTCGTTGGCAAGAACTGAACCACATAGCCTTTGAGATTTTTCCCGTCGCGCAGCAAATAGAAAAGAATAAAAGGCATAATGATGATAGCCACAATGATTTGTGAAGCCGTACTAATCAAATTGCTAGCCCAATTAACTGCCTTAGATGAAAAATTGCTGGCCCATGAAGTAATCTGAGTCGATAACTTATTCGTAACTTGCTCGATTTGTGGCTTCAAATCGTCTGAAATATGATTGGTCAACACATCATCAATCATTTTATTGGCTTGCTTGAGATAGGTGGGAACATTTTTTGAAAAACTCACTATCTGATGCTGCAAGTTAGGAATAGCAACCGCCAAGCCCCACACAATCAAAACACCAATCAAGACAAAGACAATTGTAATCCCAGCCACACGGTTAATCTTACGCTTTTCCATCCAGTCGACAATGGGATTGAGCAGATAGTAAAGCAGCCCAGCCAAAATCACTGGCAACATAATGACACCAATAAACTCAATCACCGGCGTAAAAATAAAGCTAATTTTGCTAAGAATAAAAATGTTCAAACCGATGAGCAAGGTCACCAAAAATACGGTAATGGCCTTATTATCCAAGAACCATCTAAAAAACCAGGACAAACTAAAATCTTTTTCTTTGTGTTCCATATTCGACTCCTTTGGATATTCCTTTTCATTGTACCATTTTTCAAAAAAAAATTCTTCAAGCAACCATGATGAAATGCCTCATTTATCGAACTTTTCCACTGATTGAAGTTAAAGTCCTGTTTTCTCTATTCATTCTGCTGAAATAAAGAAAAATGAGGCTGGGACAAAAGTCCTAGCCTCTCAATTGTCTTTGGATTGTCGAGCAAGACGCAGTGGTTGAGTGGGCTCTACTACGCTGATTTCATCAGCTTTTACAGCCCTACTCAACTGTGCGGAGGTGGGACGACGAAATCGAATTCTAACGAATTACCGATTTCTGTCCCACTCTCATTTGTTTTTTCACTATGGATGGCTGACAATTAGTTGCAAGTCACCAGACAAGGTCCACTCTGTAACATCGCTCGGTAGGATGAAATGAGAGCCTTTTTTGATAGGATACACTAGTCCATCCACTGTCAACTCGCCAGCACCTTCCAAGACACTGAACAAGCTGTAATCTGCTGTCTTTTTAAATTCAACAGAACCAGCAATGTCCCACTTGTAAACAGCAAAGAAGTCATTGGCCACCAAAAGAGTAGAGGTCAAATCGTCTGCCTGAATGGTAACGGGACGGCTATTAGCTGGCTCGCCGATAGTCAAAACATCAACAGACTGCTCCAAATGCAACTCGCGCAGATTGCCAGCATTGTCCTTACGATCAAAATCATAAACCCGATAAGTAGTATCGCTAGACTGCTGAGTCTCCAAAATCAGAATACCTGAGCCAATAGCATGCATGGTGCCACTTGGGACATAGAAAAAGTCACCAGCCTTGACTGGAATTTTGGTCAAAAGATGAGCCCAGTCCTTGCTCTCGATTTGCTGACGCAGCTCTTCCTTGCTCTGGGCATTGTGACCGTAGATAATCTCTGCCCCTTCGTCTGCAGCGATAACATACCAACATTCAGTCTTACCAAGCTCTCCTTCGTGCTCTAGTCCATAGGCATCATCTGGATGGACCTGAACGCTGAGCCAGTCATTGGCATCCAAAATCTTCGTCAAAAGTGGAAAGACAGGCTCTGGACGATTGCCAAAAAGCTCACGGTGCTCGGCATAGAGCGCATCTAGCTTCTGACCGGCAAAACGTCCGTTCTTAACAGTTGACACGCCATTAGGATGAGCCGAAATTGCCCAATACTCGCCCACATGGTCGCTGGGAATTTCATATCCAAAAACATCGTGCAGCTTGGTGCCACCCCAAATCTTCTCCTGCATCACAGACTCTAGAAATAACGGTTCTGACATAATAGTCTCCTTACATATTTTTCATCTTCCAAAATCCCATATTCCTTGGCGATGAAAATTTGGAACTGCTTACATTATAATATAGACTCGGGCACTTTGTCTACTCCTCACCTTACTTTACATAAAAAATCTGGCTCTAGATAGTCTGACACTCAGCAGTCTAAAAATAATCTGAGTTCGCATACCTTATAATAATGATAAAAAGCTAAGACAAAACCAGTCTTAGCTTTTAAATTATCTTATTTATCGTCATTTTTCTTCTTTTCGTATTCATCTAGACTGTCATTATATTTTCCTGATATAAATCCAAAGATACCACTAAAAATAAAATTCAGGAAATCTTCAAATTTTCCATAAGAGTAAGCAAGTATGAAAAGCATAACCAATCCAATAATAATTTCCATTATTTTCTCCTATCTAAGATTTTCGTAACTCAATGAGTAACTCCTTAAATTCATCATCTTTCCATAGAGAATAAGAGACTATTCCGCCTATAGAAAAAGAAACTACTACACCTATTAAACTAGAATGTCTCTTTTTTGCTACCAACTTATTTAGCTCATTGGATAACCCCTTAAATAAACCATAAGAAGTATATGACTCAGGATAAAATACCGAACCTACTTCAAAATTTGCTCCATAGTAATTTACTTCACCATTTCCTTTAAATCCAAAGAATAGGAAAGATATAACACAAAGAGCTAAAATCACTAATCTAGGTTTTAATTTCGGATGAATATAATTCATAGTGGTGCTACTTGCCTCGCTTTCTGAGATTGTTTTACTACCTTTAGAGCGTGCTCTTCCAAATGATTGGACCCCCGAAAACTTAGTTGCCACACTCACTATAAGTAGGAACGGTAGAGCTATAACTGCAAAACCAAACACAACCATACTCCAACTATTTTCCATATATTCCTCCATCTATTTAACACGTTTGAATTCAAATGTTATTGAGTTGCTACCGATAGTAATACCATTAGCCTGCTCCGCATTTTTATCTATGATATTTTCAAAATATAATGTATTTTGGTCTTCAGAAAGAGTGGCAACCCCATAGATATTAGCACCATCAATGATTATCTTATCACCTTCCTTTTTCCAAGTTGCATCAAATAGCATTCCACTATCCATAACTAAAGTTCCATCTTCTTTAATTTCCATAGTAGCGTTAAAATGTAACTCATTCATAAGCATAGATAAGATATTACCACTTAGCTCATTGCCTGCTAATGAATTTATTATGCTTTTGGCATCTTCTCTTGTGTTTCCTTGGTTAAATATATCTGTAGTCCAAGTACCTACAAATCTTTTTTCTGACGTACAAGCATTTAAAGTTATAAAAGCAAACAAAAGTATCGTAACTTTAGCAATATTTTTGGCTATTCTCTCCATAAATCACCTCTTTTTGTTTTGTTTTATCTCTAAAAATCCCTGCTACAATAGGGGCTGGACTTGTTTTAGTGAACGGTCGTCAACTAAAACAATGAAAAATCAAAAAATGCCAACCTGACAGAGCCTCTAAACCTTGTCAAATCAGCATTTTAAATATTTTTTATTGATAACTTTGATTGTTTTAAGAAACGACCGTTTGCTAAAACTGTTGATGAGTTTAATTTACTATTTTTTTAGAGATTTGTCAATAATTTATAGGTTATTTTTTCGGTTGATTTGGATATTATTTCTCTTGAGAACGCTGTAAATGGTGGCAGTAGAAATATTGAGGCGACTGGCAATCTTTCGCACAGATAATTCTTTTTGTAAGTATTCCTTGATTATTTGTTTTTCTTTGATTCGAGATAGTCCTTTGTTGCCGAGTTTCACACCTTTTTCTTTAGCTTTGCGAAGTCCGTCTTTTGTGCGGTCTGAAATAGCTTGAAGTTCCCATTCCGCCACATACCCCAGCATTAAACAAAAGAATTTACCAGTTAAAGAATCCGTCTCAATATTTTCATGAAGAGATTGAAGGCGAATATCATGATTGGTTAAATCTTCAATAATAGTGGAGAGGTGAAACATTTTTCTGGTTAATCGGTCTAGCTTGTAGACAATAAAACTGGTTTTGATACCTTGATCGGCACAAGTTTTTGCAAAAATTAGAGCTTTTTGCAATTGTAGCCGTTCTTGTTTACCACCCGAATCTTTTTCGATATAGAGCTTGTCGCAAAAGCTGAGTGCTTCTTTTTGAACCGATAGCCCCAATTCTTGCCGATTATCTGTTGAGCTAACGCGAGCATAGCCGATAGTCATGGTTTTGATATTTTCTAATTTGTTCTTGTGATGATTTGTCAAAATTTCTCCTTTCTTTACTATTGTAGCAGGGTAGCTATATTTTAGAAGAAAACTTAGATAAAAGAAAAGACTCGCGGTTTTCGCAAGTCTGATAGGTTATGTAATGTTCGTATTGATAGTATATTGTTTAGTGCACGATGTTGCCATGAATTGCAAAAAAAGAAAAAACAGTGTGACACCTAATATTCTAAACAATCTGAGTTTATATACCTTTAAACATTAAAAGACGGCTAAAATAACTATCTCTATTTTATAGTCTTAGAAAGTAAGGCCATTAATGCTTCAGATTCTCCAGAATTATCTGTCTTAACAAGGCCAGTTTCTGTTTTACTGAATAAAGCATTAAAAATTATCAATCGTTCTTTCCATAATTTTTCAGGTGTTTCAAGCTGTAATTTTTTCTCATAGGTATCTTCTAAAATCTTTATAAATGTCTCCTTGTTATTTCTCCATTGTTCAAGATTGTGTTTAAATTTATCTACTTCACGAGAATGCTCTATGAAAATTTCTCTAATTTTTTCATCATTTTTATCAACTAAGTTAGCTGTTTGTTTAAAGTGTTATTCAGTTTCTTTGGCTATATTGTCTATAGATTCCGAAATAGAACTTTCAAGAAACTATCAGAAAAATTAAGATCTGTTACAAATAATAAACTACTATTGACAAAGTGTAAGAATATAGTTATATTAGTAACACTGAAGATTTCTTATTTTTTCCAACCGACATTATTTTAACGAAAGTGAGGATGGAACGGCTAAAAAAATAAAATCAATGTTAACTGCAGCAGGTGCTGGCAGTATTGGCAGTATAGTCTCTGGTCATATATTAAAAATACCGTTCGAAAATCTTATTGTAATAGGTGTAGTGATAGTCGTTATTTCACTAATTATTTGTTGCTCTACATTCTTGGTTATCAATTCTAACAGAAGAACCAGAAATTCAAAAGAGCTGATGGCCACTTGGCTTAGAAAGGGTAATAACTATACTAAACCTAGGAATAAAGCTTCACCAAGTAAAAGAAAAAATCACCACTAAAAAGTGGTGACACCAGTGTAAATCAGTCTTGTCGTTCTATTGTTGGTTAACTATAAGGCTGATAACTAAAAATAAGAAATCTTCTTCCCAGTGATACTCGAACTATCATTGGGATTTTCTTTATCTCAAAAGCATATATTTTATAGCTACCTGAGATAACTTAATCTATTATACAGACTTTAAGTAATTGTGTCAACAGTTTTGTTGAAAAATTATTGAAATTAGTTTTGACATAGAACTTTCAATTCTAAAGCTCATTTAAAAGTTCATTTTTTATCGTATGCTTTATGACATTGAAACATTTTTGTCACAAAAATAGTGTATGAAGAGTGTCTCATCTAAAACTCATCCACACCCAATATTTCTATATCAATAGGTAATCCTTTAACCTTATTTTTAAACTCCTCCCCCAACTCCTTAAAAAACTCATCATTAGCCTCAATCTCCAAAATATCAATCAGGGTTTTGGCGGTATCTGTTAGATGGAAGGCGCTATATTCGAATGTTATTCTTTCATCAGATTCAGTAGTGAAAGTTAAGACGAGGTTATCATTCTGGAAGCCAGATAGCTCGCCTTTTTCCACAATTATTTCATGTCTGCCACCGCCAGAAATTAAACCATATTCAATCAAGCGTGAAACTTCATTGCCTTTAACGCCATATTTAGTAAATAAATCCAAAAAATCAGCGTGTGAGATTAAGTAGTGATCTAAAACAGTTTCGCCTGAAAACTCATCAAAAGAATTGTCATAAAAAGTAAATGGTGCTATTTTTCTGAACAGTTGAAGTTCTTCTTCTGAAAAACGGTTTAAGTCTTGAGTAATCCGCTTCGAATAACCGTTAGCTCGTGCCACAAGCTCTTCTAATGGTTTTGATACAACTTCTGTTTCTTGGCTAAAGTCTGGCTCAATATACTGTTGATGTTTGTTGTGCTGGCAAGCTAACGCATAAAATAAACACTCAGCCAGAAAAAGATAAGGTCGGTCTTGGTGGCTGAACTTGTAAGACTTCTTTAAGCCTAATAAAACAGACTTTGGCAGATTTTGGGATTCTTCTATTAGTTCAAAAAAATCTTCTATCGTATCTGCCAACAAGAACTTATTTTCTTTATAATTGGTGTCGCTTAGTCGCTTCTCAGCTTGAAAGATGTAGCTGGAAAAGCCTTTTTCTATTATCTCATCTTGGACGATCCCGTAAAGGGTTCGTCCTTTATTTTGTCCTGTAAATAATTTATTGAAACTTGTGTCCGCTAGATAAGCCAAAGAGTCTGCATGTAAGACGAGCGATAAGCCGACGCTAACTTTTTTTCTATCAGACCAAGCCGTTTTATTGGCATGTTTTAAAACAATAGAAAATAGACTAGGAATATCAAACATCAAGCACCTCCAAAACTGGCAAGATTTTAGCACAATTATTGGCAACAAATCACACTTGGACTTTTCTATAATAAAGCCATAAGTTAGCTAACTTAAAACAATTATACCAAAATCAAAGGAGAAATCTCATGAATCACATTCAAAAGTCAGCCCCCAAAGTAGACCTTTCTCAGCTTGTTAGCCCCTATCAGTTAGAAGTAGCTAAAACACTAAGTGAAGCGATGGCTGACAATCAAGTTTTGGAACTTCTCGCTAGCGATATTTTATATAAAGTGGGCAATCTGGCGCTTACTCAGTCTGAAATACTCAAAAATACGCCAGAAGCTAAAGCATATACAGATTATATTCTAAAAGCGTTCACTTATTACGCCACTGAAAGGATGAAATGAGGTAGCTTTATGATGGATTACTTTATAGTTTTTATGATTATCGTTGTTACTATATTTATTTGGGATTGGCTCGAAAAACCAAAACAAGAAGACAAAAAGCACTATAGCGAAGAAGAAATTTCCTTGGCGGAATTTTTGGAAAAACGGCAAGAAATTAATCAACTTTTCTTGGTTGCAAAATCTGAATTGAGAAAATTCGAAAGAAAATAAAAGCCTTGATTGGACTAGACAAAAGGAAAAAATATGTTGAAATATACTACTGTTTCATTGCTTAAAATTCATTCCAATCGCTCTAAAAACTGAAGGCAGCGAGATTTAACTTTTCACCAATTTTCTTGTATAAATGAAGGCAGAAAGGAGACTAACTATGAAAAAACTAGTGGCATATATTCTTGGATTTGTTGCTTGTGCTTGGCTTATCAACTGGGCGGTTAAACTAATTCTGGAAGTTTGGTGGTTCTTGGTTTTGGCTACTGTGGTTGTTTTCATTGGCTGGTTTGCCTTTCAGCTTATTAAATCTAAAGATTGGAGGTAAATATGAGACGTAAGTTTGAAGCCTTATCTTGGAGTGAATTCAGCTGGATGCGCCCGTTTGAGATAGATGATATGAAGTCTATGTTGGGTCAACTGGTGGGGCTAAGTCGGCGTAAAGCGGTTATTTTTGAAATTCGATTATCTAAGAATCGCGTGCGCTATCTGTTAGGAACGGAAGAACAAGACAAGCGACATATCAGCCAACTAATTCAATCACACCGAGCTATTCAGTTTTCAAGAGCTACAAAGCGTGAAAAAATTTCAGTTGCGCGGTTAGTGAGCATCAAAGAGTCTCACTATGCTTTAAAAACGGACTCTGTAGAAAACATGATACGTTCAAGCCTTGCAATTTCAAAAATACTTCAGCCAGATGAGACAGTGGTTGTTCAGTTGGTAATTGGTGCAGGCTTACCACCTCGCCCACAACCAAAGGATTTGCCGAATTTATCCGCCAAATGGTATCAAGTGATTACAAATAATGTTCCTGAGCTTTCCGAAAATTCCAAAAAGCTGATGAAACAAAAATTAAACCAATCTACTTTTAAGTGTGAAATTCGCCTTGGTGTCCAATCTCGCAGTATTTTGCGAACAAAGGAATTTCTTGGCAGCCTACTTAGTAGTTTTCGCATGATGGAATCAAATGCAACCATTGAATTAAAACCATTAGCTATCCAAAAACTCAATCAAGCGCAACCTTCTTGGGCTTATCCCTATAGCTTGGGAGTTTCAGACCTCGCTTGTTTCCTACTTCTGCCAATTGGTGAAGAAAATATTGCAGGTGTGCCAAATGTTCACCCTAAATTAGTAGCGCCGCCTTTGGGCTACAATGTTAATCGGAAAACTCAGCGAAGTTTGGCACAAACAGTTGAAAGTCAATCAAGACCGATTCAGATTTCGGCGCAAGCTGGCAAAAAGCACACCGTTTTTCTCGGCTCAACTGGCTGCGGCAAAACCACCGCTATGAGTCATTTGATTTTATCAGATATACAGTCGAAAAATCACAGCACGATTGTAATAGATGCCAAAGGTCAACTCACTCATGAACTTTTAGAGCGCACATCAATTGAACACGATGAAGATATAGTGGTCATCTCACCAACCGCCAAACGAATTGTCGGCATCAATCCTTTTGAGCTCACTAAGCACGGTATCGAGCCAGAAGTTATTGCAGACTATCTGTTGGAGCTATTTAAAGGACTTTATCCTGAACACTTTGGAATTTACTCACTGGATATTCTATCACACAGTTTTTTAACTCTGGCACGCATCCCAAATACTTCTTTAGTCATGTTACCAAGTTTGCTCACCAATCAGTCCTTTCGAAATAAACTATTAAGAGAGTTAAAAGACCCTATTGGTCTGGAAAGTTTCTGGAACTGGTTTGAGCTACTCAGTGAAGCCCAACGTCACCAGATGTTAAACCCCATCTTGAATAAATTTCGCCAGTTTTTGCTTCGCCCGCAACTTCGGGCAATGTTGGGACAAACTAATCCAAATTTCAGTCTTGCGGAAATCTTCAAAAGCCGAAAAATCGTATTGATTCCACTAAATAAAGCGGTAATTGGTTCAGAATCTGCGAAGCTCATTGGTAGCCTCATCACTTCTATGCTCTGGATGTTAATTTTGCGCCAGTCGTCAGTTGAGCCAAGCAAACGCCAATCGGTCTTTATCTATATTGATGAAACACCGAGTTTCTTAGGAATCCCTAACGCTAACTTAGATGAAGCACTGTCCCAATCTCGCCAGTTTAATGTTGGCTGGAATATTGGCTTCCAACACCTCGCCCAGATGTCGCCCCAGTTAAAAGCTGGAATTGAATCCAATGTTGCGAATAAGATTGTTTTTGGCTTAAATCTTGATGAGGCCCGCGAAATGGCAAAATATACTCTGGAGATTGATAAAGAAGATTTTTACAGCTTACCGCCATTTTGGGCATATATCAGAACAGAAATCTCACCAAATACCTATCGCTGGCTTATCAGTAAAACCTACCCACCTAGTCTAAAACTGAGAGATAGCCGTGCACCATATCTAAATAGCTTAACTAAATATGGGCAAGATAGTTCAACTATTGAAGCCGAATTTGAAACCCATGCTTTTGTAAAATCAGTCTCGAAAGACGATGATTCACCACAACACCTAACAGATTTTGGACGCAAAAAGCGTTCCAATCGGTCTTCGGATCGTGTTGATGAAGAGAATCTGTCTACCCCTGATAAATAAAGATTTTTAGGATTTTTACTCACACGACTTACTCCGTAACTAAGCACATTTTGCGGAGAGCACACCTTTAAATTTTAATGGAGAACAAAACAGATGAAATGGAATTACAAAACAGATAACGACACGCAAATTCTTTACTTTTTAAATCAAGCTAGATATGCCACCACCAACCAATTAGCCAGACTCTTTTTTGCCAGTAGCGTGAGAGCTGAAACCGCCATTCGCCGTGCTAATTTTGCGCTTCAAAGTCTGAAGAAAGCTGGATTGGTTTCACACTTGAAACGGCGAGTCGGTGGCGCACGCCGCGGTTCAGCTTCTTATGTTTGGCAAATTACTTTTCAGGGACTAAGATTTCTTAAAAAACAAGATGAAACTGTTGTTTTGCGCTATAAAAATAAATACGAGCCAACTCAGCACCACGTTGAACACACTTTAGCGATTACGGAAATCTTTGTTGAGACACTGGAGACCGTTCGAGATTCAGAAAATCTATCTTTAGAAAACTTTTCTTTCGAGCCGAACTCTTGGCGCAGCTACCAAAAACTTTCTGGTATAGGCAGAACTCTAAAGCCCGATGCTTATTTAGAGCTAGTTAGTCAAGAATATGAAGATCATTACTTTTTAGAAATAGACCGAAGCACCGAAAGCTTATCTAGAATTGTGAACACTTGTAAAAAATATATCGAATACTACCGTTCAGGTATTGAACAGCGCCAAAAGCAAGTTTTCCCCTATGTTTTGTGGGTTGTGCCAGATGACAAGCGAAAGCTGGCGATTTCGAAAACGATTCAAAATGAACTATATAACTTTTGGGAACTGTTCACTGTCATAACGCTGGAAGAATACCCAGATTATATCAAGGGAGGAATAAATAATGAACCAGAAGAATCAAGATAGAGACTCAAACCACCCCTCATGCACCGCCGATGAAATTTGTCGAATTGGTCGAACGACTTACTTAATCCGTCACCGTTTTACTGGAAATCGTAATCTTGAAAATGTCCTAGAAAGGTTGATTTTAAGCGATAAATCACTGTTTTAACAGTAGTAAAAATGGTATAATAGAAGTATAAGGTGTGTGAACTCCAAAAGGAGAAAAACACATGAACAGAACTTTGACAATTTCAGATTATAGACAAGTAGATACTTCGAAACTTTCAGATATAACGGTGGTTTATTGTCGTTTGAGCCAAGACGACGGGCTGGACGGAGATAGTAACTCAATTACCAATCAGAAGAAAATCCTGCTTGATGTAGTTGTAAGAGAAAATCTCTCTAATCCTATTTTGTTTGTCGATGATGGCTTTAGTGGTACAAATTTTGACCGTCCAGCTATTTCGGAAGCTTTGCGTTTGGTGGAAAATCGGCAAGTTTCGAACTTTCTTGTAAAGGATTTAAGTCGTTTGGGGCGCTCTTATATCAAGGTTGGTCAACTAACTGAAATCACTTTTCCTAGTTTTGACGTCCGCTTCATCGCCTTAAATGATGGCGTAGATTCGAATAAACCTAATGAAACTAATTCTATTTTCTTGCCAATTAAGAGTCTAATGGACGAAATGTATGCGGCGGATACCAGTAAGAAGATTCGGGCGGTGGTTCAAGCTAAAGCCAAAGCCGGCGAGCGTGTCACAGTAAATCCACCGTATGGCTACCTCAAAGACTACAACAATCCTAAAAACTGGATTATCGACCCTGTTGCCAGCGAAGTTGTGAAACGGATTTTTCAAGAAGCGAAAAGCGGAAAAAGTCTCTCAGAGATTTCGAAAGGGTTAGAAAATGATAAAATTTTTAAACCAGACCGCCACCGAATAGAAATCGGTTTGAAGTCTATTTCTTCCAGCCCAAATGTGGAAACTTTGCCTTATTTTTGGACGCGAGAGACCCTAAGCGCTATCTTAGGGCGTGAAGAGTATCTCGGGCATACTGTCAATCTTCGAACTCGGACAAAATCTTATAAAGACAAGCGTAAGGTGGATAATTCAAAGGAGGATTGGTTAGTTTTCAAAAATACTCATGAAGCGATTATAGACCAAGAAACTTTTGATATTGTCCAGAAGATGAGGAGTCACAAGCGGTCTAATCAACGGTATAAAAATCGGTCTGGTCACGAAAACTTGTTTGCTGGATTAGTTTTTTGTGGAACTTGTGGGCGAAAGCATTATTTTTGCCCACAAGAGAAAAACGGACTAAATCATGACCATTACAAGTGTTCTGGCTACCGTAAGCCGATTGATGGTTGCGAAAATCCACACTACATTCAAAAATCCGTCCTGATTGAGATTGTGAGTGACAAGCTCCGCCAAACCATTCAGGAAGCCCACTTCGACCAAGAAGCATTTTTGAAGAAGCTAGAACAGCAAAGCCAAGCTCAATTCAACAAAGACAACAAACGCCAGCAACTGCAACTCCAAAAGGATGAATACCGCTCTAAAGATATTGACAGCATCATTCAGAAGCTTTACGAAGACAATCTACTTGGCAAAATTTCAGATGAACGCTTTGTGAAGCTAAGTCAGAGCTATGAAGAGGAACAGAAACAACTTCAAACTTCCATTTCTGACTTAACCGAAAAACTCACCAAACAACAAGAAGATAGCCTTAATATCTCCAAGTTTATGGCGAGAATTTCAAAATATACAAAGCTACCAGAACTAACCGTTGAAATAGTGAATGAACTGATTGACAAGATTGTAATTCACAAGCCAACTGGCACGAAACGCAATCGGATTATTCAGATTGACATTTACTACAATTTCATCGGAAAATTAAACAACGAGAAAAGCGAGCCAAACGACTTGGCTCGCTAAACGTTAACCCATTTAGCTAAACTGCTATGTGTCAGGTTGGCTCTCGCCAGACATTTATAATAAAAAGATTAAAGCTCCCCAGCAAATTCCGCAAAGGTATCCTATCACTACATCCTTTGGATAGTGCACTCCGCCAATCACGCGCACTGTAGCCAACCCTGCCGAAAGCAAGAGGCAGATAAGTCCTGGCAGCCAGAAAAAGTAGAGCAGGCACATGGAAATCACTGTAGCCGAAAAGACATGGCGGCTGGGCATGGACTTGCCTGATGTATCCTTGGCCAGCAAGGGTTGAATAGCCCATTTTTCGTAAGGGCGCGGCTGATTCAGTTGTTTACGAATCGCTGACAAGAGACCAAATCCAATAGCTGGAAGGAGAAAAAAAGCAAGTAGCCCTTTCCAACCCTCCATCAGAAAGGCATCAATCAAGACCAATCCATACACCAGAGGCATAAAAACAGTCATCCCCCTATTAAAATAGGCCATCCCTTTCACTATTCTAGGACGACTGCGAAAGGGAGTTGTTAATTGTTGATAAAAAATCTCGTAGTCTTTCATGCTTGCTTACCCTGCTTTTCTAAAAGTTGGACTCTCATACTTTCTCTACTATAGCATATTTCTAGACAAGATGGTAGATGGATAACAAAAGAGACTGAGACCCCAGCCCCAATCTCTTAGTATTCATGTTTTCAGAAAAGGTTTATTTCTCCAAGTTCCAGATTTCCTTGGCATATTGCTCAATGGTATCATCTGAGGTGAACTTGTCAGATGTAGCGATATTGATCAAGCTCATGCGAGCCCATTTTTCTTTGTCACGATAGAGAGCATCAATCTTCTCTTGAGCTTCTACATAGGCATGAAAGTCTTCCAAGAGGAAGTATTCGTCATTGTGGGTAATGAGGGCTTCATAGATTTCAGATCCTTCTTCACGGACGTTTGGAATGGTGCCGTTGACAAAGGTATCGACCACTCGGCGAATATCTGGATTGCTTTCATAGACACCGCGTGAGTAGTAATCGTGGCGGGCATAGTGCTCGTAAACTTGGTCCTTGTCCATCCCAAAGATGACAATATTGTCGTCACCGACCTCGTCCTTGATTTCGATATTGGCTCCGTCCAGTGTAGCTAGGGTAATGGCACCTGTCATCATGAACTTCATGTTGGAAGTGCCAGAAGCCTCCTTGGAAGCTAGGGAAATCTGCTCAGATACATCTGCCGCAGGAATGATGAGCTCAGCCAGGCTGACCCGATAGTTTTCTAGGAAAACAACCTTGAGTTTGCCTTGCAAACTTTCATCCTTGTTGACCAGATTGGCTACTTCATTGATCAGCTTAATGACCGACTTGGCAAAGTGGTAACCCGGAGCAGCCTTGGCACCGAAGATAAAGACGCGTGGCATCATATCCTTGTCAGGATTGTCCTTGAGATCCCAGTAAAGCTTGATGATATGAAGCAGGTTGAGCAGCTGACGCTTGTAGGCGTGAAGCCGTTTGACCTGTACATCAAAGATGGCTTCCGTAGAGACTTCCACTCCTGTTGATTCCTTGATGAAGTCAGCCAGACGAGCCTTGGCTTCTTGCTTCACTCGGTAGAAATCACCCAGCACTTGCTGATTGTCCTTGAATTCCAAAAGCTTACGCAGCTCATGGATATCACTTCTCCAGCCCTTACCAATTAGTTTATCAATCTCAGCTGACAGAGGCTGGTCCGCAATTTGAAGCCAGCGGCGCTGGATAATCCCATTGGTTTTGTTATTAAACTTCTCTGGGTAAATACTGTAGAAATCACGCAAGGTATCTTCTTTGAGCAGTTCTGTGTGGAGTTTAGCAACACCATTGATTGAATGCCCACCGATGATAGCCAAGTGGGCCATGTGGACTTGATTGTCCTTGACAATCCGAGTGTTTTCGATGACTTGCGGATCAAGTCCACGTCCAGCCATTTCAGCCACATAGCGGTTGTCGATTTCTAGAATAATCTGATAAACCCGCGGCAGGACATTCTTAAAGAGCTCCGCATCCCATTTTTCCAAGGCTTCTGACAGAATGGTGTGGTTGGTGTAGCTCATGGTCTTGACCGTCGCATTCCAAGCATCTGCCCACTCAAGACCATAGTCATCTAGCAAAAGACGCATAAGCTCAGCTGGCGCAACTGCTGGGTGGGTATCGTTGATATGGACGGAAACCTTCTCATGAATATCCTTGAGCGGACGACCTTGCTTGAGATAAGATTTGATAATGGTTTGCAGCCCTGCGCTGGTCATGAAGTATTCCTGGATCAAGCGCAGTTCTTTTCCTTCGTAACTAGAATCGTCTGGATAGAGAATGGCAGTGATGTCCTGCACCCGTCGACGGGCTTCAATAGTTGGATAGTCCAGTTCATACTCCTCCGGAATTTCAACATCCCAAAGACGGAGATTGTTGATATTGTCATTGCCAAAGCCAATCTGAGGCACGTCATAAGGAACGGCCCGCAAGGTTTTAGAATGCTCATAAACCGGCACAATGCGGCCTTCTTCATTAGCACGGAGGTAAACATTGCCAAAGATTTTAACATCCACAATGCCGTGATCCTTACGAGTTTCCCAGACATTGCCCAAACTTCCAAACCAATCATCTGGAATCTCGACCTGATAGCCGTTCACGATTCTCTGCTTGAAAAGACCGTAGCGATAGCGAATCCCATTTCCAAAACCTGGATAGCCCGTTGTAGCTAGCGAGTCCATGAAGGCTGCTGCCAAGCGGCCAAGGCCTCCATTTCCCAAAGCCATGTCGTGCTCAGCATTTTTTACATCCTCAAAGTCAACTCCTAACTCAGCAAAGCTTTCCTTGGCCGTATCAAGAATACCTAAATTGAGTAGGTTGGTTTCCAGCATACGTCCCGGTAGAAACTCAATTGAGAAATAATAGGCTGTTTTTTGCTGCTGTTCCACGAGTTTATTGCGGCGCTCCAGCCACAGTGGCGTGATATATTTACGAATAGTACTAGCGAGGGCTTGAAAAAGCTCGGCAGGTGTAGCATCCGCAATCTTAATCAGCTGTCTTTCGTGCAAAGTATCCTTGAAATCTCGGATAAACTGTTCTTTATTTAATTCCATTTTTATGAATCAACTTCCTTTCTTTTAGGGAAAAGCATCCGTCTGGATAAGATGTCAACATGAGAAAGACCACTTACCCGACAAATCCTCTCTTGTCAGAAACAAGAGAGGATTGCTGTTCTAATGCAACATACTAGAGTAGTGACTCATATAAATCACTGTATGCTTGACTGGCTGTATCCCAAGAGAAATCTCTTTCCATCGCCTGTATTTGCAGACTATGCCAAGCTTCTTGGTCATGCCAGTAAAGATTGAGGGCTTCTTTGAAAGTCCATGTTAGCCAATAACCAGAGAAGTTATTGAAGCTAAAGCCTGTTCCCTGTCCACTATAGACATTGAAAGGTTCAACCGTATCGCGCAAACCACCAACCTCGTGAACAAGTGGTAGTGTCCCGTAACGCATGGACATCATCTGAGACAGACCGCAAGGTTCAAAGCGACTCGGCATGAGGAAAATGTCACTAGCCGCATAGATTTCCTGAGCCAAAGTAACATCAAAAAGGATATTAGCGGATAATTTTTCAGGATAAGCCTGTCCAAACCAAGCGAAGGCCCTTTCAAATGCAGGGTCACCTGTTCCAAGTAGCACAATTTGCACATCTTCCTGAAGCAAATTATGCAACTCTTCCACCACCAAATCAAAACCTTTTTGACGTGTCAATCGAGAGACGATACCAACGACAGGAACATCATCCCGAACTGGCAAGCCTACTTTTGCTTGAAGAGCTCGTTTGTTTTCTAATTTCCCAGTCAAATCGTCTTTGTTAAAGTGGTAAGCCAGCAATTTATCTGTTTCTGGATTATAGATATCTGTATCAATACCATTGACAATACCGACCAGCTTGCCAGACTCCATCCGAAGAACCTGATCCAGACCGCAGCCAAACTCAGCTGTCCGAATTTCGTTGGCATAGCTCGGTGAAACAGTTGTCACGCGATCCGCATAGAGAATGCCCGCTTTCATCCAGTTGAGGCAGTCATTCCAACGGAGAGTGCCATCCGCATAACGTTCATAGCCGACACCAAAGAGTTCCCAAAGCATGCTATCCGGAAATTGTCCCTGAAACTCTAAGTTGTGAATCGTCAGCACTGTCTTGATGTTGTTATAGGCCTGAATCCAGCGATATTTTTCCTTGACCAAGAAAGGAATCATAGCTGTATGGTAATCGTGCACATGGAGAACATCTGGAATAAAGTCAATGCGCTCCATCAGTTCGATTGCTGCTAATTGGAAGTAGGCAAAACGTTCGCCGTCATCAAAATCACCATAGACATGCCCACGGAAGAAATAATGCTGATTATCGATAAAGTAGAAGCTGACACCTTCCAACTCAATCTTTTTGACACCGACATACTCCCGACGCCAGCCGACACTGACTTCAAAGGAAAAGAGGTCTTCAACTTGATCACCAAATTTAGCATCCGTCATGTCATAGTATGGCAGAATAACCCCAACTTCATGGCCAGCTTTGACCAAGGATTTGGGAAGGGCGCCGATAACGTCTCCCAAACCACCCGTCTTGGAAAAAGGTGCTCCTTCTGCTGCTACAAATAAAATTTTCATGAAACGATGTCCTCTATAACTTTTTGACCTTTCTTCAGTACAACTGGATGTTCAGCTGTCCCTCGAACGACAACTCCTTCAGCAATCTCAACGCCCTTGTCCACAATTGCATATTCTACCACTGCATTTTTTCCAACGACAACGCGTGGGAAGAGGAGACTGTCTTTGACACTGCTACCTGCTAAAATTCTTGTATTCCGCGAAATAACAGAATTTACAACTTCACCTTCTACAATACTACCTGAGGCAAACTGAGAGCGATTTACCTTCGATCCTGTTGCATAGTAAGTCGGCTCTTCGTTTTTCACCTTTGTATAAATCTTTTGATTTGGTGAGAAGAGGGAGTAGAATTTCTGCCGATCAAGCATATCTTTATTGGCCTTATAGTATGATTCAACAGAGTAAATATTTGCCAGATAGCCTGTATACTCGTAAGCAAAAGCTCCAACTTCAGCTGCCAAGTCTCGAAGAACATAACGTAGCTTTTGTGGGAATTCTTTTTGGGCTTCTTCTTCCAATTTTTCAATTAACCAAGGCGTATCTACTACAAAAATATCTGTGGACATATTGAAGAGCTCGCCCTCGTCTCTATCACTATGCAGCTTATGTCCTAGGACATGATCTGTTTCACTGACTTGCAGAACTGCATTCACATCTGAAATATCTTTAGATGGCAATTTTTTGTAAACCACTGTCATCGGTTGTTGGGTTGTGTTATGCAAGTGGAAGACTTGATTAAGGTCAATGTTAATCAACACATCACAGTTCAGGGCTACAGTTTGGTTAGAGCCTGAGCGCTTCAGATAAGTCAGTAACTGTTCATAATATTCCTTACCAACTGTGCTACTTTCTACACGGGTATTGTAAATTCCTAGATAGTAGTGACTCAAAAGTGTAGACAAGCCCCACTCACGACCTGAACGAATATGGTCAAAGACAGAGCTGATATTGTCTTGTTGGAAGATACCAAAGACGCTACGGACACCAGCATTAGCAAGACTAGACAGTGGGAAGTCAATCAAACGGTATTTCCCACCAAATGGCAAACTAGCAACTGGACGATGGTCTGTCAAGGTTGACATGTCGTGGAAACCGACCGTATTTCCTAAAATCGCTGAATATTTATCAATCTTCATCTGTTGGTACCCCCACTTTTTCATTATATCCGACTACTTGCACTTCATCTGTTCCGTCAATCTCCACACCATCAGAAATAACAGCGCCCTCACCAATGATCGCACGTTTAATCTTAGCTCCCTGACCAATAATAGCGCCACTCATAATGACAGAATCAGTGACTTCTGCACCCTCACGAACTTGAGCGCCTGTTGAAAGAATAGAATGCTTAACAGTTCCATCCACAAAACAGCCGTCAACTACCAAAGAATCTTCAACATGAGCATTTGCACCAAGGTAGTTTGGTGGTGAAATCAAGTTACGTGAGTAAATTTTCCACTGACGATCACGACTGTCTAAAGCATTTTCTGGGCTAATGTATTCCATGTTGGCTTCCCAAAGTGACTCAATCGTACCAACGTCTTTCCAGTAGCCGTTAAATTCGTAAGCATAAACACTTTCGCCAGATTCAAGATAGTTAGGGATAACATTCTTACCAAAGTCGGACATATCTACATTGCTCTTTTCAGCAGCAATCAGCATATTGCGGAGACGTTGCCAGTCAAAGATATAGATTCCCATAGAAGCCTTGGTAGATTTAGGATTTTCTGGTTTTTCTTCAAATTCAACGATCCGATTGTTAGCGTCGGTATTCATGATACCAAAACGGCTAGCCTCCTTGAGAGGCACATCCAAGACTGCAACCGTCAAACTAGCGCTGTTATCCTTGTGGGATTGGAGCATATCATCGTAGTCCATCTTGTAGATATGGTCACCAGATAGGATTAAAACATATTCAGGATTGATACTGTCGATATAGTCGATGTTTTGGAAAATAGCGTGGCTAGTTCCCTCAAACCAACGATTTCCTTCACTGGCAGAGTAAGGCTGAAGAATGGATACACCTGTATTGATACCATCCAAGCCCCAGCTTGAACCGTTCCCGATGTGACTGTTCAAAGCAAGTGGTTGGTACTGGGTAATCACACCGACATTGTTAATCCCAGAGTTGGCACAGTTTGAAAGGGCGAAATCAATAATACGATAACGACCACCAAACTGTACTGCTGGTTTCGCAATACTTTGTGTGAGCTTTCCAAGACGAGTTCCTTGCCCACCGGCAAGAATCAAAGCTAGCATTTCATTCTTCATATCCTACTCCTTTGTGGAATCTTTTTTAGCATTTTTACGAACATTCACACGACGCTTGATTTTCCAAATACTTGCTCCCAAAGCTGGTAGCGTAAAGGTCAAGGTCTGCGGATAATCTTTCCATAGTCCCTCTTGAGACTGAACTGTTTCGTTGTGTTCCTTCCAAACACCTCCCCATTTCTCTAATTCAGTATTCCATACTTCTTCATAAACGGCTGCCACTGGCACACCAATGGTAAAGTTTTTGCGCTCTACTGGCACCATGTTGAACACACAGACCAGCATATCCCCTTTTTCCGTCTTACGGATAAAGGAAAGGACGCTCTGATCGGTATTGTCTGCATCGATGATTTCGATGCCATCGTAGCTAAGATCAATCTCCCAAAGTGGACGATTATCTCGATAAAAGGCGTTGAGGGCAGAAGTGAAGGTTTGCATCTGCTTGTTCATATGATCGTCCAGATTTGACCATTCCAGCTGCTCTTCTGACTTCCACTCTAGGAACTGACCAAATTCTGAACCCATAAAGAGCAGTTTCTTGCCTGGATGGCAGATTTGATAGGTCAAGAGGTTGCGTAGACCAGCAAATTGATTGTAGCGGTCACCCCACATCTTATGCATCATGCTCTTCTTACCATGAACGACTTCGTCGTGAGAGAAAGGCAAGAGGAAATTTTCAGAAAATGCATACATAAAGCTGAAGGTCACCAGATTAAAATCGTACTTGCGGTAAATCGGGTCTTCTTCATAGAAACGGAGAATATCGTTCATCCAGCCCATATTCCACTTGAAGTCAAAGCCCAAACCGCCCATTTCTCTCATACCCGTAATCTTGGTTTCGGACGAGCTCTCTTCAGCAATCATCATGACATCTGGATGAGCTAGCTTGATGACTGTATTCAAGCGCTGCAAGAAATAGTAGCCTTCATAGTTACGATTACCGCCATCCTTGTTTGGCTGCCAAGGACCACTATCGTAGTCTAGATAGAGCATGTTGCTAACCGCATCCACACGAACCCCATCTAGATGGTAGAAATCAATCCAGAACTTGATGCTAGAGATCAAGAAAGATTGCACTTCATTTTTTCCTAGGTCAAAATTCAAGGCACCCCAGCCATAGTTGTGAGCTCGGTCATGATCCTGGTACTCAAAGGTTGGTGTTCCATCATAGTAGGCCAAGGCATCGTCATTGATGGTAAAGTGACCTGGAACCCAGTCCACAATGACACCAATATTATTCAAGTGACATTCCTCGACAAAGTCCTGAAATTCCTCTGGCGTTCCATAAGTATGTTCAAAGGCAAAGTAACCCATGAGCTGGTAACCCCAGCTGAGTCCCAAAGGATGGGCCATGAGCGGCATGAACTCAACGTGCGTGTAGTTCATTTCGACCAGATAAGGAATCAACTCCTCCTTAAGCTGAGCCATAGAATATGGACTGCCGTCAGGATTGCGTTTCCAAGATCCAGCATGCACTTCATAAATATTGACCGGTCTTGAAAAAAAGCCCCAACGCTTTCTCCGAGCCAGCCAAAGCCCATCTTGCCACTTCTTCTCTGGAATAGTCCGAACAATAGCCCCCGTACCTGGGCGCTCTTCCAAATAGATAGCCAGCGGATCAATTTTCAAGATTTCCTGACCGCTACTGCGTTTGATATTGTACTTGTAAATATCTCCTTCCTTGGGTAAATCCGTGAAGACTTCCCATACACCGCCTTCATTGCGAGTCATAGGAATCTGCTCTCCATACCAATTGGTGAAATCTCCAATCAGATGCACATTCTGCGCATTTGGAGCCCAAACTCTAAAAGTGTAGCCAGCCTTGCCATCCACCACATCCCGATGCACTCCCAAATAATGCTGTAAATGAAAGTTTTCACCTGTTGTAAAGGTTCTTAATGCTTCTTTTTTGTCCATTTAGTCACCTTTCTATTTGTAAGCGTTTTCTATGTTTCTATTTTACCTCATTTTCTTATATTTTTCAAGCAAATTTCCAAAAACTATCTCAAAAATTTCAAAAGCCCAATTTCTTCAAAAGAATGAATTACTATATCGACAGGCCATTGAAGAAGATCTCATGAAATACTAATTCTACAGGCTTTTACCTGAATTATTTGATATAAAATTAGAGATAAAACGGTTAAAATTTGTATAGACCAATATGTAAATTTACATTTTAAAATGATAAGTAATCAAAAATATCAACGCCTGCTTATTTTTATATTGTTCGAACACTTGTTAGATTTACAAGTTCATCAAGGTAAGAAAAAAGGCCGCACAAAGCCGCCTTTCTCATTATTTCACATCAAACACGATGGATTTCACTTGTGTCATCGCTTCGATACTGTAACGAATCCCTTGCACTCCGGCTCCAGATCCCTTAACTCCAAGGAATGGGAAGTTATCTGGACCACGTTGGGTCTTATTATTGATGTGTACAGTACCCACTTCCAGCTTCTCAGCAATCTCAAATGCTTTAGGGAAATCATTTGTAAAGACTGAAGATTGAAGACCAAACTCTGACTGGTTACAGATCTGAATAGCCTCTTCAACGGAAGTCACACGAATAATCGGAAGAACAGGACCAAATGGCTCTTCCCAAGCTAATTTCATATCCAGTGTCACATGGTCAAACAAGGCAGGCCAGATGAGATTTGCTTCACGTTTGATTTCTGTCAAGGCTGACGCTCCCTTTTCCTGAGCATCTTCAATCAAGCCCCAGATGAAATCTGCTGATGCATTATCAATGACTGGTGTGATATCCGCATTATCAAAGGGATCACCAACCGTCAGTTTCTCTACCTCTGCCTTAATCAGCGCCGCTAATTTATCTGCTACGCTCTCCATGACAATGACACGTTTAATAGCCGTACAGCGCTGACCGGAATAACTGTATGCCCCGCCAACAATCTGCTTAGCTGCATGCTCCAAGTCAGCATCTTCCAGCACGACTGCAGCATCCTTACCACCCAATTCTAACATAATTGGACGCATACCAGCCAACTTACCGATGCGCTCACCGATTGGAGTGGAGCCAGTAAAGTTAATGTAGTTTACTTCCTTATGCTCAATGATGTAATCCCCGATTTCTGAACCACGTCCTGTGATGGTATTGAAAACACCAGCAGGCAGACCAGCCTCAGCAAAAGCCTGAGCCAAGAGCAGACCAGAGATTGAACCTTGAGTAGGTGGCTTAAACATCACGACATTTCCGCCGATAAGGGCAGGAGCAATTTTGGAAGCTGACAGATTAACTGGGTAGTTAAATGGCGCAATAGCCAATACAACTCCTACAGGCTCACGACGAACCACAGCCAGTTTTTTCTTGCTGGCAGCTTCAAAGCCGCCACCTTCCATAACCTGACCGTGAATACGAATGCCTTCTTCAGCCGCATAGCGAATCAAGTCTGCTGTCCGGACTACCTCTCCGACTGCCGCTTTAATACCCTTGGCAACTTCTTTTGCAAGGATTTCGCCAATCTTCTCCTGATCGCGCTCCAAAATATCCGCGGCCTTATGCAGATAAGCTGCACGTTCGACTGCTGAAAGGGCGCGCCAAGCTGGCAAAGCCGCCCGAGCGCTCGCCATCGCATAATCAACCTCTGCCTGACTCATCGCAGGAACAGTTCCTAAAATCTCATTATTGATAGGAGATGAGATGGTGATTTCATTTTCAGAAGCTCTCCACTCTCCATTTATATAGTTCTTATATTGTGTCACTTGTCCCCTCCAAAATGTTATTAAGTAACATTTTATCAAATTTTCTGAAAATTTCAACTAAATTTTATAAATTTAAAGAAATTTTTCACAAATTTCATGAATCCTCTTCTTTTGCTCATATTAACTCGCTATATTTCTCGATTTTTCATCGAGTCTCACTTTCTACACTAGGTCTACTATGACGCTGAAGAAAACTAAAAAAGACCAGGAAAATTTTCCTGATCTTAATTTTCAGATTAATCGAAGTCAAGATATTCTTTTTCAAGTTCAAGAACTTCTTCCATCGTTGCACATTCAGTCAATGCGCGTTGTGCAAGTTCTTCCATCTTCTTCGTATCCAATTTCTTCATGAGGCTACGAGTCCGAAGAACTGAAGTTGCACTCATAGAGAATTCATCCAAGCCCATTCCGACAAGAAGCGGCACAGCAGTTTGGTCACCGGCCATTTCTCCACACATACCTGCCCATTTGCCTTCAGCGTGAGCAGCCTTGATAACGTTGTTGATCAAGCGAAGGATTGATGGGTTGTATGGTTGGTAGAGGTATGAAACTTGTTCGTTCATGCGGTCGGCAGCCATTGTGTATTGGATCAAGTCGTTAGTACCGATAGAGAAGAAGTCAACTTCTTTCGCAAATTGATCAGCTAGCATTGCTGCTGCTGGAATTTCAATCATGATACCCACTTGGATATTATCCGCTACAGCAACACCTTCCGCTTGCAATTTCGCTTTTTCTTCTTCGTAAACTGCTTTAGCCTTGCGGAATTCTGTCAAGAGAGCAACCATTGGGAACATGATACGCAATTGTCCATGTACAGAAGCACGCAAGAGGGCGCGGATTTGTGTACGGAACATAGCGTCACCAGTTTCAGAGATAGAGATACGCAATGCACGGAAACCAAGGAACGGGTTCATTTCATGCGGCATATCGAAGTAAGGAAGCTCCTTATCTCCACCGATGTCCATCGTACGGACAACCACTGGCTTACCGTTCATGCCTTCCAAGACAGCCTTGTAAGCCTCATATTGCTCGTCTTCTGTTGGGAAGTCTTGTGAATCCATGTAAAGGAATTCTGTACGGTAAAGACCTACGGCTTCAGCACCATTTGCATTGACACCTTCAACGTCTTTTGGTGTACCGATATTAGCAGCGAGTTCAAAGTGTTTGCCATCAGCAGTCACTGTTTGAGCATCTTTCAAGAGAGCCCATTCAGCTTTTTGCTTCGCATAAGCTTCACCAGCTGCCTTGAATGCTGCTGCCTGCTCTTCAGTTGGGTTAATGATAACTTCACCAGTGATACCATTTGCTGCAATGATATCGCCGTCTTTAACGAGTTCAGTAATATTATTTGTTCCCAATACCGCTGCGATTTCAAGCGTACGCGCCATAATCGCAGAGTGGCTTGTTCGTCCACCGATATTGGTTACAAACGCCTTAACAAATTTCTTGTCTAATTGAGCTGTATCAGAAGGAGTCAAGTCATGTGCAATGACAACTGATTCTTCATTGATAGAAGCTGGATTTGGTAATTTCTTGCCCAAAAGGTTTGCCAAAACGCGCTTCGTTACGTCACGAATATCTGCCGCACGTTCTTGCATGTATGGATTGTCTTCCATACCTTCAAAAATAGCGATAAACATGTCTGTAACTTCTTTCAGACCAGCTTCCGCATTTACTTTCTTAGTACGGATCGTTTCTTTGATTTGACCAACCATTTCAGGGTCAGCGAGTACCATTAAGTGAGCGTCAAATACTTGAGCTGCTTCCTCACCAAGGCTATCTACTGCTTTCTCACGGATAACAGAAAGCTCGTTCTGTGAAGCTTCAAGAGCTGCATCCAAACGAGCCTCTTCTGCATTCGTATCTTCGACTGAAACAGTCTCAAATGACAAATCCGGTTGAACTAATAGATATGCCTTAGCAACAGCAACACCATCAGACGCTGCAATTCCTTTAAGCATTTCTGTCATTTTCTTATGCCAATCCTTCTTTTTCCATTGTTTCTGAGATAGCAGCGATAGCATCATCCGCGTCTGCACCTTCAGCTGAGATTGTAACGTCAGCACCTTGGCCAACACCAAGACTCATAACACCCATGATTGATTTAAGGTTTACTGATTTACCTTTGTACTCAAGAGTGATATCTGAAGCAAATTTGCTAGCTGTTTGTACCAACAATGTTGCTGGACGCGCGTGAATACCTGTTTCTGCCACAATGTGGAAATCTTTAGAAGCCATAGTTAGACTCTCCTTTAAAATAATTCTTTTTGAGTTAAAGTGATAACCCTTACAAATTGATATTATATCACTTTTTGAAATCTTTTTCAAGAATTTTATAGCCCGCTTACAAAATATTTCGTTAGAGTTTGAAAATGAATTCTGTTTTAATTATAGTAGATTCAATCATCAACTCCCTCTCTTTCCGAAATCGTTTCAAGGCTTTCTTCCTTATAATGAATTCTTCTTGGTCTAGCTTCGCTTAAAGTACAGTAAGCGCTGTTACTTCTTGTGGTTATTTCTCTTTGTTTCGATGTTTTATACACTATATATTGTATCTCTATAGTTGCTATAAGAAAATATCATACAATATTTAGTTCAAAACTGTTGACATCGAATTCGCTTTTAGATATACTAGTTTCAGATTAAAATTTAAGAAAATGAAAGTATAGAGGAATCATCTAATGGTAACTATTTACTCTAAAAACGATTGTGTTCAATGCAAGATGACCAAGCGTTTTCTTGATACCAACAATGTGGAATATCGTGAAATCAATCTTGATGAGCAACCAGAATACATCGACCATGTTAAAAGCCTCGGTTTCAATGCAGCTCCTGTTATTCAAACGCCAACTGAAGCATTTTCTGGTTTCCAGCCTGGTAAACTTAAAAAATTATCATAATCTCACCAGTATTTAGAGCTTTGTTGCCGCTCCTATCATTCGTAGGAGCCGTTTATTTTGTAAAAGCAAAAGACATTTTAGAAAAAGGAAAATTATGGGACTCAAACACTTAGAAGATGTGACTTACTTCCGTCTAAATAACGAAATCAACCGTCCAGTCAATGGGCAAATCATGCTTCACAAAGACAAAGAAGCCTTGGAAGCCTTCTTCAAAGAAAATGTTGAACCAAACACGATGAAGTTTGCTTCTATTACTGAAAAAATTCAATACTTAATCGAAGAGAACTACTTGGAAAAAGAATTTATCCAACTCTATTCTCCTGAATATATTGAAGAGTTGTCTGCTTTTATCCATGCTCAAGATTTCAAGTTCAAATCTTTCATGGCAGCCTATAAATTCTACAACCAGTATGCACTGAAGACAAATGATGGTGAATACTATCTGGAAAGCATGGAAGATCGGGTGCTCTTTAATGCCCTCTACTTTGCCAACGGAGATGAAGCCATTGCCAAGGATATCGCAAATGAAATCATCCACCAGCGCTATCAACCGGCTACACCAAGCTTCCTCAACGCTGGTCGAGCTCGTCGTGGCGAATTGGTTTCCTGCTTCCTCATCCAAGTAACTGATGATATGAACTCAATCGGCCGCTCCATCAACTCTGCCCTGCAATTGTCTCGTATCGGAGGCGGGGTCGGTATTTCCCTTAGCAATCTGCGGGAAGCTGGAGCGCCTATCAAGGGTTATGAAGGAGCTGCATCTGGCGTTGTTCCTGTTATGAAACTGTTTGAAGATAGCTTCTCCTATTCTAACCAGCTGGGCCAACGTCAGGGAGCTGGAGTTGTTTACCTCAATGTCTTCCACCCAGATATCATCGCTTTCCTTTCTACCAAAAAAGAAAATGCTGACGAAAAAGTTCGGGTCAAAACCCTCTCGCTCGGTGTTGTCATTCCAGATAAGTTCTACGAATTAGCGCGCAAGAATGAAGAAATGTACCTCTTCAGCCCTTACTCAATCGAACGTGAATACGGTGTACCATTTGCCTATATCGATATCACAGAGAAATACGATGAATTGGTCGCTAATCCTAGGATTACCAAAACTAAGATCAAGGCTCGTGATTTGGAAACAGAGATTTCTAAATTGCAGCAAGAGTCTGGCTATCCATATGTCGTAAACATCGATACAGCTAACCGTTCAAATCCAATCGACGGTAAAATCATCATGAGCAACCTTTGCTCAGAAATCCTGCAAGTACAAGAGCCTAGTCTCTTGAATGATGCGCAAGAGTATCTTCACCTGGGAACAGATGTGTCATGTAACTTAGGCTCTACCAACGTCGTCAACATGATGACTTCGCCAGACTTCGGAAAATCCATCCGAACTATGACACGCGCTTTGACCTTTGTCACAGACA
>CAURCE010000014.1:0-33290 GCA_963523365.1 uncultured Streptococcus sp.
TGTTATCTTGGGTTGTACCGAGATTGGTCTCCTCGTCAAGCAATCCGACACTGACTTGCCTCTCTACGACACAACGGTAATCCATGCAGAGAAAGCAGCGGAGTGGGCGGTAAATAAGTGACAATCGTAAAATGAAACATGTGATGAGATTGGGTGAAGATGTAAATGAATCTATCATTAGACGAATTTAAATTTTAGAACTTAAAGATAAATATGTGGAACAGGAGAAAAACAAACAATGATCAACCGTTACTCTCGCCCCGAAATGGCGAACATTTGGACTGAGGAAAATAAGTATAAGGCTTGGCTGGAGGTAGAGATTCTGGCTGATGAGGCCTGGGCTGAACTGGGTGAGATTCCCAAGGAAGATGTGGCCTTGATTCGTGAAAGGGCAGGCTTTGACATTGATCGCATCTTGGAGATTGAGCAGGAGACGCGCCATGATGTGGTGGCTTTCACGCGTGCGGTTTCTGAGACGCTAGGCGAGGAGCGCAAGTGGGTGCACTATGGACTGACCTCGACCGATGTGGTGGATACTGCCTACGGTTACCTCTACAAGCAGGCCAATGACATCATCCGTGAGGATCTGCGTCACTTCACTGACATCATTGCAGAGCGGGCGCGGGAGCACAAGTTCACCATCATGATGGGACGAACCCACGGAGTGCATGCGGAGCCTACGACCTTTGGTCTCAAGCTTGCGACTTGGTACAGCGAAATGAAGCGCAACATTGAGCGTTTTGAGATTGCGGCTGCGGGTGTGGAAGCTGGAAAAATCTCTGGTGCGGTTGGGAACTTTGCCAACATTCCGCCATTTGTGGAAAGCTATGTCTGTGAGAAATTAGGCATCCGTCCGCAGGAGATATCGACTCAAGTCCTGCCACGTGACCTCCATGCTGAATACTTCTCAGCTCTAGCCTTGATTGCGACGTCTATCGAGCGCATGGCGACTGAAATCCGTGGTCTGCAAAAGTCTGAGCAGCGCGAAGTCGAAGAGTTCTTTGCCAAAGGTCAAAAAGGCTCTTCAGCAATGCCTCACAAACGCAACCCTATCGGTTCTGAAAATATGACTGGTCTGGCGCGTGTCATTCGTGGCCACATGGTGACAGCCTTTGAGAATGTCTCTCTTTGGCATGAGCGCGACATTTCCCACTCATCAGCTGAGCGGATTATCGCTCCGGACACGACCATTCTCATCGATTACATGCTCAACCGCTTCGGTAATATCGTCAAGAACTTGACGGTCTTCCCAGAAAACATGATTCGCAACATGAACTCGACCTTTGGTCTTATCTTCAGCCAGCGGGCTATGTTGACCTTGATTGAAAAAGGCATGACACGGGAGCAGGCTTATGACTTGGTGCAGCCAAAGACTGCTCAGTCTTGGGACAATCAAGTAGACTTCAAGCCTCTGCTCGAAGCGGATCCAGAAGTCACTTCCCGTCTGACTCAGGAAGAGATTGATGAAATCTTCAACCCAGTTTACTACACCAAGCGCGTAGATGAAATCTTCAAGCGCGTGGGGCTGGATTAAACATAAAAAAGAGCCTGGGCAAAAAGTCCAGGCTTTTGAAAATAAATTAGAAAAAATAGATGGCGCAGTGGTTGATTGGCATCTTCCTTCGCTTTTTAAGCTCCAAAGATGACCTAATCAACTATGCGGGGATGGGAAAACTAACTTTTTTAACTTGTTTGAAGTTCTTTCCCGCTCCCGTTTTCTTTGTCTTAAATCTGACTGGCCAGCTGCCCGATTTTCTGCAGCATTTCTTGGCGTTCTTGGTCCGTCTTGCGTTCTACACTGTTGAGCTCGGTCAGCTTGACTGGGGTAATTCCACACGGTTTCAGAACTTGATTTTTAAGTACTTTGCCATAGTCTTGGACAAAAGGAAGGGCAAAGGCTGGTGTGTTGTGGCTGGTGATAATCCAGCCGGACTTACCTTGCAAGTGGCCTTGGAGACCGACTTTCTTATAAGAATAGGCAAAGTCAGCAGCAAAGACGCGATCGATAAAGCCTTTAAGAATGGCCGGCATACCGCTCCACCAGATAGGGAAAATGAAAATCAGATGGTCTGCCCAAGTAATCAAATCCCGGTATTTTGCCATTTCAGGGTCTTTATGCAGGTCACGGCGTCTGTGTTCTTGGTCAAAGCGCAAGATCGGGTCAAAATTCTCAGCATACAAGTCCAAGGTTTTCACTTCGTGCTTCTTAGAAATGTTGCTTTGAACCTCTTTGAGAATAGCAGCATTGAAGCCAGTTGGGCTGGGGTGGGTGTAAATAATCAAGGTTTTCATGATCGTTCTCCTTTGATATAAATGTCAAGCATGTGCTCGATCGTGCTTTGGATAGCTTGAGGGTCAAGGTCTTGTCCGATAGGACTGTTAGCCAGAACGGCTAGGCCTGTGATAAAGCTCCAAAAGTGAAAAAGGCTTTCCGCTTCGCTATTGCTAAAATTTTCCTCCTTGCGAAGCTTTAAAACAAGCTCCTTAAATTTATCAAATCCAGGCAGGTCAGACTCCAAGAGTATGGTGTCCTGCGTCACCTTCATATATTTAAAAGGAAATTTGATAAAGAGAGCTTCGAAAAAATGAGGGTAGGTCTTGGCAAAAATAATGAAATTAAGACCAAGCTGGGTCAGCTGATCACGCGCAGAACCTGTCGCATCAATCTTTTCATTGATTTCCTGATTGAGAAACAGCGAAAGCTGGGTCAAAACGACCTTAAGGTAGCCTTCCTTGCTCTCAAAATGGCGGTAAGGGCTGCCGTGAGTCACGCCGCAGGCCTTGGCAACAGTCCTGAGCGAAAGCTGTTCAATTCCGTGTTTTCCGATTTCGTCAATCCCTGTTTGGATGAGTTGTTCTTTCAGCTGGGCAGTATTGCGTTTCATTCATTTTCTCCTAAAGTATACACTGTCTACTTATCTATCTTTAGTATACACTGTCTACTTTTTCTTGTCAACTAATTTGATGCTTTCTTCTAGTCTAAGATGTGGCAGAATTTGCTTTCGGTAAGATAAAATGTTAAAATAATATCAAAATGATAGCGCTTTCTTTTTAGGGCGAATTGCTCATTTTAGAGAAACGCTGAGAAACGGAGGACACCTATGAAGAAAATTATCAACGACCCAACAGCGGTTGTAGATGAGATGCTGGAGGGCTTGGCCTATATTCACAGCGATTTGGTTTATCGGGTCGAGGGCTTTGATATCATTGCCCGCAAGAGTGAGAAGACGGGCAAGGTTGGGCTGGTTTCTGGCGGCGGTAGCGGTCATGAGCCTTCTCACGCTGGCTTTGTCGGTGAGGGCATGCTGTCGGCTGCTATTTGCGGAGCGGTCTTTACTTCACCAACACCTGATCAGGTCTTGCAGGCTATCAAGGAAGCAGATGAGGGAGCTGGGGTCTTCATGGTGATCAAGAATTACTCTGGTGACATCATGAACTTTGAAATGGCTCAGGAAATGGCTGAGATGGAAGGGATTGAGGTGGCTAGTGTCGTCGTAGATGACGATATCGCAGTGGAAGACAGCCTCTATACGCAAGGTCGCCGCGGAGTGGCTGGTACCATCCTTGTCCATAAGATTCTAGGGGATGCGGCGCGTGCAGGCAAATCTCTGACTGAAATCAAGGCTCTGGCTGATGAGCTGGTCAAACATATTCACACGGTTGGCTTGGCTCTGAGCGGGGCAACCGTACCGGAAGTTGGCAAGCCTGGTTTTGTTTTGGCTGATGATGAAATAGAGTTCGGCATTGGCATCCATGGTGAGCCTGGCTATCGCAAGGAAAAGATGCAGCCGTCTAAGGACTTAGCCAAGGAATTGGTCGAAAAACTAAGTCAGTCTGTTGAGCTCAAATCTGGCAAGAAAATTGGTATCCTCATCAATGGTATGGGTGCAACACCGCTCATGGAGCAGTATGTCTTTGCGGCCGATGTAGCAAATCTTCTGGCAGATGCTGGAGTCGAAGTTGTCTATAAAAAGCTGGGTAATTACATGACCTCCATTGATATGGCTGGGATTTCTCTGACCTTTATCCAGCTGGATCAGCCAGACTGGCTGGAGGCTCTCAACAGTCTTGTCACGACAGCCGCTTGGTAAGGAGGTGCCTATGGACGCAGCAAGAGCAAAAAAATGGATGCAGTTGTTCAACGAAAAGATCCAGAGTCAGAAAGACTATCTGTCTGACCTTGATACCCCCATCGGCGATGGTGATCATGGCGCCAATATGGCTAGGGGAATGGCAGCAGCAGTAGAGAATCTAGCTGCTAAGGACTTTGCTAGTGCGGCTGAGGTTTTTCAGGCTGTTTCTATGCAGCTGATTAGCAAGGTCGGCGGTGCTTCAGGCCCTCTATATGGCTCGGCTTTCATGGGCATGGCCAAAGCTGAAAAAGACGGCAAAGACTTGCTAGAAGTCATCCAAGCTGGGCTGGACATGATTCAGAAGCGGGGCAAGGCTGTGCCTGGTGAGAAAACCATGGTGGATGTCTGGTCGGGGATTCCTGTTTCTCTGCAGTCTGGAGACTTGACGCGTGAAAAGATTGGTTCTCTAGTGGAAGCGACCAAAGATCTGAAAGCGACCAAGGGGCGGGCTTCCTATGTCGGTGAGCGCTCTATCGGCCATATCGATCCTGGTTCGGCTTCATCTGGTCTCCTCTTTGAGGCTCTTCTAGAAACGGAGGCAGGCTGATGGCAGATACTGGCATTCTTATCGTTTCCCATTCCAAAAACCTGGCCCAAGGCTTGTTTGATCTCATTTCGCAGGTGGCGGCAGATGTGGCCATCAGCTATGTGGGCGGATTGGACGACGGCAGCATCGGGACCAGCTTTGAAGGGATTCAGGCAGCTTTAGATGCCAATGACAAGGACACTATTTTGGCCTTTTTCGATCTGGGCTCAGCTCGCATGAATCTAGAAATGGTCGCAGACTTTTCTGACAAGGAAATCATTATCAATAATGTTCCTTTGGTAGAGGGAGCCTATATGGCTGCTGCTCTTCTTCAGGCCGGGGCAGATTTGTCTAATGTTTTGCTTCAGGTTCGTGAATTAGAAATAAAGAAATAGCAGGTTTTCTAAAGACTTGATAAACGATTTCATTTGAAAAATAAAGAACATTTTATATCAAAAAAGCTGGGATTGAATCCCAGCTTTTTTGCTTTATCATTATACCAATTTTCAGGGGAATAGCCAGTGTTTCTTATTTTTTCTTCCTTAGGATAATTGAAAAACAGGACAAATTAATAGGCTCTGTTTACTTTTTGACACAATTCACTTTTTAATGAACAAAAGTTCTTAGAATGTCTTGCAAATTGGTATAGATAGGTTTATAATAAAGGTAGGCTAGTTGGTCAGGAAATGAAAAACGACAGCTCATGAGAACCATCGTTTTTCAGATTAATGATCGCGACTAGAAGAAATAAATTTGATTTTGAAGAAATCGCCACGCTTGTAGGTTTCGCTGTACTCTAGGATTTGTCCAGTATTTTCCAGTTTTGTGATCTTGACTTGATGCACAGTTGGGAAGTTTGGATCAATTTCCAAGGTCTTAGCAATATCTTTTGGCGTTGGAAAGACGATTTCGTTGGTTTCTTCGAAATACTCATCATTCATGTGGATGTGATAATCCGTTTTGAAGCGATTGTAGATCGAGCTGTAGTAGTCCAAATCTGGATAGTTTGGATTGATGTACTGTTCAGGAATGTAGGTTTGGTGATAGATATAGACTTTATCACCGGTCCTTCTGATACGGTCAATCTTGTAGTAGAACTGGGACGGTGTTAGTTCTAGTTTTTCCAAGATTCTCAATTCATTTCCACGTTCGATGGACAGAACAGTCACCTTATCCTTTTGGATAGGGAAAGTTTCGATATCAGAGAATTCCACACGCTTGTGTTTTCTTGCGCGTGAAACAAATGTTCCCTTCCCTTGCTGACGGATGATGTAGCCATCATTCGCAAGTTCGTTCAAAGCGCGGACAACGGTGATGGAACTAACGTTGAACATCTTGATTAACTCAGCTTCTGTGTAGAATCTATCACCGTTTTCAAAGTTACCAGAAATGATTTGTTGTTTCAAATCATCTTTGATTTGTTGATATTTAGGAATAGCCATTGTGCTCACCTCTCTTTTTTTATCCCTCTCTATATTGATTTTAACATATTTTTAAAAAAAATGTTGACATTTATGCAAAAGTTTATTATATTAATATTAATAAGAAATGAAAGCGTTTTAAATCTAGGAGGAATGGGGAGATGAAGAGATTTGAAATAGGCTCTTCTTTCTACTTGGATGGTCAGGAGTTTAAGATTTTATCAGGAGCGATTCACTATTTTCGGATTCAGCCGGAAGACTGGTATCACTCGCTCTATAATCTTAAAGCCCTAGGCTTCAATACAGTTGAGACCTATGTTCCTTGGAACATGCACGAGCCAAAGAAAGGCCAGTTTGACTTTCAGGGAATTTTAGATATTGAGAAGTTTCTTCAGATTGCTCAAGATTTAGGCTTATATGCCATCGTTCGCCCTTCGCCCTTTATCTGTGCGGAGTGGGAATTTGGCGGCATGCCAGCCTGGCTCTTGACGGAGGATATGAGAATCCGTTCTTCTGATGCTTCCTATCTTCAGGCTGTTGCAGACTACTATGATGAGTTGCTTCCTCGCTTGGTTCCAAGGCTCTTGGACAAGGGTGGGAATATCCTCATGATGCAAGTGGAAAATGAATATGGCTCTTATGGGGAGGATAAAGACTACCTGAGAGCGATTCGGCAGATGATGTTGGATCGAGGTCTTGATTGTCCGCTCTTTACATCGGATGGTCCTTGGCGGGCGACGCTGAAAGCTGGCACGCTGATTGAGGAAGATTTATTTGTTACAGGAAATTTCGGCTCCAAGGCAGATTATAATTTTGCCCAGATGCAGGAATTCTTTGATGAGCATGGTAAAAAATGGCCACTCATGTGTATGGAGTTTTGGGATGGTTGGTTCAATCGTTGGAAAGAGCCAATTATCAAAAGGGATCCTGAGGAACTGGCTCAAGCTGTCCATGAGGTTCTGAAACAAGGCTCTATCAACCTCTATATGTTTCATGGCGGCACCAATTTTGGCTTCATGAATGGCTGCTCGGCCAGAGGTGTGACGGATTTACCACAGGTGACTTCGTATGATTACGATGCCCTGCTCGATGAACAGGGAAATCCAACTCCGAAATATTTTGCAGTGCAAAAAATGATGGAAACCTACTATCCTGAGTACCCACAAATGAAACCGCTCACAAAAGAATCTTTTGAATTGAGAGACATTGCTCTGAGTGAGAAGGTGAGTTTGTTTGAGACATTAGCTGATTTGGCTCAGCCAGTGGAGAGTCTCTATCCTGTCAAAATGGAGGATTTAGGACAGAGTTATGGCTACTTACTTTACCGTACCGAAGCCAGCTGGGATGCGGATGAGGAAAAAATTCGGGTGATTGACGGGCGAGACCGGATGCAGCTCTTTGTGGACGGCAAGCTTATGGCAACCCAGTACCAAGCAGAGATTGGTCAAGATATCTTTGTTGCTGGAGAAAAGAAAGTCACCCACCGTATTGACATCCTGATGGAAAACATGGGGCGGGTCAACTACGGGCATAAGTTCTTGGCAGATACTCAGCGAAAAGGGATTCGGACGGGCGTTTGCAAGGATTTGCACTTCTTGCTGAATTGGCAACAGTATCCACTTTCTTTTGAAAACACAGAAAACATCGATTTTTCAAAAGGATGGCAGCCAGAGCAACCAGCTTTCTACGCTTTTGACTTTGAAATAAAAGCGCTTAAAGATACTTATTTAGACTTGTCCGGTTTTGGAAAGGGCCTTGCCTTTGTAAATGGCGTTAACATCGGCCGTTTCTGGAATGTCGGACCAACCTTATCACTTTATATTCCGCATAGCCTTCTGAAAGAAGGACATAACCGAATCATCATTTTTGAGACGGAAGGGGAATATGAAGAATCAATTAACTTAGTTAACCAACCTACATTTAAAACAATAAAGGGGGAAAATTTATGACAATAGTAGGTGCACGTATCGATGGACGTTTGATCCATGGACAGGTAGCCAATCTTTGGACTACCAAGCTTAACATTTCACGCATTATGGTGATTGACGATGAGGTAGCTGAAAATGCTATCGAAAAGAGCGGACTCAAGTTGGCAACGCCGCCAGGAGTGAAGCTCAGCATTTTGCCAATTGCTAAAGCAGCAGAAAACATCTTGGCTGGTAAGTATGACTCACAACGACTCTTTATCGTCGCTCGTAAACCAGACCGTTTCCTTCGTTTGGTAGAAGCTGGAGTTCCACTGGAAACACTGAATGTCGGAAATATGTCTCAGTCAGACGAAACTCGTCCCATCACTCGCTCTATCAATGTGGTTGATGCGGATGTGGAAGCTTTCCACAAGCTGCATGAAAAAGGGGTGAAGCTGACAGCTCAGATGGTTCCAAATGATCCGGTCGCGGATTTTATGAATTTGTTAAAATAAGGAAAAATTTTTAGGAGGTCATTGTCATGATACAATGGTGGCAAATTTTACTACTCACTCTGTACTCAGCTTATCAAATCTGCGATGAGTTGACGATCGTTTCTTCAGCGGGTTCACCTGTATTTGCTGGATTTATCACGGGTCTCATCATGGGAGATTTACCTACAGGTTTATTGATTGGTGCCAACCTTCAATTGGTGGTACTTGGTGTTGGTACCTTCGGTGGTGCTTCTCGTATTGATGCTACTTCTGGTGCGGTTCTTGCGACTGCTTTCTCAGTAGCTCAAGGTCTTGATCCAGAGCTTGCTATTGCTACAATCGCTGTGCCGGTAGCAACTTTGTTGACATATTTTGATATCCTTGGTCGTATGACGACAACTTACTTCGCTCACCGTGTGGATGCTGCGATTGAACGCTTTGACTACAAAGGCATCGAACGCAACTACCTCCTTGGTGCGATTCCTTGGGCTCTTTCTCGTGCCCTCCCAGTCTTCTTTGCCCTTGCCTTTGGTGGAGCTTTTGTAGAAACTGTTGTTACAGGTCTCGGTAATGTACAATGGTTGGCAAACGGTTTGAAACTTGCAGGTCAAATGCTTCCAGGTCTTGGATTTGCAATCTTGCTTCGTTATCTTCCAGTTAAACGCAACCTTCACTACTTGGCACTTGGATTTGGCTTGACAGCTATGTTGACAGTACTTTACAGTAATGTTCAAAGCCTTGGTGCTGCAGTGTCTAGCATTGTTGGTTCTGAAGTGTTCTCTAAACTTCCAAAAGAACAAGCTATTACTTTTGTTAACAACTTCAAGAGTGTATCTATGATTGGTATCGCCATCATCGGTGTCTTCCTTGCGGTACAACACTTCAAAAACAGCCAACGTACAGTCGTAGCTGCTCCAGTAACTGAATCAGAAAGCGGGGAAATTGAAGATGACGAATTCTAATTACAAACTAACAAAAGAAGATTTTAAACAGATTAACAAACGTAGCTTGTTTACCTTCCAATTGGGTTGGAACTATGAGCGTATGCAGGCTTCTGGTTACCTTTACATGATTTTGCCACAATTGCGCAAAATGTATGGAGACGGTACACCTGAACTGAAAGAAATGATGAAATTGCATACGCAATTCTTCAATACTTCACCATTCTTCCACACCATTATCACTGGTTTTGACCTTGCTTTGGAAGAAAAAGATGGTGTGAAATCAAAAGATGCGGTCAATGGTATCAAGACAGGTCTCATGGGACCATTCGCTCCTCTTGGAGACTCAATCTTTGGATCATTGGTACCAGCTATTATGGGTTCAATCGCAGCAACTTTGGCTGTTGCGGGAAACCCAGCCGGTATCTTCCTATGGATCGCTGTTGCGGTTGCTTATGACATTTTCCGTTGGAAACAATTGGAATTTGCCTATAAAGAAGGGGTTAACCTCATCAACAATATGCAAAGTACTTTGACAGCTTTGATTGATGCTGCATCTGTACTTGGTGTCTTCATGGTTGGTGCCTTGATTGCCAGCATGATTGGTGTTGAAGTTTCATGGGCTCCACACATCGGGGACAAAGCAATTGAAATTCAAGACATGCTTAACCTCATCTTCCCACGTTTGGTACCAGCAATGATTACAGGTGCAATCTTCTGGTTGCTTGGACGTAAGGGTATGAACTCTACAAAAGCTATCTTGCTCATCATTCTTGCAGCGATTGCTTTCTCAGCATTTGGTCACTTCTTCTTTGGAATGGCATAATGGTGTAAATTATGAGCAAACAATTAATTTTGATTAGTCATGGTCGCTTTTGTGAAGAGTTGAAAACAACCACTGAGATGATTATGGGACCTCAAGCGGATATTCATGCCGTTGCCTTGTTACCAGAGGAGGGACCAGATGATTTTACAGCCAAGTTCTTAGACACAGTCAAGGATTTTGATGACTATATTGTCTTTGCAGATCTTTTGGGAGGTACACCATGTAATGTAGTCAGCCGCCTTATTTTAGAAGGTAAGGACATTGACTTGTATGCCGGCATGAATCTGCCGATGGTGATTGAGTTTCTCAATGCTTCTCTGACAGGAGCTGATGTTGACTATCCGAAAAATGCAGTCGAAAATATCGTTAAAGTCAATGATATTTTAGCAGGCTTATCAGATGATGAGGATGAGTAGGACTGTTTTCTAAGGAAAAAAGAAATGAAGGGGAGTGGGGAATTTTCCCATTCCCTCTTTTAAAGGCAAATAACTAATATATCATTGTTTATTTTTGAAAGGACTACCATGCTAGATTATTCAAAAGAGAAATTGGTTGAATTGGGTGCTGAAATCACCACGCGTGAAATCTACCAACAGCCAGATGTTTGGCAGACAGCTTTTAATCATTACAAGGCTCAAGCTGACCAAATCGCTGCTTTTCTAAAAGGTATTGAAGAAAAGCATGATTATATAAAAGTTATCTTTACAGGTGCGGGAACTTCGGCTTATGTGGGCGATACGCTATTGCCATATTTCAGAAAGCTTTATAATGAGCGCCAATGGAATTTTAATTCGGTTGCGACGACTGATATTGTGGCGAATCCTGAAGTGCATCTGCACAAGGAAATTCCAACGGTTCTCGTTTCTTTTGCCCGTAGTGGCAATTCGCCAGAAAGTGTTGCGACAGTGGACTTGGCCAAGCAGTTGGTTGATGAGCTTTATCAAGTGACCATTACCTGTGCTGCAGAGGGGAAACTAGCTCAGCAGGCGCATGGTGATGAGCGGAATTTGCTCTTATTGCAACCAGCTCCATCAAATGATGCTGGCTTTGCCATGACTTCCAGCTTCACCTCTATGATGTTGACAGCTCTTCTGGTTTTTGACCCAGCGGATTTGGCTCAAAAAGAAGCAAGAGTCGCTGAGTTGATTGCCTTGAGCCAAAAGGTTTTGGCCGATGTAGCCGATGTTCAAGCTTTGACAGAATTAGACTTTAACCGAGTCATTTATCTTGGAGCAGGGCCATTCTTTGGTTTGGCGCACGAAGCACAGCTGAAAATTTTGGAGTTGACCGCTGGGAAGGTTGCGACCATGTATGAAAGCCCAGTTGGCTTCCGCCATGGACCAAAATCTCTGATTAACGAAGAGACGCTTGTGCTGGTATTTGGCTCAAGGGATGCATACACCAAACGCTACGATTTGGATTTGGTGCGTGAAGTGGCAGGAGATCAGATTGCTCGCAAGGTGGTTTTCTTTACCGAGCGCAGAGAAGACTTGGAAAATGTTGAGCAAGTGGTTCTTGAAAGTGATATCTTGGAAGATAGCTATCGAGCCTTCCCTTACATCGTCTATGCTCAGCTCTTCTCTCTCTTGACTTCTTTGAAAGTGAAAAATCGACCAGATACACCGTCTCCGACAGGTACGGTCAATCGGGTCGTTCAGGGAGTTATCATCCACCCTTTCCAGCAGTAGAAAGATGAATATGGAAAAGTCAAACATTAGTCATGGGAAAGCTAGTTATTAAAAAGACTTTCAGATGAAAAGGATGTGTTCCATCCTTGTCCCCTGACTAAGTCAAGAAAGAGAGTGGGACAGAAATCGGTAATTCGTTAGAATTCGATTTCATCGTCCCACCTCCGCACAGTTGAGTAGGGCTGTAAAAGCTGATGAAATCAGCGTAGTAGAGCCCACTCAACCACTGCGTCTTGCTCGACAATCCAAAGACAATTGAGAGGCTAGGACTTTTGTCCTAGACTCGAGACAGAGGGAGATTATATGAAATCTTATCAAGAATCTATTTTTGGTACTTTTAAAGGACAGGATGTCTTAGCCTACACCTTTGAAAATAAGCTAGGCTATCGCTTCAAGGTCATGAACTATGGCGCAACGATTTTGGAATATCGGACGCCGGATAAAAATGGTGATTTTGCCAATATTATTCTAGGCTTTGAGCGTTTTGAGGATTATGTTGGCAATAGTCCCAAGCATGGTGCCAGCGTGGGACCAGTTGCGGGGCGGATTGCGAAGGCTAGCTTTGAGCTGAATGGGCAGTCCTACCAGCTGGAAGTCAATAATGGCCAGAATTGCAACCACAGTGGCTCTACTGGCTGGGACAGTGTGATTTTCCAGACAGAGGAAGTCACAAACGAGGGCGTCACATTTTACACAGAGCGTCCAGACGGGACGGGCGGTTTTCCTGGAAATTTGAAAATCTGGATTTCCTATTCCTTATCGGAAAAAGGGGAGATTGAGATTTCCTATCAAGTCCAGACAGATCAGGATAGTCTGGTTAATCCGACCAACCACAGCTATTTCAATCTGTCAGGTAATTTTAGTCAGCCGATTGATCAGCATGTCCTCCAGCTGCATACCAAAGGGGTGTATCCGATTGCTCCTGACGGCGTGCCAGCAAAAGAAGTGGATGCGAATCGCGGCTTTGTCAAAGGCCTACAAAAAGGTCTGGTGCTGAAAGAAATTTTTGCTGACCAAGACGAGCAAATTCAGATCGTATCAGGGCTGGATCATCCTTTTGCCTTAGATAAAGAGCAGGAAGAGGCAGGATGTCTTTATGATGCGGCCTCAGGACGCTATCTGACTTTCCGTACGGATGCTCCTTGTGTCGTGACTTATTCGGCTAATTTTGTTGATGAGTCAGTTATCATCAATGGACAGCCAATGATTCAGCATAATGGTATAGCGCTGGAAGCACAAGCCTTGCCTGATGCGATTCATAGTGACTTGAAAGATCAGGTCATTCTCAAGGCAGGAAGCCTATTCACCAGCACCACTGTTTATTTTGCAGGAGTGAAATAAACAGCAAACTTGCTTCATTTGAAGTGTATCTCACCTGGCGATATTAGCCTCAGATACAAGAAAACGGCAGAATCCCCCTCTGCCGTTTTTACTATTTATTTTATTGGTTATCTAAGTCTTGTGGTTGGAAAATTTGATTGTAACGTTCTTCGTCTTCTTGGTTATCACGGATGACTTTAGCAAGAGTAAATGAAGAAGAAATCAGTCCGACAGAACCCATGAGATAGTATCCTTTAACCATCAAAGGTTCTTTCAAAGTATAGAGGCCGACGAGAACAAGAGTTACAAAGAAGGCGAATGAGCCCCAAGCCATAAACATAAAGGCTGGTGTATTCCGATAAGTTTTCTTTTTAAGGTTGTTCATATCTAAAATCTCCTTTTCGATTTTTTTCATTGTATCATGAGTTTTTGAGACAGTCAATGAAATAGCGGCTATTTTAATCAGACTGAACAATTCATATTAGTTTGTATCATCTTACTAAGATATCTAAAAGTATTTTATTTTTAAAAAATATTTTTTCTTTAAGCAAATTTTAAGATAAGGAAGTTATACTAATACCATCAAATGAAGACCTCCTAACTTTATTTGATAGAAATCCTAAAACTTTTTCATAATAATCTCCCATAAGAGCCACCAAATTCGGTGGCTTTTTTTGTGCTCAGAATCGGGTCGGATTGCTTCCTCTGCCCTATTTTTTGCTATAATAGTCCTATGAGTAGAATTTTAGATAATGAATTAATGGGGGATGAGGAGCTGGTAGAACGTACCCTCCGTCCTCAGTATTTACGAGAATATATTGGTCAGGATAAGGTCAAGGACCAGCTGAAGATTTTTATCGAAGCAGCTAAATTGCGGGATGAGGCGTTGGACCATACTTTGCTTTTTGGTCCTCCAGGTCTGGGAAAGACGACTATGGCCTTTGTCATCGCCAACGAACTCGGTGTGAATATTAAGCAGACTTCTGGTCCGGTCATTGAAAAGGCTGGTGATTTGGTAGCCATTCTCAATGATTTGGAACCGGGCGATGTCCTCTTTATCGATGAAATTCATCGTTTGCCTATGGCGGTAGAGGAAGTGCTGTACAGCGCCATGGAGGACTTTTACATTGACATTATGATTGGGACTGGCGAAACCAGTCGCAGCGTCCATCTGGAATTGCCACCTTTCACGTTAATTGGGGCGACCACTCGGGCGGGCATGCTGTCCAATCCTCTGCGGGCTCGCTTTGGGATTACTGGTCACATGGAGTATTATGAAGCCAGCGATCTGACCGAAATCGTCGAGCGGACGGCTGAGATTTTTGAGATGGATATTACTCACGAGGCTGCTCGGGAGCTGGCTCTGCGTAGCCGAGGTACACCGCGGATTGCCAATCGTCTGCTCAAGCGGGTGCGGGACTACGCCCAGATTATGGGCAATGGCTTGATTGATGATAAGATAACCGACCAGGCTCTCTCCATGCTGGATGTGGACCAGGAAGGGCTGGACTATGTAGATCAGAAAATCCTACGAACCATGATAGAAGATTATGGTGGTGGTCCAGTGGGGCTGGGCACCCTCTCGGTCAATATTGCCGAGGAACGTGAAACAGTGGAGGACATGTATGAGCCTTACCTGATTCAGAAAGGCTTTGTCATGCGGACTCGGACTGGGCGCGTGGCGACTCGCAAAGCCTATGAGCATCTAGGATATGAGTATATGAAGGAATGATGACCGATCAAGAGATTTTAGAGAGGCTGAGTCAGGATCAGGATATCCGAGCGATTTTGGAGATGATCCGCAGTCTAGAATTGAAAGATTCTTGGCTGGCTGCAGGCAGTATCAGAAATTTTATCTGGAATATCTTGTCTGGCAAGTCGGGCTTTGATGCTGAAACGGATGTGGATGTCATATTCTTTGATCCAACTGTGTCTTATGAGAAAACTTTGCAGCTGGAGATGGAGCTGAGAAAAGCTTTTCCCGCTTATTCTTGGGAGCTGAAAAATCAAGTTTATATGCACATTCATAGTCCCAACACCCAGCCCTATACTAGCTCGAAAGATGCCATGAGCAAGTATTCTGAGTGCTGCACAGCTATCGGTCTTCGATTGCTGGAAAATGATAAGCTAGAGCTTTTTGCGCCCTATGGCTTGGTAGATATTCGAGCATTTCAGGTTCGACCAACACCACATTTTTTGGCGGATGCGGATCGAAAGAAGCTTTATAGGCAAAGAATCCGCAAGAAAAACTGGCAGGCTAAATGGCCACAATTAAGTTTTGAATATCTTTCTGAAGAAAAGTAAAGTTTAATCTGGTGCAAGCTAGATTGAGTGGGTTACTGCCTCAATGATCTGCACTTTTATGTAAGTCGGTATAATTAGCGGTTTTTCAGAGTCCGCTTCCGCTGTCACAGAATAATCAAGAAAGCTCCGCAGTTTTCTTTTTATTCTGGTATAATAGATCTATGAAGAAAATTGTATTTGTTTGTTTAGGAAATATCTGCCGTAGTCCGATGGCAGAGTTTGTTATGAAAAGTCTGACCGATGACCTACATATTGAGAGTCGTGCAACGTCTAGCTGGGAGCATGGAAACCCTATACATCAGGGGACTCAGGCTATTTTTAAGAAACATGCGATTTCTTATGACAAAGGAAAGACTTCTCAGCAGATTTCAGCGCAAGATTTTGCAGAATTTGATTATATCATCGGCATGGATGAAGCTAATATTCGAGATTTGAAGAAAATGGCGCCAGCGGATTTTCAGGATAAAATCTACCAGTTTGCTGATCTCGGTGTGCCAGATCCTTGGTACACGGGCGATTTCGATGAAACTTATGAACTGGTTTTGGCTGGTTGCCACAAGTGGCTAGAACGCTTAAATGGATGAAAAATGGATAAAATAAAAGAATTTTACGATAAATATAAAATCTATCTGACCCGTCAGAATCTAGAAATCGTAGCAGTGACTGTGATTGCCTTGTCAGCAATTTTAGTGTTTACCTCTAATATCCCTAGTAAGGGTGCGCTAACGTTGGATCAAGGTAAGATAAAATATGAAGGCAGTCTAGTTCACGGAAAAATGAACGGCGAAGGTACCCTGACTTTTAAAAATGGAGATAGCTATAAAGGGCATTTCAAAAATGGTACTTTTGATGGTAAGGGTACTTTTACATCGAAGGCTGGTTGGAAATATGAAGGTGAGTTTGCCAACGGTCAAGCCAATGGTAAAGGAAAACTGACGACAGAAAGTAATGTCGTCTATGAAGGAACGTTCAAGCAAGGAATTTATCAAAATGCGCATTAGATGGTTTTCACTGGTTCGGATTACTGGACTGGTCTTGGTGTTACTCTATCATTACTTTCAGGGAGTTTTTCCTGGAGGTTTTATTGGAGTGGACATCTTTTTCACTTTTTCAGGATTTTTGATTACTTCATTATTGATTGATGAGTTTACAAGAAGTCGGACGATTGATATTATGGGCTTTCTGAAACGGCGCTTTTATCGTATCGTTCCTCCGCTCGTTTTTATGATTTTGGTCATCATGCCCTTTACTTTATTGATTCGTCGGGATTTTGTAGCAGGTATCGGGACGCAGATTGCAGCTGCTTTTGGCTTTGTGACCAATTTTTATGAAATGATGTCGGGCGGTAGTTATGAAAGCCAGTTTGTACCGCATTTGCTGATTCACACTTGGAGTTTAGCACTGGAAGTGCATTACTATATCCTCTGGGGCTTGGCTGCTTGGGGCATTAGCAAGATTAGCAAGTCAGTTGCTCAGTATCGGGGGCTGATTTCTCTGACTTCAATTGCTCTGTTTCTGTTCAGTTTCTTGGCTATGTTTATCGGAGCCTTTTTCAGCAAGAATTACTCCAATATTTATTTCTCAAGTTTGACCCATGTCTTTCCTTTCTTTGCTGGGACAGTGCTAGCGACTTTTTCTGGAGTCGGAAATGTGGGCGTTCAAATGAAGAAACTGGAAGAAAAGGTCGAAATCAAGCAAGTCTTGATCGCTTTAGCTGGCAGTTTTGTTCTTCTTATTTTGCTCAGTTTTATTTTGAAATTTGACAGCCTGTGGACTTATTTATTTGGTTTCTTGATTTCAACACTTCTGGCTTGTGTCATGATAGCAGCAACTCGCATCTTGCACGATAAATTGCCAAATATTAAGGAGCCTAGTCCTCTCAACTTTATTGCAGATACTAGCTATGGTGTTTACCTCTTTCATTGGCCTTTCTATATTATTTTTACTCAGTTGATGAGCAATGGTTGGGCTGTGCTTTTGACTACAATCTTGAGTTTTGGTTTCGCGGCTCTTTCCTTCTATATCTTAGAGCCGACTTTAGCTGGACGGAAGCCTCGGATTTTTGGCAAGGAGATGAATGTAACATCCATCACCAAGCCGATTTTCTACAGTTTCATTCCGCTGACATTTATCTTGCTTATTATCACCATCACAGCTCCGTCTGTGGGTGCCTTTGAGGAAAGCCTGATTGTCAATTCTTTGAACCAAGCAGATACGAAAATGCAGACAAGCCGTAAGCACGCAGACCAGAAAACTGCAACAAATTATAACGTGGCAGAGGGAACAACTGTTATCGGTGATTCGGTCACCTTGCGCTCTGCTGAATGGATCCAAGAGGCTATACCTGACGCTCAAGTCGATGCAGTTGTTAGTCGTAATTTAGTGTCTGGTCTGGAATTTTTCAAGAACGATATTGCTAACCAAACACTGCTTCAAAACGTCGTCTTGGCATTGGGAACCAATCCGGTTGACAATTATGAAGAATTGCTGGATCAGTATATCGAGCTCTTGCCAAAAGGCCATCGCTTGATTTTAGTCACGCCATATGATGGCCGAACAGCCAATGATCCAAGTAGTATTCCTGTTAAGATGCGACAATACGAACTTGAACTTGCTAAGAAATACGATTTTGTATATGTAGCAGACTGGTATCAAGTAGCGATTAATAATCCGCAGATTTGGATTGGAACAGACTATGTCCATTATGGGGCAGATTCAGAGTCTATGGCAGAGGGAGGTAAACTCTACTCTAACATGATAAAAGAAGCTTTGGCTGCCGCTTCAAATGGCAGTGTTAAGCCATAAAATGAGCTCGGTTATTTAGCCGAGCTAGTTTTATAACAAAAAAGAAAGCGCTAACATAGTTTTGGAGAAAAGTATGTGAAATTTTCGAGAATAATATAGAGGCTTTTGTAAAAAAGCCTGAAATATCAGTGTTTAAAAAATAATCCATAAAAAGTTTGTGAACTTTTGTTGAAAGTGTTTACAAATTTGTAGGAATAGAGTATAATTATATTGTGAAATAATTAACAAAGGTTAAAATCTTCATCTAACCTTTTGGCAGAAACCATTGGAGGACTATAATGGCTGATAAGAAGAAAACTGTTGAACAAGAAGATAAAGTGCTAGCGGCAGAAAAACATGTTGACGAGCTTGTGCAAAAAGGTCTCATAGCTCTTGAAGAAATGAGAAAACTAAATCAAGAGCAAGTAGATTACATCGTAGCAAAAGCTTCAGTTGCAGCTCTTGATGCACACGGGATCCTTGCTCAACATGCGGTTGAAGAAACTGGTCGTGGTGTATTTGAAGACAAGGCAACGAAAAACCTCTTTGCCTGTGAACACGTTGTCAACAACATGCGTGGTGTGAAGACTGTTGGTGTTATCGAAGATGATCCTGTTACTGGACTGACAAAGATTGCTGAGCCTGTCGGAGTTATTTGTGGTATCACTCCAACAACGAACCCAACATCAACAGCAATTTTCAAAGCATTGATTGCCTTGAAGACACGTAACCCAATCGTTTTTGCCTTCCACCCATCTGCTCAAGAATCATCTGCTCATGCAGCGCAAATCGTTCGTGATGCAGCAATTGCAGCTGGCGCACCTGAAAACTGTGTGCAATGGATTACAGAACCATCTATGGAAGCAACAGCAGCTTTGATGAACCACGATGGTATTGCAACAATCCTTGCAACTGGTGGTAATGCCATGGTTAAGGTTGCCTACTCTTGCGGAAAACCAGCTCTTGGGGTTGGTGCCGGAAACGTACCAGCTTACATCGAAAAATCTGCTGACCTTCGCCAAGCAGCTCATGATATCGTAATGTCTAAATCATTTGACAATGGTATGGTCTGCGCATCTGAGCAAGCGGTGATTATTGACAAGGAAGTTTATGACGAATTTGTAGAAGAATTCAAGTCATACCACACTTATTTTGTAAACAAAAAAGAAAAAGCCCTTCTTGAAGAATTCTGCTTTGGCGCTAAAGCAAACAGCAAAAACTGTGCTGGTGCTAAACTAAACGCAAACATCGTTGGTAAACCAGCTGCATGGATTGCAGAACAAGCAGGCTTTAAAGTACCAGAAGGTACAAACATCTTGGCTGCAGAATGTGCGGAAGTAGGTCCAAATGAGCCATTGACTCGCGAAAAATTGTCACCAGTTATCGCTGTCTTGAAAGCTGAAGATAGAGAAGACGGTCTTAAAAAAGCTCGTCAAATGGTTGAATTTAACGGACTTGGTCACTCAGCAGCTATCCATACAAAAGATGAAGCTCTTGCTAAACGCTTTGGTACAGAAATCAAAGCTATGCGTATTATCTGGAACTCTCCATCTACTTTCGGTGGTATCGGTGACGTATACAATGCCTTCATCCCATCATTGACACTTGGATGTGGTTCATACGGACGCAACTCAGTTGGTGATAACGTGAGCGCTATCAACCTTCTAAACATCAAGAAAGTAGGGAAACGTAGAAATAATATGCAATGGTTTAAAGTTCCTTCAAAAATTTACTTCGAGCGCAACTCTATCCAATACCTTCAAACCTGTGAAGATATTGAACGCGTTATGATCGTTACTGACAAATCTATCGAAAAACTTGGTTTTGTTCAACGTGTGATCGATCAATTGAACGCACGTAGCAACCGTGTAACGATCCAAGTCTTTTCAGATGTTGAACCAGATCCAGACATCACAACTGTAGAACGTGGTGCGGAAGTGATGAAAGCATTTGAACCAGATACAATCATCGCTCTTGGTGGTGGTTCTCCAATGGACGCAGCGAAAGTAATGTGGCTCTTCTACGAGCAACCAGAAATCGACTTCCGTGACTTGGTTCAAAAATTCATGGATATCCGTAAACGTGCCTTCCGCTTCCCATCACTTGGTAAGAAAGCGAAGTACATCGGTATCCCAACAACTTCAGGTACAGGTTCAGAAGTAACACCATTTGCCGTTATCTCTGATAAGAAAAACAACCGCAAATACCCATTGGCTGACTACTCATTGACACCAACTATTGCGATTGTTGACCCTGCTTTGGTTGAGTCCGTTCCAGATTTTATCGCTGCTGATACAGGTATGGACGTCTTGACTCACGCGACTGAAGCCTATACTTCAAACTTCGCTAACGACTACACAGACGGTATTGCACTTCAAACGATCAAGCTTGTCTTTGAATGGTTGGAAAAATCTGTTAAGACAGCTGACCCAGAAGCTCGCGAAAAAATGCACAATGCATCTACAATGGCTGGTATGGCCTTTGCCAATGCCTTCCTTGGTATGAGCCACTCAATGGCCCACAAGATCGGTGGTGTTCACCATACTGTTCACGGACGTACAAACGCAATCTTGCTTCCATACGTTATCCGTTACAATGGTACTCGCCCATCTAAGACGACTACATGGCCTAAGTACAACTACTGGAAAGCTGATGAAAAATTCCAAGATATTGCTAGAATGCTTGGATTGCCTCACTCAACTCCAGAAGAAGCGGTTGAAGCGTATGCCAAAGCAGTTTACGATCTTGGTGAAGCAGTTGGAATCACAATGAACTTCAAAGGCTTTGGAATCGATGAAAAAGCTTGGAAAGACAGCTTGCATGAAATTGCCTTGCTTGCTTATGAAGACCAATGTTCTCCTGCGAACCCACGCTTGCCAATGGTAGCTGACATGGAAGAAATCATGGCAGATGCTTACTATGGTTATGCAGAACGTCCAGGATGTCGTAAATAATGTAGAATCAATCCCTCATTAAGTGGGGGATTTTTCTTTCTTTAAAATGTATGAAATAGACGACTTTCTCAAAAAATGGGAAAAATAGCACAGAAAGCTTTTTTGAAACTAGTTTCAAAAAGAAAAAGAATCACAGCAAAAACAGAAACTAAATTCTTAATATTGTAAAGGATTGAAAAAAGAAAGGTGCTGTGCTATTATTTTGTAAGGGTTTACAAAAAAACAATATTGTTGGAGGATAAGATGCGCAATCCAGATTTATTAGCAGAAGCAAAAGATTATAGAGGCAGAGATGAAGTTCCAGCAGATTTTGATGCTTTTTGGGATCGTCAGATTAGCAGTTTGAGTGGCTTGCCGGACTATCAGCTGATTGAAAAAGACTTTCAAATTGCTGGGGTGACCTGCCATGAGCTAGTTTTTGAGGGGACGAATCAAGGGCGAACCTATGCTCGTATAGTCTTTCCCAAATCGAGTAAAAAAGTTCCGATTATCTTTCATTTCCACGGTTATATGGGGCGTGGCTGGGATTGGTCCGATATGCTAGCTTATACGGTTGCTGGCTATGGTGTTGTATCTATGGATGTACGCGGCCAGTCAGGCTATTCCTTGGATGGAGGAGCGCCTGTAAGGGGCAATACGGTCAAGGGTCAGATTATCCGTGGGGCAGTGGATGGACCAGAGCGTCTCTTTTATAAGGATGTCTATCTAGATATTTACAGCTTGGTTGAGATTGTGGCGAGTTTGGACTTTGTGGACGAGGAACGTTTATCCAGTTACGGTGCTTCTCAGGGCGGAGCCTTGGCTTTGGTGGCAGCGGCTCTCAATCCGCGCATTAAGCAGACAGTGGCTATCTATCCTTTCTTGTCAGATTTCCGGCGGGTGCTGGAGATTGGCAATACCAGCGAGGCCTATGATGAGCTCTTTCGTTATTTTAAATTCCACGATCCTTTCCACGAAACGGAGGGTGAGATTATCCAGATCTTGTCCTATATCGATGTGAAAAATATGGCTCACCGCATTCAAGGGAGCGTGCGGATGATAACAGGACTGGCTGACGATGTTTGCTATCCGATTACCCAGTTTGCGATTTACAATCGATTGGAGTGTACTAAGGAGCACCATCTCATGCCAGAGTACGAGCATGAAGCCATGAATGTCTATGTCAATGATAAAGTTTTCAACTGGCTTTGCAGCTCAAAGATTGACCATCCTTCTTTGTTGGAAGCTTTTAAAGACTGGTAAAAATAGATAGTAGCAAGAAAGAAACTAAGTCTGAGGTTAGCATAATCTCAGGCTTTTTATGATAAATATTCAAAAATCTATAGTAACTTTTTTTGTAGAAACACTTCTAATCCTGAAAGTAGTTTCAGCTTTTAAGAAAGGAAGTCGGTTTTTAGAAACTAAAATCTAAATCTCAAAATTTATTGAAAGCGCTTTATTTTTTGTATATAATGGCATTATAAAAAGAACGGAGAAAACATAGAAAAAGGAGAGATTATTTATGTCACAGATTAGCAAAGATCAATTAATTGCAAAAATCAAAGATGGCATTATCGTTTCCTGTCAAGCTCTGCCTCATGAGCCCCTCTATACAGAGGCTGGTGGAGTCATCCCTCTCTTGGTCAAGGCGGCTGAAGAGGGCGGAGCGGTTGGTATTCGAGCCAACAGCGTGCGAGACATCAAGGAGATTAAGGAAGTAACCAAGCTCCCGATTATCGGGATTATCAAACGGGACTATCCACCACAGGAGCCTTTTATCACTGCGACTATGCGGGAAGTGGATGAGCTGGCTGCCCTTGATATCGAGGTTATCGCTCTGGACTGCACCCAGCGGGAACGCTATGATGGTTTAAAGATTGAGGACTTTATCCGACAAGTCAAGGAGAAATATCCGCAGCAACTGCTGATGGCCGACATTAGTACCTTTGAGGAAGGTGTGGCAGCTGTAGCAGCTGGTGTTGACTTTGTCGGTACGACCTTATCAGGCTACACGTCCTATAGTCCTAAGGTAGACGGACCAGACTTTGAACTGGTCAAGAAGCTCTGTGATGCGGGAGTAGATGTGATTGCTGAGGGCAAGATTCACTATCCAGATCAGGCTAAGCAAATCCATGATTTAGGTGTTCGCGGTATTGTAGTAGGCGGAGCCATTACTCGACCAAAGGAAATCACCGAGCGTTTCGTTGCAGCAGTAAAATAAAGTGAGGTAAAGCAATGACGACCTTAAAGTTAAATAAGCTCTACAAAAAATATCCTAATAGTGATTTCTACTCTGTAGAAAATTTCGACTTGCAAATCAAAGATAAAGAATTTATCGTCTTTGTCGGTCCTTCTGGATGTGGGAAATCCACAACGCTTCGTATGATTGCGGGACTGGAGGACATCACTGAGGGCGAGCTCTATATCGATGAGACACTAGTCAATGATATTGCTCCCAAGGATCGTGATATTGCCATGGTTTTCCAGAACTATGCCCTCTATCCACACATGACAGTCTATGACAACATGGCGTTTGGATTGAAACTGCGCAAGTACAGCAAGGAAGATATCGACAAACGGGTGCAAGAAGCAGCTGAAATCCTTGGTTTGAAAGAGTTTCTAGACCGCAAACCAGCGGACTTGTCTGGTGGTCAACGTCAACGGGTAGCTATGGGACGAGCCATCGTCCGAGATGCCAAGGTTTTCCTGATGGATGAACCTTTGTCAAACTTGGATGCGAAACTGCGTGTGTCCATGCGTGCTGAGATTGCCAAAATCCACCGCCGTATCGGAGCAACAACCATCTACGTTACCCACGACCAAACCGAGGCCATGACCTTGGCCGACCGCATTGTTATCATGTCAGCGACGAAAAATGAAGCGGGCACGGGAACTATCGGTCGTATCGAGCAAGTCGGAACTCCGCAAGAGCTTTACAATGAACCAGCGAATAAGTTTGTTGCAGGCTTTATCGGCAGTCCAGCTATGAACTTCTTTGAAGTGATGGTATCTGGTCATCAACTGACTGATGGTGATCAACTCAATCTTACCCTGACAGGTGGTCAAGAGAAGCTTTTGACAGAAAAAGGCTACCAAGGTAAGAAAGTTATTTTGGGTATCCGACCAGAGGATATCTCAGCCGACTTGATTGTAGAGGATACTTTCCCTGGCGATGTGGTCGATGCGGAAGTTGTCGTGTCAGAGTTACTGGGTAGTGACTCAGTGCTCTACTGTAAGGTGGGTAGCCAAGAGTTTTCAGCCAAGGTAGATGCTTCTAATTATCTGGAGCCAGGTTCGAAGCTTCGCTTTACCTTCAAACTACCTAAGAGTCATCTGTTTGATAGTGAGACTCAAAAACGAATTACTTTGTAAAACAACCTAAAATAAACTGACTGACTTTATTTTAGGATAAAAGAAAGGTCACAGAGAAGGAGTGATTGTACTTTTAAAAGTTTAGGATTTTAATCAAATATAGGTGGACGCTTGTCCAGAGAAATAACACAGGAAAAACGAGGCTGGGGCGCCTAATGAAAGAGGTCCGTCCCACTCTCCAATATGCAGGTAAAAGCTGTTTAGGTCAGCTTGGAATCTTAATTTTAAAGGAGAAAAACAAATGAAAATGAAGAAATTGCTTTGTTCATTGGTAGCGGGAGCTGCAGTTCTTACGTTAGCAGCTTGTAGCGGTGGTGGTAGCTCAAATAAAGCAGCTAGCTCTGGAGATAAATCTGGTAAGACAGAGATTACTTGGTGGGCATTCCCAGTCTTCACTCAAGAAAATGCCAGCGATGGTGTGGGAACTTATGAAAAATCCATCATTGAAGCATTTGAAAAAGCAAATCCAGATATTCATGTTAATTTGGAAACAATCGACTTCAAGTCAGGTCCAGAAAAAATTACGACAGCTATCGAGGCTGGAACAGCGCCAGATGTGCTCTTCGATGCACCAGGCCGGATTATTCAATACGGTAAAAACGGTAAGTTGGCAGACTTGAACGACCTCTTCACAGATGATTTCGTCAAAGATGTTAACAACGACAATATTATCCAAGCCAGCAAAGCTGGAGACAAAGCTTATATGTATCCAATCAGCTCTGCTCCATTCTACATGGCAATGAATAAGAAAATGTTGGAAGATGCTGGTGTCCTCAACCTAGTTAAAGAAGGCTGGACAACAGATGACTTTGAAAAAGTTTTGAAAGCGCTTAAAGATAAAGGTTATACACCTGGCTCTCTATTCAGTAACGGTCAAGGTGGTGACCAAGGAACTCGTGCCTTCATCGCTAACCTCTACGGTGGATCTGTTACAGACGAAAAAGTAACTAAATATACAACTGATGATCCGAAATTTGTCAAAGGTCTTGAAAAAGCAGTGAGCTGGATCAACAATGGCCTCATGATGAACGGTTCTCAATACGATGGTGGAGCAGACATCCAAAACTTCGCTAACGGTCAAACTTCTTACACTGTACTTTGGGCACCAGCACAAAATGGTATCCAAGCTAAATTGTTGGAAGCAAGTAAAGTAGAAGTGGTAGAAGTACCATTCCCATCAGACTCAGGCAAACCAGCCCTTGAATACCTTGTAAATGGTTTTGCAGTCTTTAACAACAAAGACGACAAGAAAGTAGAAGCAGCTAAGAAATTTGTGAAATTCATCGCTGATGACAAAGAATGGGGACCTAAGAACGTTGTTCGTACAGGTGCTTTCCCAGTTCGTACATCATTTGGTAAACTCTATGATGATAAGCGTATGGAAACAATCAGTGGCTGGACTAAATACTACTCACCATACTACAACACCATTGATGGATTTGCAGAAATGAGAACACTCTGGTTCCCAATGTTGCAATCTGTATCTAATGGAGATGAAAAAGTTGAACCTGCTTTGAAGACATTTACTGAAAAAGCAAACGAAACGATTACTAAAAAATAAGCAAGTTTAAAATCCGCCCCTTTTTCTGTTGTCAGTCTCTAAAAATAGAAAAAGGGGTATTTTGTTAGAAAATCTTGAAAGAGGGGTACCTCATTGTGAAAGTCAATAAAATCAGAATGAAAGAAACCCTAATATCATATGCGTTTTTAGCTCCAATTCTTATATTCTTTACAGTATTTGTTTTAGCGCCTATGATAATGGGATTTATCACTAGTTTCTTTAATTATACAATGACCTCATTTACATTCGTTGGGTTTGATAACTACATTCGGATGTTCAATGATCCAGTTTTTGTTAAGTCACTCATTAATACAGTCATTATTGTAATCGGCTCTGTGCCGGTAGTTGTACTCTTCTCTTTGTTTGTGGCTTCACAGACCTATGAGATGAATGCTGTTTCTCGCTCCTTTTACCGTTTTGTCTTCTTCCTACCGGTTGTTACAGGTAGTGTTGCCGTGACAGTCGTGTGGAAGTGGATCTACGATCCCCTGTCTGGTATTTTGAACTTTGTTTTGAAATCTGGCCATATCATCAACCAAAACATTTCTTGGTTGGGAGATAAGCAGTGGGCCTTGGCTGCTATCATTGTTATTTTGCTGACAACATCTGTCGGTCAGCCGATTATTCTCTACATTGCAGCTATGGGAAATATCGATAATTCTCTAGTTGAGGCCGCGCGTGTGGATGGGGCGACAGAGATGCAAGTTTTTTGGAAAATCAAATGGCCGAGCCTTTTGCCAACGACACTTTATATCGCTATCATCACAACTATTAACTCATTCCAATGTTTTGCCTTGATTCAGCTGTTGACATCAGGTGGACCAAACTATTCAACGAGTACGCTTATGTACTATCTATATGAAAAAGCCTTCAAGCTATCTGAATATGGCTATGCAAACACCATGGGAGTCTTTCTGGCGATTATGATTGCGATTATCAGTTTCGCCCAGTTCAAGATCCTCGGTAATGATGTGGAATATTAAAGAAAGGAGCAGGAATATGAAACCAAAAAAATTTAATTCATTTAAAGTGTTCTCATCTGTTATTTTAGCACTTTTGACCGTGCTCTTTGTCTTTCCATTCTACTGGATTCTGACTGGAGCTTTTAAATCTCAGCCGGATACAATTATGATTCCGCCTCAATGGTGGCCACAAAACCCGACAACAGAGAACTTCCAGCAATTAGCCGTTCAAAACCCAGCTTTACAATGGATGTGGAACAGTGTCTTTATTTCGCTAGCGACCATGTTCTTGGTTTGTGCGACGTCATCTTTAGCTGGTTACGTTTTGGCTAAGAAACGCTTTTACGGGCAACGGATTCTCTTCGCTATCTTTATCGCGGCTATGGCCTTGCCTAAGCAGGTTGTCCTAGTACCTCTAGTGCGGATTGTCAATTTCATGGGAATCCACGATACCCTTTGGGCGGTCATTTTACCTTTAGTTGGCTGGCCTTTTGGGGTCTTCCTCATGAAGCAGTTTAGTGAAAATATCCCGACAGAGCTTCTGGAATCAGCTAAGATCGACGGTTGTGGTGAAATTCGAACCTTCTGGAGTGTAGCCTTTCCTATCGTCAAACCCGGCTTTGCTGCTCTGGCTATCTTCACCTTTATCAATACTTGGAATGACTATTTCATGCAGCTCGTAATGTTGACCTCGCGGAACAATCTGACGATTTCGTTAGGTGTTGCGACCATGCAGGCTGAGATGGCAACCAACTATGGTTTGATTATGGCCGGTGCTGCTTTGGCGGCGGTGCCAATCGTAGCAGTCTTCCTTATCTTCCAAAAATCCTTTACCCAAGGGATTACTATGGGAGCTGTCAAAGGATAAGGCGCTCAATAGAGGAAATAAAACTATGATTTTTGATGATTTAAAAAATGTGACTCGTTACAAGGGCCTTCATCCGAACCTGGATAAAGCGATTGATTATCTCTATGAGCACCGCAAAGACAGCTTTGACTTGGGACGCTATGAAGTGGATGGAGATAAGGTCTTTCTCTTGGTTCAGGAAAATACGCTCAATCAAGAGGCCAATGATCAATTTGAATATCATAAAAAATATGCAGATTTTCATCTGCTAGTAGCAGGGCATGAGTATTCGGCCTATGGTAGCCAGATGGTCGATGAGGCAGTAGCTTTTGATGAAGAGGCAGATATCGGCTTTGTTCATTGTCAAAATCGTTATCCTCTCTTGTTGGGTTACCATAATTTTGCGATTTTCTTTCCAGGAGAAGCTCATCAGCCGAATGGCTATGCGGGTCTGGAAGAAAATGTCAGAAAGTATCTTTTTAAAGTGTTAATAGACTAGCCCTAGGTGAGCGAGATTTTTGAGTGTGCCAGGCTAGCAGAGAAAGGAGAGACTTATGTCAGATAAGGGAACAGAACTCATCAGAGCTATATTTGATACGGATAATTTCTTCATGCAAATCTGTGAGAAAATCTTGGATTTGATGACGGTCAATCTTCTCTTTCTCTTGTCTTGCCTGCCCTTGGTAACCATTGGGATTGCCAAGATCAGCCTCTATCAAACACTTTTTGAAATCAAGGGAAACCGTCGGGTAAAAGTAATCAGAACTTACACTCGAATCTTTCGAGAAAATTGGAAGCAAGGACTCAAACTGGGCTTGCTGGAATTGGCTTTAGTCGGTATCAGTCTCTTTGACCTCCTGCTTTTTCGGACGCAGGAAGCCCTGCCTTTCCAAGTTTTAAAGGCGGTTTGTTTTGGAATTATTATTTTTACAATCCTGCTTTCTCTTTGCGTCTATCCCTTGGCTGGTAAGTTTCTCATGTCTTTTAGAGACCTTTTACAGACCAGCCTAGTGATTGTAAGTCTGAATTTTCCCTGGTTCTTTGTTATGATGGCGGTTATAGCCGCGATCCTTGTCATCATCTATAGTTCAGGCTTTGTGTTGCTGTTAGGATTTTCCCTCTTTGCCTTTATCGGCTTTGCAGGTCTGGCTTATTTGCAGCTTCCTATTTTGGAAAAAATCTTCGCTAAATACAGCAGTCTATAATCTAGAATTAATACATTGGAGAAAATTTGAAAATGAAAGATTTAAAGAAATATCACGGTGTCATCCCAGCTTTTTATGCTTGTTATGACGAGGAGGGTGAAATCAGCCCGGAGCGGACTCGCGCTTTGGTGGAGTATTTCATCGACAAGGGCGTGCAAGGTCTCTATGTCAACGGCTCATCAGGCGAATGTATCTACCAGAGCGTGGCCGACAGAAAAGTAATTTTGGAAGAAGTAATGAAAGTTGCTAAGGGCAAACTGACCATCATTGCTCACGTAGCCTGCAACAATACTAAGGACAGTATCGAGTTGGCAAAACATGCGGAAGCTCTAGGAGTTGATGCCATTGCGGCTATTCCGCCAATTTATTTTCGACTGCCAGAATACTCTGTCGCTCAGTACTGGAATGATATCAGTGCGGCTGCCCCACATACTGATTTTGTGATTTATAATATTCCGCAATTGGCTGGCGCAGCGCTGACTCCGAGTCTCTACAAAGAAATGCTGAAGAATGAGCGCGTGATTGGGGTGAAAAATTCCTCCATGCCAGTTCAGGACATCCAGACCTTTGCAGCACTTGGTGGCAGTGACCATTTGGTCTTTAACGGTCCAGATGAGCAATTCTTAGGTGGCCGTCTTATGGGTGCTGCAGCCGGTATCGGTGGTACATACGGAGCTATGCCAGAGCTCTTCCTCAAACTCAATCAACTGATTGCTGACAAGGAATTGGAAAGAGCTAAAGAGCTGCAGTTTGCCATTAACGACATTATCGGCAAGCTAACCAGTGCTCACGGCAATATGTATGCTGTTATCAAAGAAGTTCTCAAGCTCAACGAAGGACTGGCTATCGGCTCTGTCCGTGCTCCTTTGACACCAGTCGTAGAAGCAGACCGTCCAGTCGTAGAAGCAGCAGCGGCCTTGATCCAAGAAACTAAGGAGCGCTTCCTCTAAAAGAAAGAAGGATGCTTATGGGAAATTATGTTACGATTGACATTGGCGGTACCAATATCAAATACGGCCTGATAGACGACCAAGAAACGCTAGTAGAAGCCCATGAAATACCTACGGAAGCCCATAAGGGTGGTCCAGAGATTATGCGTAAGGTTCAAAAGGTAGTTGCTGATTATGTGCAGGCTGGTTCAATTGAGGGGATTTGTATCTCCTCAGCTGGCATGGTCGATCCAGACAAGGGAGAAATCTTTTACGCTGGCCCTCAGATTCCTAACTATGCTGGGACGCAATTTAAGAAGGTCTTGGAGGAGGAATTTTCCATTCCTTGCGAGATTGAGAACGACGTCAACTGTGCCGGTCTGGCTGAGGTCATGTCTGGCCATGGTAAGGGAGCAAAAATTGCGGTCTGTCTAACGATTGGGACAGGGATTGGTGGCTGTCTAGTAGCGGATGGGCAAGTTTTTCACGGCTTTAGCAACTCAGCCTGCGAAGTAGGCTATCTGCACCTGCCGGACGGAGCCTTTCAGGATGTGGCTTCGACCACAGCCTTGGTTCAATATGTTGCTGACTTGCACGGAGAAGATCCCTCTCTCTGGAATGGTCGCAGGATTTTCAAAGAAGCGACCGAGGGCAATACCTTCTGTATCAAAGGAATTGACCGTATGGTAGGCTATCTGGGGCAAGGCATTGCCAATATCTGCTATGTCGTCAATCCAGAAATCGTCATCCTGGGCGGTGGTATTATGGGGCAAGAGGCCATTCTTCGACCGCGTATCCAAGCGGCTCTCAAGGATGCTCTGGTGCCGAGCATAGCTGAGAAGACCAAACTAGCCTTTGCCTATCACCAAAATACGGCAGGCATGTTCGGAGCCTACTACCACTTTAAAAATAAACATCAGTAATCCAAGCAAACCTGGGGAGTGACCTCGGGTTTCTTGCTTCTAGAAAAATAGCTTCTGTAGACGGCTAGACGATATTTTAGAAGGAATTGAAATGACAGGAAAAATTCGGTGGATAGAGCTAAATTTTCAAAAAATTTAACTTTGCCCACTTGTCTTTAGGAGTAGATTTAAAAGGTTGCCCAAGACTTTTAAGAAGTACCAGCCCTTTGAGGTTGAGCAATTAGTAAGCTCATCAAGAGGTTAAAAATAAGGCCAGGATTTTTGTCCTAGCCTTTTATTGATGCCTACGGTAATAGCCGTTAAGTTTGTGGTTTTCCCAGTAGCTATTGAAGATTTTTTCCTTTCTCTCTCGGTCAATTTCTAGGAAAAAGGCATAAAGTATGTCAATCATCAGCAGCATTGGGAACTGAGCTGAGATTCGTTGGATGAACTGAGGTTTACTTTGCATTGCAACTGGGATGATTTCTGAAAAGTTTTCTTTAATCAAATCAGGCTGGCCAGTGATTAATACGGTCTTGGCTCCCATGCCCTTAGCATCAATCAGGCTATCAATAATGGATGGGGTTTGGCCTGAAAGAGAAAAGCCGATAACTAGGCAGTTTTTGTCTAAAATGCTCGTTGTCCAAGCAAAGCCATCCGCATCTGTCAGAGCTTCACAAATAACCCCTAAGCGCATGAAGCGCAGTTTCATATCGCGAGCGACGAGCCCCGAGCTTCCCGTGCCAAAAAAATAGACACGATCCGCTTCTTCAATCAGCTGGGCTACACGCTCCAATCTTTTTTCGTCAATCAAGTCCTCGGTTTGTTGCCGAATTTGAATATAGTTGCGTAGCACCTGGCGGGACGAATGATTTTTCAGATTTGTATGCTCCGTTTTGCTGATTTTCAGCTGTTGGAGATATTGGAAGTTGAACTCCCGATAGCCCTTAAAGCCACATTTTTTAGCAAAACGGGTCAAGGCCGCCTGTGAGATGTGCAAGGTTTGCGCTACTTCGAGGGAGGACAGATCCCCTTCTATATCGGTCGGATTCAAAAAATAGTCGGCAATCCGCTTTTCGACATCGGTCATAGTGTCGTAACAGCTTTCGATGATGGCCAAGATATTTTGCTGGTGTCTCATGATGGGTCACTTTCTTTGGTCAAAATAATAAAACATAATTTCATTATAACATAGTTTAGAGGGAATAAAGTGTTTTCACAGTCAAGAATTATCAGACCTCACTTTTCATTGGAGTATGAGCGATCAGTAGTTTCAGTATTTCCTGATAACATGACGGTCTTTCTTTCTGAACAGCTATTTCCTAAAGATTGTGTCGGGTACAGGAAAAAGTGATATAATTTACACAAGTAATGTTCCAAGTTTGGATCTGAAGCAAGGGAGATAGGAGCCACTGTCCATTGCAGCTTCCAATTCTTATTTTGGAGATCAGTAAAGTTATATTGTGAGGTTTTTTATGCGAATCAATGAACTAGGCCAGCCTATTGGAGAGGCTCTGTCGGACTTTAAACCGGGGGATCTGCCCAAGATGGAGCGAATAGAAGGACAGTATGTTGTCATTGAGCGGCTATCCAAGGATAAGCATGGGGCGGATTTGTATGAAGTATATGGTCCGGATTCACCTGCTGACATGTGGACCTATCTTTTCCAAAATGCTGCTCAGAGTCAGGAAGAGTGGGATGGTTTGCTGGATCGGATGCTGGCAGCTCAGGATCGTTTCCACTATGCCATTGTGGACAAGGAGAGCGGCAAGGCGCTGGGAACCTTTGCTTTAATGAGAATTGACCGAGGCAATCGTGTGATTGAAGTAGGTGCTGTGACCTATTCACCGCAGCTGAAGCGCACCAGACTGGCTACAGAAGCCCAGTACTTATTGGCACGCTATGTCTTTGAAGAGCTGGAGTATCGCCGCTACGAATGGAAGTGCGATGCACTCAATCAGCCGTCAAGACGGGCAGCAGAGCGGCTTGGCTTTACCTACGAAGGTAGGTTCCGTCAGGCAGTCGTCTATAAAGGGCGCAACCGAGACACGGACTGGCTGTCTATGATTGACAGGGATTGGTCGGCCGTTAAGAGTCGTTTGGAGAAATGGCTGAGCCCAGACAATTTCGACGAAAAGGGCCAGCAAATAAAAGCCTTGTCTAAGTTTTAACATTTGATTGAGTCTGGGACAAAAGTCCTAGCCTCTCAATTGTCTTTGGATTGTCGAGCAAGAC
>CAURCE010000015.1:0-32889 GCA_963523365.1 uncultured Streptococcus sp.
CATAACCAGTCACCAAAGTTGATGTTGGATAATAACGTTTGAAGTCTTCTGAGTCAACATCAGGCCAGCCCATAGTTGAGAATGGCCAGAGGGCAGAACTGAACCAAGTATCCAAGACGTCTTCGTCCTGAGTCCATCCGTCACCTTCTGGAGCTTCTTCACCGACGTACATTTCACCCTCAGCATTGTACCAAGCAGGGATTTGGTGACCCCACCAGAGCTGACGAGAGATTACCCAGTCGTGGACATTTTCCATCCATTGGAGGAAGGTATCGTTGAAACGAGGTGGGTAGAATTCTACCTTGTCCTCTGTGTCTTGGTTGGCAATAGCATTCTTAGCCAATTGGTCCATCTTGACGAACCATTGCGTAGACAAGCGTGGCTCAACCACAACACCTGTACGCTCTGAGTGACCAACACTGTGGACACGTTTTTCGATTTTAACGAGGGCACCGATTTCTTCCAACTTGGCAACGACTGCCTTACGAGCTTCGAAACGGTCCATGCCTGCAAATTCAAAGGCCAAGTCATTCATGGTTCCGTCGTCGTTCATGACGTTGACTTGTGGCAAATTGTGACGTTGACCAACCAAGAAGTCGTTTGGATCATGGGCAGGTGTGATTTTCACGACACCCGTACCAAACTCTGGATCAGCATGTTCGTCTCCAACAATCGGAATCAATTTATTAGCGATTGGAAGGATGACGTTTTTACCAATTAAGTCCTTGTAGCGTGGGTCTTCTGGATTGACAGCAACGGCAACGTCCCCAAACATGGTCTCAGGACGAGTGGTCGCTACTTCAAGAGCGCGTGAACCGTCTTCCAGCATGTAGTTCATGTGGTAGAAGGCACCTTCGACATCCTTGTGAATCACCTCGATATCAGAAAGAGCTGTGCGAGCTGCTGGGTCCCAGTTGATGATAAACTCACCACGATAGATCCAGCCTTTCTTGTATAGCTCGACAAAGACCTTGCGAACGGCTTTTGACAAACCTTCGTCGAGGGTGAAACGCTCACGAGAGTAGTCTACAGAGAGCCCCATCTTGCCCCATTGTTCCTTGATGGTCGTCGCATATTCGTCTTTCCATTCCCAGACTTTATCGAGGAATTTTTCACGACCAAGGTCATAACGGCTAATGCCCTCACCACGCAAGCGCTCCTCAACCTTAGCCTGAGTCGCAATCCCCGCGTGGTCCATCCCTGGAAGCCAAAGGGTATCAAAACCTTGCATACGTTTTTGACGGATGATGATATCTTGCAAAGTCGTATCCCAAGCGTGACCAAGGTGAAGTTTACCAGTTACGTTTGGTGGTGGAATAACGATTGAATAAGGCTTAGCCTTTTGATCGCCTGAAGGCTTGAAAACATCAGCATCAAGCCATTTTTGGTAACGACCAGCCTCAACCTCGGCTGGATTGTATTTAGGTGAAAGTTCTTTAGACATGTGTGTTCTCCTTTATTAATTTTTACTAGTTAAAATACCCTTTTGATGGATCTAAATAAGTTTTTCTTAAAAGAAAACAGATTACTTTACTTAAAAGCAATGCAATGATAACTGAAAATAAAATCAATATAAATGAACTAAGTAAATTTAAAATCAAATCATATTGACGCTCTATTTTCATTACGTTAATAAGAAATTTTTTTAAGTGAATTTTTGCTATATTCTCTTCCCTTATTATATTGTCACTCGATACCACCTTATTAGTAAACATAGAGAATATAATATTCATTGTGAGTAAAGTATTAAAAATATTCATTTGTAACCAGTATAAATGACGTCTCATTTTCAAAGTAGGTTTAACATCTATAGTATGACTATTTAGATTCGACTTTGATTCTGATTGCCATAATACATCAATTCCTCCAATCAAACTTGGGATTAATATTGGTAAAAACCAAGTAAGAATTCCTATTGAGTCATTTTCAATTTTATCAAAAACAATTAAAGAAAGAATTAAAAGAATAATCAATACCCATGCTGCAATCACATCTTTTTTATTTTCATTGTTCAAATCTGTATGTTCAATGTACAAGATCCAAGAAATACTGTTTAAAAAAGAATGAATCAAAAAAATAATAAAAGAGTAGAGCAACATAGTACCATAATCATTATAATTTATAATCAGAGTAAAACTAAAGGAAAATATAATTAATGAGATTAAGTAATATGAAAAATATTTATTCCACAGTGTTTTACCTTTATCTAACGTTATATTATTAGATTGTTTATAGATGTTAATAGCAACTATAGATCTGAATAAAGGAAAAAGCAGAAAAATTAGGAATCCCAATAAAAAGGCGAACACAGTATTAATATTTGTATCTATATTGATCTTCTTTAACAAATCATTAAAAATATTAAAAACTAACTCTTCTTTATGTTGTAAAAAATATAAAAATAACATATAGCAAACGTCGAGAACATTGAAGAAAAATAGTGTACAATTACTCTTCTTAATCACCCGCTTCAAACCAATTGCTATTGGTTCTTCATTAAGTACGAAATAAAGAACAGGAACCAATTGTAAAAGCAATATTGGTTTATATGGAGTCATATAAAATATCAAAGTCGTTGTTAAACTAATAAGAAAATAGCTTATAATTTTTATCTTTGTATTTCTTAAAAGAAAACATAATCTTACTCCATAAATTGAAAAAATTATAATTAATAAAATTTCAACTATATTTAACTGAGATTCTGATGATATCAAAGAAATCAAAAAGAAACAAGTAGCCACAAGTAACAATGAAACAACTGATAATATAGGCAAAATAGCAATCAATTTTATACATAAGTTAAACTTTTTCATTACTCCCACTCCCTCCTCAGCAATCCATAAGCCAACTCTGCACAGCGATTGCCTTGGGCATCTTTGCGGTCTCGGATGCGAGCTTCAAGAGTGAAACCAAGTTTCTCAGCGACTCGCTGACTTTGTTTATTGTAATCAAAGCATCGAATTTCAACCTTGTGGAGTTTAAGAATGGTAAAAGCAACTTCTATCAAAGCACTGACGGCCTCTGGTACATAACCCTTCCCCCAATAATCTGGATGCAGGAGGTAGCCAATTTCAAAGACATCATCTTCATGGCGATGATTGAAGTCACAAGAGCCAATGACTCGGTCATCTCCCTTAACTGTAATGCCATAGCCAGACGGAAGTTCCTTCTTTTCTAGATTTTCAAAATAGCGATTTTCAAAATAGTCACGCTCTGCTTCCAAGCTATCTACAGGAGGAAATCCAGCTGGATAACAGACTTCAGGCAGACCAGCATAAGCAAACATATCCTCCACATCATCTGCTGTTCGCTGACGCAATATCAAACGCTCAGTTTCCAACTTTGGCAATTCTTTGCCATTATAAGGTTCAAGAAGTTTCATTCAAACCTCCTTTCCGCAACATAAAAACAATCCCTTCCTAGTCAGACTAGAAAGGGACGAATGTGCTTATCCGCGGTACCACCCAATTTCGGGCAAGGCCCGCAACTCTTGTCTTCTTGTTTCACCTTTATGACGTCGTTAGCTCGCTTTGGCGTACTCGAGTACAGCCTGCAACTCGCTGCCTAGTCCTAAACGTAAACAAAAAGACATAATTTTATTTCAATTTATCATCTCATCAGCAACCAGCTTTGACACATTTGTGGACTTCTCAGCACCGCCACTTTCTGTAAAATGCTTGACTCAAAACACCTCTGATGAACCTATTCTATCACCTTTCCAGCGAAAAATCAATAATTTCTCTCATCCAAAAGTCCGTCTGGCAGGTCGTGGAAGCCTTTGCCCGCCTGATAGTTGGCGAATTTCCCTAAAAGGAACTGGTAGGCATCGAGACGACTTTCATAGCGAATGGCTGCTTCCTTAGCCCGCTCGTCCTGGTCCGCCTCGTAGACCGCCTGACTCTCCTTGAGGGCCATCTCGTTAATCATGACCTGGGTCTTGACCCAAGCTTCAAACTCCTGTAAAAATTCCTGTTCGTAACTCATTTTTCTCACTTTCTAACTGCAAATGCCTAGTCCAAATCTCGGTAAAAATCACTGTCAATATCACGGAAGGGCTGAATGTCCTGCACATATTCCAGCACCCCCTGAAATTCACCAGCCTCATCTCGCACTGCCGCATAGGTCACATGGACAAACTTGCCCCGCGATTCCGACTTGAACCACATCTCAAACTTGTCCCGCTCTCCCTCGCGCAGAGCCTTGAAAATCCGCCGCACCTTGTCCAAAAACTTGGGCGGGTGACAGAGCTCGACATTGCGTCCTATCTGGGACGGCGTCCGCTTGAAAATCATCTCGTCCGCTGGCACGCTGTCATTATAATACTGGAAAATATCGTCCTTATTGACAAAGGTAATCTCCATGGGCAGATGGTCCAAAATCAGATTGGCCTCCACCACCGACAGATAGCCATGACCAAAAGGCTGCTGGGAGTCCCGATTAAAGGCTTGCTCCTTCTTTTCCTTAGGCTTAAAGGAAATGGTGACCTGACCATCCGGCGTATCAATAACCTGCTGAAATCTGCCATCACTAGTCTGCTCCGTGCTGGCTGGCGCTTCGCTTCCTTCATCAGCAGCATCCCTAGTTTCCTCCTCCGAGAATGAGTGGCGCGCAGGAATCCATTTCTCCGTCGGCTTGATGATAGCATAACCATAAGCATCGCTCTCATCAGCAAGCTTGAGCCAGTCATCCTGAGTAAAGGATTCGAGGAGAATCATAAGAAGGATGGATTCTTCCTTGAAAATCATAGCTTCAAACTCAGCCGCAAAAACCTCAAACTTGTCCTTAACTTCTTCAATCGAAGTATCAGGCAGCTGCTCTGCAGCAGACTTAGCCTCTTGGAAAAGATCTCGAATCTGGTCATCTACCCCCCACATGACCTTGGGCGGCGAATCATGGCCGTAGCTCTCCATGATGGGAAACATGAGCTCTTCCTTGCGCTGATAGTGGATATCAAACTGCCCCACCAAACCCAGCTGGCGCTGGAGTCCCTTGCGGATTTCTGGAAGAAGCTCCTCATCTTCTGTGCTTTCATAGGTGGATAGGAGCCTGCGAACCCGCATGAGGGCAGCCCGAAGCGCTAGATTTTCCTGCTTGAAAACCTGAACAGGATGGCCTGGATGGTCGGTATCAGCCACCTCCACATCCTGAATGGCACCTTTAAAGAGGTTGGCATGGACATTGCAGAGGGACATGACATCTTCAAAGGTCACTCCCGTATCCGCTATTGAGATCAGCTCATGCTCCATCAAGCTGATCTCAATAGCGGATACACCTGCAAAATGCTCGTTGAAGAGCTCCTGAACGGACTCTGCAGAAGCTCCGTTATGTAGATCCAGCAAGATAGACTTGAGGACTTCAATGCGTTCAGTAGCCATGCCTAAATCCCCACCACTTCATAGCCGTTTAATTCCAGAGTTTGCTTGATTTTATTCAGGTCAATGCCGTTCATACCAGCGCCTTTTTTGATAGAAACCACGCGCCCGACTGTATTGCGCATGACAGGATTGGCCAGAGGCTTAAAGCCCAACTCGACCAAGACATCCAAGACCTCGGGCTGCTTTTCAATCACTTCTGCCACTGGAATAGACAAATCAATCACATTATCCATATGCCCTACCTCCGTGTATTTTTTACTATTATATCACAAAAGATGCGTCCTATAAAAATCCCTCTCACACTTGCTCAAATTCGGTCTTAGAGAATATAACAAATTCTAATAGACTATAAGTTATTGTTATAAGGACACTGATAAACAGAGTTTCACAAGAAAAAGCCAGTTCTATCAAGAATTTCTGAGATTTCTTTCACAAACTCCTGCCTTTTGCCAGATTACAGCTTCATTGAAAACGCTTTATTATAGTGATATAATGATTTTAAATACAGAATAAAGGAGATGTCCTATGTCTATTACAAAATTGTTGAACATCAAGTACCCTATTTTCCAAGGTGCTATGGCTCAGATTTCCCACTACCAACTGGCGGCAGCTGTTTCAGAAGCTGGCGGACTGGGAATCATTGCTTCGGGTGGAATGACGGGTGAGCAGTTGCGCGAAGAAATCCGTGAACTGCGTAAATTGACTGACAAGCCATTTGCCGTCAATGTTATGCTTATGATGAAAAATATCAAGGATATTGTGACAGTCATCATTGAAGAAAAAGTTCCTGTCGTAACGACTGGGGCTGGTACACCAAAATTCATCATGCCTTATCTGAAAGAGGCAGGTATCAAGGTAATCCCTGTTATTGCCAGTGTCAAACACGCACAAAAAATGCAAGAGCTCGGAGTTGATGCCGTGATTGCTGAAGGTTCTGAAGCTGGTGGCCACATCGGTGAAACCAATACTATGGCTCTCATTCCTCAGATTGTTGACTCAGTTGATATTCCAGTCATCGCTGCAGGTGGGGTTGCCGATGGTCGTGGTCTCGCTGCTGCCTTTGTCCTCGGTGCACAAGGGGTTCAGATGGGAACGATCTTCCTAGCTTCTGAAGAATGTCCAATTTCAGCAGGCTACAAGGATGCTATTGTCACAGCCAATGACACTGCTACTGCCGTTACTGGTCGTATTGCTGGTGCACCAGTTCGTTGTATCCGCAATGAAATGACTGACCACTATATCGAACTAGAAAACAAAGGCACCAATCGTGACGAACTCGAAGAAATCACCATCGGTTCTCTTTCTAAAGCTGTTTACGAAGGAGATACCGTACATGGCTCTATGATGAGTGGCCAAATCGCAGGCTTAGTCAAGGAAATTCGTCCGTGTAGAGAAATTCTCGACACAATCGTTGCCGATGCTCAGAAGGTCCTCCAAAATACTGAAATCAAGCTATAATCCTCTAACTCAAAAACCTGCAGAATTCTGCAGGTTTTTGCTGTTCATTTAGGCTTGTTTCTAAACAAATCGCTCTTTTACTTGTCTTTTTTGACCAATTTCACGACTGCTTCGGTTCGTGTTGTCTTTCCCTTGAGAATAACATCTTTTAATCCTACCATTGATAGATATTCATTAAGTTTTTCAATATATAAACTAAACCCTTTCATATTCGCTATTAACTTCAAATTTTTATAAGCATCAAGATGACCATAAAATGAAGGTCCCAAAACTAATCCTATCCTAGATAATATATTTTCAGAATTCTGTTCTACGGTTTGATTAAAAATAGTTATTTCCCCAGAATCTGGTTTTAAAATCCCTAGAATCATTTTGATAATTGTAGTTTTTCCAGCTCCATTTGGTCCAACAAAACCATATATTTTTCCCTTCTTTAAATAAAATGAAGTGTTATGAATAACTTCAGTATCTTTAAAGCTTTTTGTTACATTAATAATTTCAACTATAGCCATCTCTACTCCTTAGTTTACAGCAAGAAATTATGCTTAATTCTTATCGTTTTTTGTAAAAAATCAGCGAACCCAATAATATTCCATTCAACAATCCTAAAGAAATACCATATTCAACTGGAAAATCTAAAAAAATTGCAAACACTATTCCAATCATCACCCCTAGTGAGGCTGCTGTTGAAATCACATCTTCATTTTCTTTCTTCATTTTCTTTACACCTCATTTCCTTTTTGTATATAAGTTGTAGTACTCTCCACCAATAGCCATTTTCATATTTAGACTTCCTTTCAGTTTTTATTTATTGTACAATAAATAAAGATCAATTACTTTTTTTGTTAGGAAAATGGGAAAATTATGAAATCAAAACTTGGCATCACACTCAGAAAAGTTCGTAAAGGAAAACAGATCAGTTTATCTTCCGTTGCTGACGAGCATCTTTCTAAATCTCAAATATCTCGATTCGAACGTGGAGAATCAGAAATATCTTGTATTAGGCTTATCAATATTTTAGACAAGTTGCACATTACCCTAGAAGAGTTTCTTATTTTACACGATGAAGACTACACCAAGATTGGATCATTTGCTAACCTAGTTCAATATATTCGTAAACAATACTCATCACAAAGTATCGATAATATAACGTGCCTACTATCTGACACTACAAATTACACTCTAGATCCTTTAGAGAAAACTATGATAAAATCCATTCTACACACAATGGATTCGAGGATCAGTCCATCAGATGAAGAATTACTTCAATTAATAGACTATCTTTTTAAAGTCGAAAAATGGGGTTACTATGAGATCGTTCTATTTGGTAACTGTGTACGAACAATTAACTACAATTCCTACTTCTTATTGACAAAGGAACTGCTAAAGAATTATCTCTACTCTTCTCTGAATAAAACCAATAAACGAATGGTCGCTCAACTTGCTATAAATTGTTTAATTCTTAGTATAGATGAGGAAAAATTTTCTAATTGTTGCTATTTAATTAGTGAGATAAAAACATTATTAGATAATGAATTGAACTTCTATGAACAGACAGTTTTTCTCTATGCAACTGGCTACTATGAATTTAAACGCCAATTAAGTAGTGGAATTGAAAAAATGAAACAGGCCATACAAGTATTCGATATTTTAAGAGAAGACAAGTTAAAATTACACTATACTGACCATTTTAATAAACTAGTAAATAAAAAATAAATGAAATCATTGTCTCAACTGGTCGTTAACCAATCCCCAAATATAATCTCTGTCGTATCTTGTGAATCGGTCCACCTTTCGATGAAAATGTTCATTGTCGCTTTTCCTACTTGTTTGACTTTCTTTCTCCTCCTCGTCCTCAATGACAGACTCACTCCCTTTAGTTTCACTCATATCAGTCTCACTAACTTCAGTCTCACTAACTTCAGTCTCACTAGTGGCTGAATTTAAGACCTACTCCGGCTGATTTTGATACCTCCCTAGTGTTTTTTGAACACTACCCCGTCTGAATTTAAGACGGGGTAGGTTCATGATTGTCCCTCCAACACTAATAAACCGACATTTCCTAACTCATCAAATTGGATTAGCCCTGACTCTTCCATTTCAGCAATTAACTGAGTTGCTTTCTCAATATTTATTCCCATGATAGCCATGAGATGGCACACTATGATTTGTAGTGATACCTATTCTTCCTTTTACATGCTTTCCTCCTGAAAATAAAAAAGCGAGAACACTTATTAAAATGTTCTCGTTAAGTTAATTTATTACTGACGTATCTATTTTTTCTCTACGCAGTCGACATCCAAACAGACGTTCACATCAATATACTTTTTTGACCAATTTCACCACTGCTTCGGTCCGAGCGGTATGCGGAAACATATCAACCGACTGGATATAGTGGACATCGTAGACCTGACAGAGCTTGACCAAATCCCGAGCCAGAGTTGAGACATTGCAGGAAACATAAACCATCTTTTCAGGTGCATAGCGGACAATCGTCTCCAGCAGCTTATCATCCAGACCAGTTCGTGGCGGATCGACAATCAAGGCATCCGCCCGATAACCCTCAGCATACCAGCGAGGAATAATCTCCTCTGCCGTTCCAGCCTCGTAAAGTGTATTATCAAAGCCCATCTGTTTCGCATTGCGCTTAGCGTCTTCAATGGCCTCAGGGATAATATCCATACCACGCAGAGACTTGACCCTTTTCGCAAAGGCAAAGCCGATGGTCCCCACTCCGCAATAGGCATCGATCAAATGGTCCTCAGCCGTCACATCCAAAGCCTTGACTGCTTCCGCATAAAGCACCTCTGTCTGCTCAGGATTGAGCTGATAAAAAGCCCGAGGCGACAAGGAAAACTCATAGTCCAGCACACCTTCTTGGATGGCTTCCTCGCCCCAGATAATCTCTGTCTTATCCCCATAAATCTCACTGGACTTGCTCGTATGATAATTAACTGCAACTGTCTCCAGCTCTGGAAATTCAGCCACTAGGTCTCGAACGACTGGAGAAAAGTCTAACTTGCGCCCTGTCACAAAAATCATCTGCACCTGACCCGTTTTTCTGGCTCTGCGAATCATGACGGTACGTACTCCAGCAGTCTTTCTCTCATCATAGATGGGCAGCCTGTACTTGCCTAAAAGCCGAGCTACCTTATTGACAATAGCCTGCGTCACCTTGTCCTGAACCAAACAATTTTTCAGCGAGACCAGATAGTGGGAGTTCTGGGCATAGAGCCCCGCCTTGACTTCATCCTTGAACTTCCGAGTCTGAAACTGCAGCTTGGCCCGGTAATAAAGTGACTCCTGCATACCAATAGTAGGACGAATCTCATAGTTTTCATAGCCAGCTGGCGCAAACTTTTTCAGAGCCTGACGCAGCAAATCTTCTTTAAACTCCAACTGCTTGTCATAGTGGAGGTGCATGATTTGACAGCCTCCGCAGCTTTCATAAATCTCACAAGGCGCTTCCACCCGAAATTTTGACCGCTTATTAATGGTTAAGAGCTTGGCCTCGATAAAATTCCGCTGCACCTTGGTCACCTGACAGTAGACTTCTTCACCTTTCAAAGCTCCTGGTACAAAGACCAGCGTTTTCTTATAAAATCCAATCCCTTCCCCATTGATTCCCATTTTCTTGATTTTGAGAGGGATTCTTTGCTTCACTTTTACATTCATGCCTCTATTATACCATGCTAGAGTCGATTCGTTGAGAATATGTTACAATAAAAGTATGAAAGCAGAAAAAATATCTCTTCCACTCGCACATTTCCCTGAGCAAATCCGAACTTATCTAGAGGGAGCCAACTTTTACGACAGCTCCTCACATTCAAGCGCCCGTGTTTTCTATGCTGATACGGGCTATTATTTGAAAATCGACCAAAAAGGCAAGTTATCCCAAGAAGCCACACTTGCCAAATGGTTTGAGAAGCAAGAACTCGGTGTGCCTGTCATTCACTACCTATCAGCAGACCATGACTATCTGCTGACTAGAGAAGCCGAGGGCAAGGATGCCCTAGCCTTTCTTCAACAGCCAGAAGAGCTTTGCCAAACAATGGCTGCCGCACTCAAAAGACTTCACAGCATCCAACCCCAGCATTTCCCAATCCAGCATCGTCTCCAACACTATAAAGAGCAAGCAGAGCATAATTATCGGAAAGGTTGCTTTTATCAAAAAGCCTTGCTGCCTCAATTTCACATCCAAAGTCGTGAGGAAGCATACCAGCTTATCCAAGAGCAGGGACACTTACTAACGGCGGATGCCTTGATTCACGGAGACGCTTGTTTGCCCAATTTCATTCTGAAAGACGCAGCAAGCTTTTCCTGCTTCATTGACGTTGGACTCGCTGGCCTCAGTGATCGCCACATTGACCTTTACTGGGCCATCTGGTCTCTTACTTATAATTTATCTGACCCCCAATACGCAGAGCTCTTTCTCGACTACTATGGCCGGAAAGATGTTGATACAGACAAACTGCGCTTGATAGCTGCCTTTGAAGCATTTGGTTAAAAGAAAGGACTTTACCAAATCCCCTATGGAAATCACAAAAATCGAAAAGAAAAAAAGACTCTACCTCTTGGAGTTAGACGACAGTGAAAAGCTCTATATTACAGAAGACACTATCGTCCGCTTCATGCTATCTAAAGGGATGGAAATCACGGAGCAAGAGTTAAAAGAGATTCAAACTTACGCCCAATTTTCCTATGGAAAAAATCTAGCCCTCTACCATCTCTCCTTCAAGCAAAGAACAGCCAAGGAAGTCAAAGACTACTTAACGCAGCACGACATCCAACCAGAAATCATCAGTCAGGTCTTGGACAATCTAAAAAAGGATAATTGGATCAACGACAGAAAATATGCTAATTCTTTTATCCAATCCAACCTTCTCACTGGCGACAAGGGCGCTTTTGTTCTCAAGCAAAAACTCAGTCAAAAAGGGATTTCTGCCACTATCATTGAAGAAGAATTGAGCCAGTTTGATTTCACTGAAGTAGCCGAGCGAGTTGCTGAGAAACTTTTAAAGAAATACCAGGGAAAGCTTCCCAGCAAGGCGCTACAGGATAAAATCCTCCAAGCCCTGATAAACAAAGGATTTTCATATAGCCAAGCCAAAGAGGCCTTCCATCATCTAGACATCGAAGAAGACCAGGAAAATCAACAAGAGCTGCTCTATAAAGAGCTAGATAAGCAATACCGCAAGTACTCAAAAAAGTATGATGGCTACGACTTAAAACAGCGTCTGACCCAAGCTTTGGCCCGCAAAGGGTATGATTTTTCGGACATTGCCAGCGCTCTAAGAGAATATCTTTAAGATTTTCTATGAAAACTTAGGCATTTTTATGAAAATATGTTACAATAAAGAGGATAAACTTAAAAATTGTAGAAAGTTGGTAGGTTATGAAACTTCCCAAAGAAGGCGACTTTATTACAATTCAAAGTTATAAGCATGATGGGAATCTTCACCGCACCTGGCGAGATACCATGGTACTAAAGACAACAGAAAACGCCATTATTGGCGTTAATGACCACACACTGGTAACAGAAAGTGATGGCCGACGTTGGGTAACACGTGAACCTGCCATTGTCTATTTTCATAAAAAATATTGGTTTAATATCATTGCCATGATTCGAGACAATGGAACTTCATACTACTGCAACCTAGCCAGTCCTTACTATCTGGATAATGAAGCTCTAAAATACATTGACTATGATTTAGACGTCAAAGTCTTTGCTGATGGTGAAAAACGCCTGTTGGATGTAGAAGAATATGAACGTCACAAAAAACAGATGCACTATTCTGATGATTTGGATTTCATTCTCAAAGAAAATGTCAAAATCCTAGTTGATTGGATTAACAACGGAAGAGGTCCATTTTCAGATGCTTATGTCAATATTTGGTACAAACGTTATGTTGAACTAAAGAATCGATAAAGTTGTCAAAGAGCGCAAGCTCTTTTTTCTTGTTTTCTTTCTCAAAAGACCTTCGTCCAGCAAGGAAGCAATTTCTTGCAATTCCTACTTATTTCTTGTATGATAGAACCATCAATGCTGCTAGTAAAGCACTAGAGGACCAATTTCTGGTCCTCCACAGCAAATTTCTAGAAAGGAGTGAGTCTCATGGCTTTTACCAATACACGTGGTCGCTATGCCAGCTTTGGCGCCATCACTAGCCTTCCAGATGATGTGATTGACACTTTCTGGTACATCATCGACAACTTCCTCAAAGATGTTTTCCCTTTGAATAATCTGATTCGCTTCGAATTGATCAATAACGAAGGGAAGCTGACTTTTCGCTTTTCTGAGGACCATCTTGATACACTCATCTCCTTTGATTTCACCTATAAATTTGACCCATTCTACCCTCGCATGATCTACGTTGTGGATAATAACGGCAGAGAGACGGTCATGTTAGCTGATGAATACTCTATGTTTTAAGAAAGAAAAATCCAGTTGATACACCGTCACTATGAGCGGTTCTTCAACTGGATTTTTTCATTTTTTGTAAATCATCTTGATATGAGGCGTTGATTCAAAGATAAAAGGCTCTCCTTGAGTCACAAAACCGAATTTTTCATAAAGGCCCACGACTTGCTCCTGAGCTTCAATCTCAATCATTTTTCTCGGCCACTTTTTCTTACAAAGAATCAAGATTTCCTCTACCAATCTATTCCCTAGGCCCTTTCCCCTGGCTGACGGGGCCGTCACAAGTCGACCAAAAACGACTTTTTCAGCTTCCTCAAACACGCGAACATAGGCATCTACTTCCTCTTGTTTATTAACATGAAAAATGTGAACAGCTTTTAAGTCTTTTTCATCCAATTCATGGTAGATTCGCTCTTGCTCGACGACAAAGGTATCGATTCGCAGTTTTAAAAGCTTGTAAAACTCCAGCGTGTCCAACTCTTGCAAATATTTTTTATGCCACATGCTTGTTTCCGTCCTTGCTTTATTATATAATCATTGTAAATGCAACTATCAAAGGAGTTCTTATGGATTACCGTCAGTTATTTCGTCAAATGGGATTCATCTCCCGTCAAGCCATGATGAAAATGAATCAAGAAGCTAGCCAATACGGGCTTGATAATAATCTCTTTCTCATTCTTACTCGTATTGTCGAACATCCCGCCATCCATCAATCTCAGCTGGCAGAGCTGGTTCAGATTGACAAGACTACTCTAAGCCGGTCTCTAAGAAAGCTGGAAGAAAGGGGCTTGATTGTCAAGAAAACCAAGCAAGAAAATAAGAAGTTCAAGGAGCTCTATCCACTGACTCCTGCACTAAAAGTATATGATAAGCTGATTGGCTACGAAGACAGATATATTCAAGCTGGTCTGCATCAACTAACATCGTCTGAACTCTTTCAGTTGGATCATATCTTACAGAAAATTCAAAACTCCCGACAAGAAGAATTATAACACAAGACAGTTGCATTTGCAACTATATGACGTTAAAAACTAAAGCTATTAAAAGCGGCTGCTTGCAAGTAACTGAGAAGACACCCTCGTCTCTGCAAGCAAAACCGCCTTAATAGCTTTTTAAGTTAGTTGATTGAAATCCCAGATCTGATCCATCCAGCCTTCATAGAAATCAGGCTCGTGGCAGACCATGAGAATGCTGCCCTTGTATTCTTTTAGAGCACGCTTAAGCTCCTCCTTAGCATCTACATCCAAGTGGTTGGTCGGCTCGTCCAGCACCAGAACATTATTTTCTCGATTCATGAGGAGACAAAGGCGGACCTTGGCCTGCTCTCCACCTGAAAGAACCTGGATCTGGCTCTCGATATGCTTGGAAGTCAAGCCACATCTGGCTAGAGCAGCTCGAACTTCTGCCTGATTGAGGGCTGGAAAGGCATTCCAGACTGCTTCCAGCGGTGTCTGACGATTGCCGCCTTCGACTTCCTGCTCGAAATAACCCAGCTCCAGATAGTCCCCACGCTCAACTTCCCCAGCGATTGGTGGGATAATACCTAGTAGACTCTTAAGAAGAGTGGTTTTTCCGATCCCATTTGCCCCGATGATAGCCACCTTCTGATTGCGCTCAAAGGTAAGATTAAGAGGCTGAGTCAGTGGACGGTCATACCCAATCTGCAAATCCTTGGCTTGGAAGATAAAGCGGCCAGGTGTACGGGCTGATTTGAAATCAAAGGAAGGTTTTGGTTTCTCACTTTGCAGCTCAATAATATCCATCTTATCCAGTTTCTTTTGGCGAGACATGGCCATATTACGAGTCGCCACACGGGCTTTGTTGCGGGCCACAAAGTCCTTAAGGTCCGCAATTTCCTTCTGCTGGCGTTCATAGGCTGCTTCCAGCTGAGATTTTTTCATCTCATAGACTTCTAAGAACTGGTAATAATCTCCAGAATAGCGGGTCAACTGCTGATTTTCCACATGGTAGACGATATTGATCACATCATTCAAGAAAGGAATATCGTGGGAGATCAGGACAAAGGCGTTTTCATAGTTTTGGAGGTAGCGCTTGAGCCAGTCAATATGCTCCGCATCTAGATAGTTGGTTGGCTCGTCCAAAAGCAGGATATCTGGCTTTTCCAGAAGCAGCTTAGCCAAGAGAACCTTGGTCCGTTGCCCACCAGATAGCTCCGTCACATCACTCTCCATACCATAGTCCATAACACCTAGTGCCCGCGCAACTTCGTCAATCTTGGCATCTAGCGTATAGAAATCCCGGCTCTCCAAGCGGTCCTGCAGTTCGCCTACTTCTTCCATGAGGGCATCCACATCCGCTCCATCCTCAGCCATGCTCATATAGATTTCATTGATGCGGGCCTCGGTCTTGAACAGCTCGTCAAAGGCTGTCCGCAGCACATCGCGGACAGTTTGGCCCTGCTCCAATACAGCATGCTGGTCCAGATAGCCAGCCGTCACATACTTGGACCACTCGACCTTGCCCTCATCCGGCAGCATTTTACCCGTCACAATACTCATAAAGGTTGACTTCCCCTCACCATTGGCACCGACTAGGCCGATATGCTCACCCTTAAGCAGGCGGAAGGATACATCCTCAAAAATAGCCCGGTCTCCAAAACCGTGGCTGAGATTTTTTACTTCTAAAATACTCATCTTTTCTCCTCTACATTGATTGCAGTTCCTTGATTATACCATCTTAGGAAGCCAATTGGCAAGAAAATAAAAGAGGCTGGGACAAAAGTCCTAGCCTATCAATTGTCTTTGGATTGTCGAGCAAGACGCAGTGGTTGAGTGGGCTCTACTACGCTGATTTCATCAGCTTTTACAGCCCTACTCAACTGTGCGGAGGTGGGACGACGAAATCGAATTCTAACGAATTACCGATTTCTGTCCCACTCTCTCTAACTTTATAAAATTTTTGCACTGGTGCGGGTAATATCTTCTACTTTTATATTGTGTGCTTCAAACTTGGACTTCAAGGAAGCCAAGTCAATGTCTCCGTCAATTTGTACCTCAATGACAACTTTACCGTCCTTACGAGGAATATTGACCGTGTTTGAAATATTGAGGTTTTCTTCGACAAGTAATGCGATAATATGCGATAGGACACCAACCTCGTCTTCCGTGACAAAGCGCATCCGAACGCCCTTTTCGCCATAACCAGAAACTTCTAGAAAAGCCTTGAAAATATCGCGATCTGTAATGATTCCATAGACCTGCTCATTGTCAACAACTGGTAAGATTCCAATTTTATTTTTCAGCATCAAATAAGTCGCATCTTCCAGACTAGCATACTGGGAAATAGTAACGACATCGTGAATCATCACATCTTTTACCTTGGTTTTATTCAGAAGATAGTTCATTTCATAAATAGATAGGCTCGTTGCCTTTGATGGACTTGCTTCTGCAATTGTTCCTTCTGTCACAAGGCCCACCAGCTTATCATTTTCAATCACGGGCAAGCGGTGCAATTTTTGGTCGCGCATAATATCTGCCGCATGCGCAATCGTTGTGTCTGGGCTAATGTATACAACCTTGCGTGTCATAAAATCTTTTACTGCCATGAGAAGCCTCCTCTAATTCTTTTTCTAATCTTATTATACTGTATTTTCCAACTAATTTCAAACGCTTTCACGGTTTTCTCTTATGTTTTCAAAATTTAGAAAAATCAGGCAGGCTACCTATAAAAAAGCTAGATTCTCCTATGAGAAAACGAGGGGGAACGTTTGATCCAGCCTCGCTTTAGCCTATCTCTATAGTTTCTTGTCTAATACCACTAGCGACAAGATTACCAAAAACGATTGAAAGAGAAAATTGATCAGCCAAATGCTATTTTTCTATTATTTCTCCAAACTTCTGACAAAGGCTTGATAGGTCTGCTCCATCAGCATGGTAATCGTCATCGGTCCGACTCCCTTTGGAACTGGAGTAATGAGACTAGCCACTTCTGCCACTTCGTCAAATTTAACATCGCCAATCAACTTGCCATTTTCATCCCGGTTCATGCCGACATCAATCACGACGGCTCCCTCCTTGACAAAGTCCTTGGTTACAAAATGTCCTCGTCCGATCGCCACCACCAAAATATCAGCTTTCTTTGCAATTTTTGCTAAATGATGGGTCCTTGAGTGCGTCAAAGTAACGGTCGCATTTTTAGACAACAGAAGCTGAGCCATAGGTTTGCCGACAATATTACTACGACCAATCACCACCGCATTCTTTCCTTCCAAGTCTACCTTATATTCGCGGAACATTTCCATGATTCCTGCTGGTGTAGAAGGGATCATCAAGGGATGTCCTGACCAAAGTCGCCCCATATTGGTTGGATGAAAGCCATCTACATCCTTGTCTGGATCAATGGCTAATAAAACCGCTTCATCATCAATATGAGCTGGCAAAGGAAGCTGGACTAGGATTCCGTGCCAAGCTGGATCTTGATTATATTTAGCAATCAAGGTCAACAATTCTTCCTGACTCGTTGACTCGGGCAGGCGCACAACTTCACTGCGGAAGCCAGCAGCTAGAGCAGATCGCTCTTTATTTCTCACATAAACCTGACTGGCTGGATTGTCTCCCACCAAAATCACCACTAAACCAGGTTCCTGACCTGTCTCTGCTTTTAACTTTGCTGTTTTTTCTGCAAGTTTCGCTTGAAGCTTTTCCGCTAAAGCTTTCCCGTCAATAATGTTTGCCATTCTTTTCTCATTTCTTTTTCACTATATTTATTCATTATATCAGAAATCCTTCTGTCTCACTTATACATTTTTCTTATATAAAGTTATAAGATTAAAGACTGAGCTTGACGAGCAAAATAAAAAAGCAGAACCCTGCTTTTTAGTATAATAATTCATAAATTTCCATGGCAATCAAGTCAATACTATCGAAAGTATAAGTCTCACGCGCTGCCACATCACGCAGAGTAAAAATTGGTCCATTTTCTTCGTCGTAGCTGTACGCCACTTCGGCAACAACTACTCCTTCACGTTCAAAATTACGTTTTAAATTTCCACCATCTTTGGCCATAGCTTCCAAACGATTGATGATTCTAACTAAATGTGATTCCATTTTATTTCTCCTATTTACTTGCTTCTCTCCTATTTTACCATAAAAAGAAACTGAAATACCAGTAAAAGACCATTTTTTTCTCTTTTCGCACTATAATTTCTCAAAAAATCAGTCTCAGGGAGGATTTTGTAGTAAATTCTTGCATTGTGCAAGAATACTGATATAATGAAACTATAATACTTTGACTATTTTTGACCATTTAAAAATAGGTGGATCTACGGCCAAAGAAAGAGGTAGAATATGCTTTGTCAAAATTGTAAAATCAATGAATCAACCATCCATCTCTATACAAATGTAAACGGAAATAAACAGCAGATTGACCTTTGTCAAAACTGCTACCAAATCATGAAGACAGACCCTAACAATAGCCTTTTTCGAGGACTGACTCAGGCTAACAACCAAGGAATTGATCCTATTGACGATTTCTTTAACAGTCTTGGTAATTTCCAACAATCCCAAGAACCAAATCCAAATATCCCGCCAACTCAATCTGGAGGAGGCTACGGTAGCGGTGGCTATGGTGGCAATTCCAATCATGGAGGCGGAGCACGCCAACAGGCTCCGCAAAAGCCAAAAGGTCTCCTAGAAGAGTTTGGTATCAATGTGACTGAGATCGCCCGTAAAGGAGAAATTGACCCTGTCATCGGTCGGGACGAAGAGATTACTCGTGTCATTGAGATCCTCAACCGCCGCACCAAGAACAATCCTGTCCTTATCGGGGAACCCGGTGTCGGAAAAACAGCTGTGGTCGAAGGCCTAGCCCAGAAGATTGTGGACGGGGATGTGCCTCATAAACTCCAAGGCAAGGAAGTTATCCGCCTGGACGTTGTCAGCCTAGTACAAGGGACTGGTATCCGTGGCCAATTTGAAGAGCGGATGCAGAAGCTTATGGACGAGATTCGCTCTCGTCAAGATGTCATTCTCTTCATTGATGAAATCCATGAAATTGTCGGAGCGGGTTCTGCTGGCGATGGCAATATGGACGCCGGAAATATTCTCAAACCAGCTCTAGCTCGCGGAGAACTCCAAATGGTTGGAGCGACTACCCTCAATGAATACCGTATCATCGAGAAAGATGCAGCCCTCGAACGCCGCATGCAGCCAGTTAAGGTAGATGAGCCAACTGTTGAAGAAACCATTACCATCCTCAAAGGGATTCAGAAAAAATACGAAGACTACCATCACGTCAAGTACACGGATGCGGCCATTGAAGCTGCTGCCCTTCTCTCCAACCGCTACATCCAAGATCGCTTCCTGCCAGACAAGGCTATTGACCTCTTGGATGAGGCTGGTTCTAAGATGAATCTGACCCTCAACTTTGTTGATCCCAAGGTCATTGACCAACGTTTGATTGAGGCCGAAAACCTCAAGGCTCAGGCAACTCGTGACGAAGATTTCGAGAAAGCAGCTTACTTCCGTGATCAGATTGCCAAGTACAAGGAACTCCAGCAGACAAGTGTGCTAGACAAGGATACTCCGATTATCAGCGAGAAAACGATTGAGCACATTGTAGAGCAAAAGACTAATATCCCAGTTGGCGACCTCAAAGAAAAGGAACAGTCTCAACTAGTCAATCTCGCCAGCGACCTAAAGGCCAATGTCATCGGTCAAGACGATGCTGTGGATAAGATTGCCAAGGCCATCCGCCGCAACCGGGTCGGACTGGGAAGTCCTAATCGCCCAATCGGCAGCTTCCTCTTTGTCGGACCTACTGGTGTCGGTAAGACTGAGCTGTCTAAGCAACTAGCCATTGAGCTATTTGGATCGGCTGACAGCATGATTCGCTTTGATATGAGTGAATATATGGAGAAACACAGCGTGGCTAAACTGGTCGGTGCCCCTCCGGGCTATGTCGGCTATGATGAAGCTGGTCAATTGACTGAGCGCGTCCGCCGCAATCCCTACTCACTCATTCTGCTAGATGAGGTGGAAAAAGCACATCCTGATGTTATGCACATGTTCCTGCAGGTTCTAGATGATGGCCGCCTGACCGATGGTCAAGGCCGGACTGTCAGCTTCAAGGACACCATTATCATCATGACATCCAATGCCGGAACTGGCAAAGCTGAAGCCAGCGTTGGCTTTGGAGCAGCTCGTGAAGGCCGTACCAATTCCGTCTTGGGTGAATTGGGCAACTTCTTCAGTCCTGAGTTTATGAACCGCTTTGACGGCATTATCGAATTCAAGCCACTCAGCAAGGACAATCTGCTGCAAATTGTCAACCTTATGCTAGACGATGTCAATCAACGTTTGGCAACCAATGACATTCATCTGGATGTTACGGAGAAAGTCAAGGAAAAACTAGTTGATCTGGGCTACGATCCGAAAATGGGCGCTCGCCCACTGCGCCGCACCATTCAAGACCATATCGAAGATGCTATTACTGACTTCTATCTGGAAAATCCAAGCGAAAAAGATCTCAAAGCTATCATGACTAGCAATGGAAAAATTCTCATCAAATCAGCCAAAAAGGCTGAAGCAGAAAAAACTAAGCTGGATGAAAGCCAAAGCTAACTGACTTTAACTCTGCGTCTTGATAAACTTTTTAAAACAAAGCAAAAAGAGAACGGACAAAGCATGCCGTTCTCTTTTTGAATTCTATTTAATTTTTAGTGGAGCTCACTGGATAGCCTTATCTTCTAGCGCTCTCTAGCGTAATTAACCATGTCATAAGGTAGAGTATTGGCTCTTTCTTTCAGTGAGTAATTTTCTAAATTATTGACATTTTGGCGCAGGCGTTTAGCATAGCTACTTGAGATCAATTTCTTTTTCTCATATTCAAAGATAATTTTTCTCTCCAAATAATAGCCCCAGATCATTTCTGAGATATTATTGGGCTTGAATCGCGCAATAACACGCTCAATGAAGGCACCACTACCGATGATCTCCGTTTCTCTTAGTCGAGATTCCTGCAAAAAAGTAATTAGAGAAGGCTTATAGATTCCTTTTAGATGTTCCAAACTTTCGATAATGACTTCGGTATTGGACAGATAAAGCTCTGCTATATCCTCCATATCTTCAGCAGTTAAATGCTTAGCTCCACCCTGCCTCCAAGAGCGCCATCTAGCACCAAGGGTGACGATCTCATGGAGCAACATACGCAATACGCGCAGTGTAACGAGAAACATATAGGTAAATCGAGAAACTAAGTTTCGATTGATGCCCTGCTCAATATTATGTAGGTAACGCTGATAAAGATGATAGCTACGATCGCTGATTTTTCCTTCCTCAAAAGCTTGCTCCAAACCATCATTTTCGATACTCAAAATCAATAATTTCAGAGCCGCCAAGTCTCGCTGAGTAGCCTTGTCTTCCTGTTCAAGGATTAGGTTTTCGATACGACCATGGTAATTGTCAATAGCCGCATAGAGAGGTGCCTTAGCCTTGGTTTGCTTGAGGCCTGCTTCCAGCTCACTCACCACTTCATTTAAAATAGCAATGTGCATCAGGTGCTCGTTTTCTTCTTCTCTTTCCTCAGACAGATGAGGAAGTGTGAGCAAACCCGTCAGAAAGCTAAGAAAGGTCACACCTGCTACCAAGAAAAGCAACAAAGGATGATCTTGCTCCAACTGACTCGGAATCAAAAGAATAGTCGCAATGGAGACAGTTCCTTTGACACCTGAAAAGGTCAGCAGCAGCATTTCCTTCAGGTAGTTTCCAACATTCTTGTGCAATCTTCTGATTCGAATGAAGTAAAAAGTGAACAGCATAAGAAACCGAAGGGCAAAGAGTAGGAAAGTCAGAAGGACAATGCTCACGAGTAGCAAGAGATTATCGTAAATTGGGCTCTTTAAGATTGGCTCTGCAATCATCTTCAGTTCGATCCCTAAAATGATAAAGACAGAACCATTGAGCATAAAGTTCACTGTATTCCAGATGGTTTCTGTAACCGAATCCACCTGGGCTTCCAGAAGCGTTATCCGCTTGAAGCGGCTAGCCTTAAAGATACCTGCGACGACCACTGCGATAATCCCTGAAACATGGATTTCCTCTGCTAAAAAGAAGGTAACCAAGGGTAGGCTCAGCTCCAGCAAGAGCTCACTAGCAATATCTGATACTTGGGCACTCATCAGCAGTTTATGCAACCAGCGATTAAGGGCTGCGCTGGCCATCCCGACGGCAAGACCACCGATAATGGAAAGAACTAAGGATATACTAGCTTTTCCTAGGGAAAAACTTCCTGTAGTCCAGGCCAAAAGAGCCACACGAAAAGCAACTAGACCAGAAGCATCATTGAGCAAGCCCTCTCCTTTTAGGATATTTTCCACCCGCTTGGGGAAGGAAAAACGTTCTGATAGGGAAGCAAAGGCAACCAAGTCTGTTGGACCCAAAGCGGCTCCTACGGCAAGGCAGGCAGCAAAGGGCAAGGCAGCCCAGAGAAGATGGGCCAGATAGCCCAAACCAAGCGTTGAAATAAAGATAACTGGAAAAATCAAATATAAAATGATTCGCCAGTGCTTGAGAATACTGGTAATATTGCTTTCCTCAGCCTCCCGAAAGAGCAATGGCCCGATTACCAAGGCCAAAAATAACTCTGTATCTAAATGAAATTTCCCTTGAGGAAGGAGAAAACCAAGCGAAATCCCCAGCACAATTTGCACTAGAGGTAGAGGAAGCTGGGGCAGCAAGCGGTTGGTCACATTCGATACAACCAACAGGAGTAGAAAGACAATCGTGTAGAGAAGGATTTCCACTTTGAACCTCCTTTATCTTTGCTGGCAGCACTCTTTAAACAATTCTTTTTGCGCTGAAATCTTTTGATCAATTTTGGATAGGTCGCGGTGCTCAATCATCTTTTGGCAACGCTCCATTTCTAAATTCACCAATTTTTTCTTGATTCGCAGCATTTTTCTATTCATTTTGGCCTCGTCCAAAAAGCCAGCATTCGTTTCTTCATTAGCAGACTCGACGTATTTGTTTCGTAAGCCAGCTAATTTTTCATGCAAATATTGTTTGTCCATTTTTCTCCAAATGATTCCTCAGAAAGTTTTTAAAACTTTGGAAATCTTATTTTCCTTTTAATTTCTCAATCATAACCAAAAAAGGTGGATTGTTAATCTGATTGATGGTCTTGTAGAGGGCAACGGTGAAGTCCTGCTGAGGCAACTGACTGACGAAGTCTAGCACCGCATCTTTCTCAACCTCTCCACCATCATGCCCATAGTAAATCATGATAGCTGCACGGCCGCCTTTTGCTAAGCCTTGACAGACCTTTCCCAGAGCTTCCAGCGTCGTAGCGGGTCGGGTAATGACAGACTTGTCCGCCGAAGGCAGGTAGCCAAGATTAAAAATAGCAGCTTTGAAATGGTCTGTGTATTGGTTCAGAGTCTCATGTCCAGCCAGGATTAGCTGAGCATTGTCCAAGCCAGCTTCTGCCAAGCGCTGGCGGGTCTTTTCCACAGCCTGCTCCTGAATGTCAAAAGCATAGACTTGCTTGGCCAACTTAGCTAGAAAGAGGGTGTCATGTCCATTCCCCATAGTAGCATCCACTACGACATCTTCCTTGGTCACGACTTCAGCCAAAAAGGCATGAGCCATCTGTAAGGGTCTTAACATACGAATCTCTGCTCCTTTGCTTTACAGCCTTGCTTGCTGCCACGACGACGCATTTCTGCCTCAATGGCATTGAGAACTTCCCATTTATTGAGGCTCCACATGGGACCAATCAACATGTCTCGCGGAGCATCGCCCGTGATACGGTGGATGACGATATGCTCGGGAATAATCTCCAACTGATCGCAGATGATGGAGACATACTCCTCCTGACTGAGCAGCTGCAGCCGCCCCTCATGGTAATCCCGCTGCATGCGGGTATTGGTCATCAAGTGAAGTAGGTGGAGCTTGATCCCTTGAATGTCATTATCGGTCACACAGCGGCGGACATTCTCTAGCATCATCTCATGGTTCTCACCCGGCAGGCCGTTGATCAAGTGAGAGACAATCTCCGCCTTGGGAGCCAGCTTACGGACTCGCTGGACCGTCTCTACATAAAGCTCATAAGAATGGGCACGATTAATCAAATCTGAAGTCTCCTCATAGGTAGTCTGAAGTCCCAGCTCTACAGTCACATGCATGCGCTCAGACAGGTCAGCCAAGTAGGCAATGGTCTCATCAGGCAAACAGTCCGGTCGAGTCCCGATATTGAGTCCAACGACACCTGGCTCGTTAATAGCTTGCTCATAGCGCTCACGGATTACTTCAAGCTTCTCATGCGTATTGGTAAAGTTCTGGAAATAGACCAGATACTTACGAACATCAGGCCACTTGCGGTGCATGAAGTCAATTTCCTTATAGAACTGCTCGCGAATGGGTGCATCTGGTGCCACAATGGCATCACCAGAACCCGAAACGGTACAGAAAGTGCAGCCTCCATGCGCTACCGTACCATCCCGATTGGGACAGTCAAAGCCCGCATCAATAGGCACCTTAAAAGTCTTTTCTCCAAAAAGTTTTCGATAATAATCATTCAAAGAATTGTAAGATTTCATACCTTCCATTCTACCACAAAAAGGAGCCTAGAAACAAAAATTTCCTCTTTCACTAAGAAAGAAGAAAATCATGGCTCCCATTGATATTGCTTGAGATCCACACAGCCATTGGCCTTCAAGTCCACTCCCTCTGCCCAAAGCGAGTGCGCTTGCTCTTCCCAGCCCGGTGTCAGACGACCTGCTGCATTGACCACCCGATGGCAAGGATGCTTGCCGCCATAAAGCTCCGACTGACTGAGTATCTTCCCCACCAAGCGGGCATTTTTAGGCCGCCCAATCAAACGGGCAATCTGACCATAGGTCGCCACGCGCCCAGCAGGAATCTCATCCACAAGAGCTAAAACCGCCTTGATGACTTCTGGATTCAAAACGGACAACCTCCTCTTCACCTCACTTGCTCCTATCTTAAAAGAAGAAGCCTCCTTTGTCAAGATAAAAAGGCCGGCAAAGCCAACCTTTTTCATCTCTATTTATTTCTGCTTTCCTGTGAAGCGCCACTGAAAGCGCAGCTTGTCATAAAAAGGAAATTCGATATTGAGAATGGCGAAGCCCAGCAAGACTCCTCCGATTACATCCGTCGGGTAATGCACGCCCAGATAGACTCTGGATGCCATAATGGTCAAGATAAAGAGCAAGAGCAAGCTCTGTACCAGACGTTTGATTTGTTGATTCTGCATCCGTTGCTGGACGATAATCATCAAAGTCCCCACCACAATAGCTGTCGCCATGGCATGCCCACTTGGGAAAGAATAGCCACCCTCTTCGACCAAATGTGAAATACTGGGCCGACTTCTTTGGTAGACGAGTTTAATCAGCTTAATCAAAATCCCGTGTAAGACCAGATTTCCCGCCAGCAAGGCAGCTTCCAGCTTCCATTTTTTATAAAGAAAAAATAGGACAAGGGCAGAAACCCAGATGATAATCCCCATCGGATCAATCACACTGGTCACTAGTTTGAAAAATGTCGTCAAGAAGGCAGGCAAGTCTCCCCGCAGCCAGGTCTGAATCGGGCTATCAAAACCAACCAGCTGCTCTGGATAAAACTTGACCATGTAGCCTAGTATGACGAAAAGTAAAAGGGCAAAAGAGCCCTTTGTTAGATAAGATTGTTTATTTTTCATAGCGTTTTAGAACGGGCGTCAAAAGCGTGTAAATTAGCCAGAAAGCCACCGCCCAGATTACTCCTTCTAATAGGTTAAAGGGAACAATCATGGTCAGTAGGTACTTACTTACACCAATGATCTGACCGATATCAAAGTTTGCAAAACGAGCATAAAGCGGAATGGCATAAAAAGCATTCAGCACCAGCATACTTGCAGTCAAGGAAAGAATCCCTAGGAAAGATGCAAGCAAATAGCTCATCAAATCTCTCTTCTTTTCCCAGAAAAGAGCAAAGAAGATGACATAGACCAGAATCGCCACAATATTGATTGGCAAACCGATCAAGGTTTCCACTCCATGACCATTTAAGGACAATTTTAAAACAGAGCGGATGAGCAGAACTGCTACAGAACTCTTAAAATCCAAGAGAACCAAGGCTAATAAAATCGGAATAATCGAAAAATCCAATTTTAAAAACTCGGCTACCAAAGGGATTTGATAGAACATGAGCAGGAAAGATAGTGCAGATAAAGCCGCAACTATCGCCATTTTGCGCGTATTTGTCATAACAGGTTCCTCCAATTTATAAAAATTAGAGAAGCTGGAAGGCTGTTAACACAAGGCCCGAAAAATCCTTTCAGAATTTATAAGAGTATATAAAATACCCCTTAAAATAAAATTAAAACGACCAACCGGCCAGGCAATAACGCCTTTCGTCTTCTCCCATCCAGACTATACTGTCGGTTGTGGAATCGCACCACATCAGCTTTCGCTCGCGGACTTGAGTCGACATTGAGGAAATAAAGATTTTTCTTTTAGACGAGGTGACAAGCTGAAGGCATAACTAGAGTTAGGCAAAGCTTGTCAACAAAGTATAAAAGAAAAAGATTATTTCCGCGCCAAATTTACCGCCGGTCGGGAATTTCACCCTGCCCTGAAGACACTCTTATCATAACAAAAAAAGCCTGCCAGAGCAAGCTTTTTGATTGATGTAATCAATATTATTTTAACTTAAGTATTTTTCATTTATTTCAACTTATCCGCTTGGTATTCATGTACCAAGTCCAGTCCTGCAAAGTTCTGTTGGCGTAGGGCTTCGTAGACAATCATGCAGACCGTATTAGAGACATTCAAGCTACGGACATGCTGGTCATTCATGGGAATGCGCAAGGCCTTTTCTGGATGCTGGCGCATAAATTCCTCAGGCAAGCCCTTATCTTCACGACCAAACATGAAATAATGCGACCCTTCTGCTGCGAAATTCTCCTCCGAGTAGACCTTCTCGGCAAACTTGGATATCAGATAGAGCCGTCCGTCCATCTGCTTCATAAAGTCATCTAGACTCTCATAGAAGCTAATATCCAGCTTATCCCAATAATCCAGTCCAGCCCGCTTCATCTTACGGTCGTCAATAGGAAAGCCCATGGGCTTGATGATATGGAGGGGAGAATTGGTCGCTGCGCAAGTACGAGCGATATTGCCTGTATTCTGTGGAATTTGTGGTTCAAAAAGGACGATGTGATTTTGCTGAGACATAATTTTTTCCTGATTTTCATTAGAATAAAAAAATAGCCACACTGCCCGGAGTCAAGCTCAGCAAACAGCGTGGTTAAGGCATCATTAACTTACATCACAACAGGTTTGATGTAAATCAATGAGGGTACTTTCCTAGTATATCATTTTCTTCCGACAAGTCAATAAAAATGACCTCAAAAAGTGAGATTTTTGTAGGATTTCTTTTGAAACAGCTTACTATTCTGTAAAAAACGACTTTATTGAGATTTATAGATGAAATTTTATATAAAAAAAGGTATGATAGATACATATTCGGGAGGAATAATATGAAAATTATCGTCGTCGGAAGCGGAAAGGTCGGAGCCGCCCTTTGTCGCTCGCTCGTTGCTGAAAAGCATGATGTCGTTTTAATTGAACAAAATGAAGCTGTTCTGAATCATATTACAAAACGTTACGATATTATGGGCATTGTTGGAAATGGTGCAAATTTTAAAATCTTGGAGCAGGCAGATGTTGCCCACTGTGATATCTTTATTGCTATGACTGAGCAGGATGAGGTCAATATGGTTTCAGCCGTTCTCGCAAAGAAAATGGGAGCCAAAGAAACCATTGTCCGCGTGAGAAATCCTGAATACTCTAATGCTTATTTTAAAGAAAAAAATATTCTAGGCTTCTCTCTGATGGTCAATCCTGAACTCCTCGCTGCTCGTTATATTGCCAATATTATTGATTTTCCTAACGCCCTGTCATTGGAGCATTTTGCCAATGGCCGAGTAACCTTGATGGAGTTTAAAATCAAGCCAGAAAGTCATCTCTGCCAAATGAATCTCTCGCAATTTAGGAAGCATTTCCCCCACGTTATTATCTGTGCTATTGAGAGAGAAGGAAAACTCAGCATTCCAGATGGGGATTTCACCTTGCAGCCATCTGATAAAATCTTCCTGACTGGAAATCGTTCAGAAATTGTCCGCTTCCACAATAAAATCCGGCCAAGAGTCATCAAGAGCCTCATGATTATCGGGGCAGGTAAGATTGCCTATTATCTCTTAAATATTCTCAAAAATAGCAAGATTGAGCTCAAGGTCGTCGAGATCAATCGCCAGCGGGCAGAGTTCTTCAGCCAAGAATTTCCTGAGCTCTACGTGGTCAATGGAGACGGTACAGCCAAAGATATTCTACTCGAGGAAAGAGCTGCGCATTACGATGCAATAGCTACTCTGACAGGCGTCGATGAAGAGAATATCATCACCTCCATGTTCCTCAATAATCTTGGCGTTCAAAAAAACATTACCAAGATCAACCGGACAAGTCTCCTCGAGATTATTGACAATCAAGACTTCGCAAGTATTGTCACGCCAAAAGGGATTGCTGTTGATACCATTATGCACTTTATCCGCGGACGGAATAACGCGCAATTCTCCAGCCTAGAAGCCTTGCACCATGTAGCAAATGGCCATATTGAAACGCTCCAATTCCAGATCAATGAAGGAAATAAAATGGTCGAGCAGCCACTTTCTCAGCTCAAATTGAGGAGCGGGGTGCTGATTGCTGCTATCATTCGTCAAGGCGTAGCCATCTTCCCAAGTGGAGATGACTATTTGGAAGTCGGAGATAAGATCATCGTGACAACCTTGATTCAAAACATCGATAAGATTTACGATTTGTTAGAGAGGTAGCCCCATGAATAGACCTATGATTCGCTTTCTCCTCTCTAAACTCCTGCTCATCGAAGCAGCCCTCTTGTTGGTTCCAACAATCGTTGCCCTGATCTACCGTGAAGATCTTGAAGTCTTCCTTTCGATCGGCGCTACAATGATTATTTTAGTGATTTTGGGTGGATTAGGTTCAGCCTTTAAGCCTAAGGATGCCCACATTTACACCAAGGAAGGGGTACTGATTGTTGCCCTTTGCTGGATTCTCTGGTCCTTCTTTGGCGCTCTGCCTTTTGTCTTTTCTGGCCAGATTCCGAATCTAATTGATGCTTTCTTTGAAGTTAGCTCTGGCTTTACCACTACTGGTGCTACGATTTTAAATGATGTATCCGTCCTTTCCCACTCCCTCCTCTTTTGGCGTAGTTTCACCCACTTGATTGGAGGAATGGGGGTGCTGGTCTTTGCCTTGGCTATCATGGACAATGCTAAAAATGGCCACTTAGAGGTCATGAAAGCGGAAGTTCCTGGACCAGTCTTTGGTAAGGTTGTGTCGAAATTAAGAAACACCGCCCAGATTCTTTATATTATCTATCTAGCGCTCTTTGCCCTTTTTACTTTTCTTTATTTCCTCGCCGGCATGCCACTCTTTGATAGTATCGTCATCGCAATGGGAACGGCTGGTACAGGAGGCTTCACCGTCTTTAACGACGGAATAGCCCACTACAACAGTTCTCTAATCACCTACCTTGTCAGCTTCGGCGTTCTGACCTTTGGGGTAAACTTCAACCTCTACTATTATCTCTTGATTCGAAGATTTAAAGCCTGTTTTCATGACGAGGAGTTGAAAGGCTATCTCTGGATTGTCCTCACTGCTACCATTTTGATTAGCTTCAATGTTCTCCATGTTTACGGGGAATTTGCTAAAAGCTTAGAAATTTCATTTTTCCAAGTTTCCAACATCATTACTACGACAGGATTCGGCTATGGAGATACCGTACAGTGGCCCCTCTTCTCACAAGTCATTCTGCTGCTGCTCATGTGTCTAGGTGGTTCTGCTGGCTCCACCGCTGGCGGTTTCAAAGTGATCCGTGCCATTATCATCGGTCGCATCGCTAAAAACCAAATCCTTTCCACGCTTTCGCCAAACCGCGTTCTAACCATGCATATCAACGGTGCTGTTTTGGATAAAGATACCCAACACAAGGTTCTTAAATATTTAGCTGTTTATATTTTGATTATCGCAGCTTTGATTTTCATCATCAGTCTGGACAATAACAATCTAATGACTGTTACCAGTGCTGTCATCAGCTGTTTCAATAATATCGGACCAATGATTGGGACAACCGAGACCTTCTCTATCTATAGCCCATTTTCTAAATTCCTCCTCTCTCTTGCCATGATTGCAGGACGTTTAGAGATCTATCCAATCCTCCTTCTATTCCTACCAAGAACCTGGTCTAACAGATAGCAGGAAAATAGCTATCGTTACTCGACTAAAGCCCGTAACAACGGGCTTTTATCTTGTTCTAAAACTACCATATAAAAATTGCTCCTCGTACTCTTTGACACTTGACTTTTCAAGGACAAGGTTATTTTTCTCTTGCTCGCGAATCTATTTGGCAACTGTCTTGCCGTTTAAGTCGACGGTACTTATATATTTATCAAATATCCCGTAAAATCAAAAATCGTAATTTTTGGAGGGATCAAGACAAGCATGTGAACATGATCTGGCATCATCTGTCCCTCAATAATTTCCACACCTTTGTATTGACATAAATGATGAAAAATCTCAATGAGATCTCGTCTTATTTTGTAGTAAATGATTTTTCTGCGATACTTGGGGGTAAAGATGATAGGATATTTGCACATCCATTTGGTATATGATAAACTGCAACTGGTTTTAGCCATTTCTTTTTCCCCCTTTGTCTTACCTGAACAAATAGATTCTACCAGGAAAAAGAAATGAAAGCTCAAAGCCTTGGTAGCCACCAGCTAAGTTGGTGGCTTTCTTGTTTTTCTCTACGAGAAAAACTGACTTGAAGACATAATGAAATAAGACGGAAGGCCCTTCTTCCGTCTTATTTTCTGGTATCGAGACTCTAGAATCAATCGATTCCAAGCTCTTCGTTCTTCTGCTGCTGGGCTTCCTTGTGATTGTCATAGCGATTGGCCAAGAACTTGGCGATTTCCTTGAGGATAGAATAGGTCGGGATTGCCACAATCATCCCCAGCACACCATGGATATTGCTGGATAAGAGCAAGAGCACCATGATGGTAATAGGATGGATCTTCATCACACCGTCAATAATACGGGGATAAAGGAAGATTATTGTTAGCAAAAGGACCTACATCAGCTGACTTTTATAAAACATCTGACTCCTCCTATCGGTTATTTTATCCTAAATTTTGTTATAATAAAGGAGTTTTAACGAAAGAGAGAGTAAAAATGGAAAAAATTATCAAACTGGAAAATGTAAGCTTGACTAAGCAAGGCCGAACCATCTTAAAAGATCTCAACTGGCAGGTGAAAAAAGGAGAACATTGGGCCATTCTCGGTCTCAACGGCTCAGGAAAGTCTACTCTCCTGCGCCTGCTCATGGCTGAGCATTGGAAGACTCAGGGCAAGGCGACGGTTCTCGGTACGGAATTTGGTGCTGGAGACATTCCTCAGCTGCGAACTAAGATTGGAGTAGTCGGCTCCTTCATTGCTGAGCACCTGCCCAGCCATCTTACTGCTGAAGAAATCGTCCTGACAGGCAAGTATAAAAGCAGTATTCTCTACGCTCCTTACGGGCAAACTGAGCTAAACCAAGCTAGGGAAATGCTGCCCTCCATTGGCGGACAAGATTTGATTGGCCGGAGCTACATCAGTCTATCTCAAGGGGAAAAGCAGCTCTTGCTGATTGCGCGCAGTCTCATGGAAAAGCCAGAACTGCTTATCCTAGATGAAGCGACCAGCGGTCTGGATCTCTTTGCCCGAGAGCGCCTGCTGGAACAGATTGGTAAGATTACACAGATGAATCAGGCTCCAACCATCCTCTATGTCACCCACCATGTAGAGGAAATCACTGCTGCTATGGATCATGTCCTGCTCCTAAAAGAAGGAGAAATCACAGCCCAAGGTCCTAAAGAAGACATTCTTCAAAAAGAGGTCATGGATCGATTTTATCCTCAGCCAGTCGAGCTGATCGAGCTGGGAGAAGACCGTTATTTCATCAAGGTGGAGAACAGACCCTCATGAAGCAATTTTCTAACACCATCTTTAATCTGGGCTATTTCTGATTCTGACCATGACTGTGATTGTCTTGCTTTTCTTGTCTGGGCAGATTCTGCTGTCCTACACTTACCTGTTGAGGGGGTTCAATTCGTCAGTAATCCTTGGTATTTCTACCCTCCCCTCCTGTTCTTTCTCCTCAGCCTCTTTTTAATCCGACCACTGTTGGAAAAGGTTCAGACCAAGTATTTTTTTCGGATTTTGTCCCTCACCTGACTAATACTATGACAACGGGATTTTACCTTGTGCTAAAACTACCATCTGAGAACGATTTGACTCTTAGCTTTTCAAGGACAAGGTTGTTTTTTCCCAATCACGTATATTAGAAACTATCTTTTCATTTAGGCCAACGATACTCACATAGTCCCCTCTCCCCCAAAACTCTCGATTGTCATAATACATCCCCTCTTGTTTTTCAATCTGAACAGGAGGGGTTATTTTGATTTGAAATGAATCACACTTAGTTTTGCGTTATTATCATTTCCATCACTTCATTTTAATCGTAATCAGCATACCTCCACCAAGCTATTGTTGCGATA
>CAURCE010000016.1:0-31408 GCA_963523365.1 uncultured Streptococcus sp.
TGTGTCTGTGTAGGTCGCTTGCGCTGGTTGCTGAGCGGAAACAGAGGCACCATTCTCATAAGTTGCACTGTCGCTTGGAGTCAATGCTGCGATGGCTGCTGGAAGAGCTTTACCTGCTGTTGCGCTCTCGAAGCGATAAGTAGCTTGGTACTTGTTGGCTTCAAAGGCCCACTTACCTGTGAAAGTCAAATCAGCTTTTTTCACAATCTTACTTTTGGCATCATAACCAGCGAAAGTCCAGGTACCATCATTCACATCATCTTTGTAAGTCTTTGTTGTCGGCTCTTCTGCAAAAACTCTCGTCCCATTGAAGTAAGTTGAGCCATCTTTTGGTGCTTTCTTCTGGATAAATTCAGGCAAATCAACACCAGCCGTTTCGCTTTCAAAAGTATAGCTTACATGATGCGGTCTAGGCGTTGCTTCCCAGATACCTGTAAATGTCACGCGCTTGCCATTATAGGTCGCATTCTTCTGATCGTAACCTTTGAAGGTCCAGACATAGTCTTTTTCTTCTTCAACTACTGATTCTTTAGCAGGTTGTTTGGCTACAATGGTGTCTCCAACCTTATAAGAAGCCTCATCATTTGGAAGCATTCCCAAAACACTTTGTGGCAATGGAACACCTGCTTTAGATGATTTGAATACATATTCTGGATTTGGAGTAGGCACCCAGCTTCCAAGGAAAGTCTGTCTGCCTTTTGCTACAACGATTTTTTCTTTATCGTATCCTGCAAATGTCCAAGTTACCTTGTTTGCTGTATCAACATAAGCCGTTTCACTTGGTTGTTCAGCGTCTACTTCTGTAAGGAACAGACCGCCCATCTTATAATCAATTGGGTTTTTCGGAGTCAACTTGGTGATATGATCTGGTAATACGAAATCAGGATTAGTTGATTGGAACTCATAGTCTATACCATTTGGCGTAAAGCTCCAAGATCCTGTGATGGTCTTCACTTTTGTACCTGCAATAGCTTTTCCGTATTTATCCGCATCAAAACCATGGAAGGTCCATGTACCTGTCGGAACAGTTACTGTAGATATGTCGAGTTTGCTTGCATCTTTGTAATCGTCAGCTCGTCCAACGAAATCAGTGCCAGCTGGAAGCATATCGCGAATCTTATTTGGAAGAGGATAAGCAGGAGTCGAATTAGTAAATTTATACTCTACTCTATAGATCGTATCAGACTGATTGGTAGGAACCAAAATCCATTTCCCTCTAAAGATAACGTCTCCTGCCCCGACTGTTTTCACACGTGGAGAAATAGTCGTATTATCATCTTCATAGTAGTCATCAAATACCCAAGTCCCTCGGCCATCAGGATCCTCAAATCTTGTTTTAGATGGCATTTTAACGCGAGCTTTTTCACCCTTGACAAATTCTCTTTCGTAAGTGATTAGATCATACAAAGTTGATGGCGGATAGATCGTTTGACCAGAATCATCTTTTGAATCTGTATAGAAGTCATAATAAACACTACGCTTGGTCGGTTCAAAGGTCCAATGGAGAGTGTAAGTAGAGTCCTCATCGTCAGTTGGCTTTTCCACTTCCTCAGGTTGCTTAGAAACCCATGTACCATCATTTTCTTCATCTGTGTATGTGTAAAAATCGCGAAGGACATTCTTGACATTATCAGAATACTCATCTGGAGATGTCGTGATAGGAGCAGGGATTTGTGCCTTCAAATCATCAGGAATAGTCTTCCCTGGAGTATCACTGACAAAATTAAAGGAAACAACCTTATCTCTGTGTGGTGTGAAGGACCAAGTACCTGTAAAGAGGACCTTATCTTTATTGACCACTTTACTATCAGCGTCATAGCCTTCAAATTTCCAAGTTCCCTTGTTGGCAAAGTCCATGTAGGTCGTCTTAAGGGGAGCTACTGCATTTACAGTATCGCCATCATTATAGGTATTTGTATTACTTGGCGTTAGGGCTTTAACTTCCTCTGGTAGAGATAGGCTAGGATCCTTACTGATGAACTCATAGTTTTCTGAATACTTGTCTGCTACAAAAGTCCAAGTACCTGTGAACTTAAGGTTCCATCCTTTGTGATCCCACTCGCTTACTGGTTTTTCAGTAAAATCGTAGCCTGTAAAGGTCCAGGTACCCTTGTTAACTGCATCATAGTAGGACTCTTGAGTCGGTCTAACAGACTGAACCATCTCACCTTTCGGGTATTGCTTTCTCTTTGCATACTCCCATTCAGGCATATCTACCGGCTTCAGATTATTGATCTCAGCAGGTAGTGCTTTGCCAGCCGTTCCACTGAGAAACTCGTAAGTCGGTTTCCGAGGAACCCCTTTAAATACAAACTCCAATGGTATTGTAACTTTTGGTATTTCCCCATATGTAGCCGCCCGCTCTAGTTCACGACTGAAGGTTAAATCTACTACATCTTCCTCAAAGGTCCAATTTCCTTCATTTTCCGCATCATAGAAGGGTTTGTAGAGATTTTGAGTTTCATCATAGCGGAGCAAAGCAGCTACCGTGTCCAGTATATCTTGAGGTAAATGCTCATCTCGTTTATCAAACTGATTGAGAGAAAGCTTGTAATCGTATAGCTTACTTTCTAGATCTTTTATCTCCTTAGGAAGAGGTAATTTATATTCGTCACGTGAGGTCTTAGGACTACTTGGTAAATGATAAAAATTCTCAAAATCGTGCTGGTTCATAGGTTTGTAGGATACAGTGACATCCTCAAAGTATTTCCAAGTTCCTACGAACTCTACATCGCCATTGTTTGCCACTTTACTTGGAGCATCAAAGCCAGTCAAAGCCCAATAGCCTTTTCGGTTAGGAAATTCTTCTGAAGTATAAAAAACATAGTGAAATTCTTGTGCTTTTACTACTTCACCCTCAGCAAATCTTCTTCTATCTTCTGGACTCCAGTTTGCAACATAAGGTGGCGGAGTTTTTCCAGGTGAGCCATTAACCGCTCTATAGGTAGCCTTGTATGGTGTCGGCGTAAATTCCCACTTACCTGTGAAGAAAACATCATCTTTGCCAATCACCTGACTATCATGGTCATAGCCCTTAAAGGTCCATCTACCACTTCCATCATACTCTACATAAGTTGTTTCAGTTGGCTGGATGGCTTTTACTTTATCGCCCTTTTTGTAGATTGTTGTGTCTTCTGGCTTCAAGTAGTTCAGACCAAATGGAACCGTTTTTCCTGGTGTAGCACTTTCAAACCAATAAAGTGCTGAGCGAGGAGTCTTATCCTTGTCTGGGATGACTTTCGGATTTTTATCACGAAGACCAGAATTGACAAAGTTCACGAGATTGCGATAAACCTTATCAATTTCTTCTTGCTTTGTTGCAGTTTGAAGCACACCATCAGCAGCCGTCATTACGCCATTCAAGATTTCTAGACTATCGTCTGTCTTACTTGAAAAGTCCTTGCTGCGCAAGTTTTTGAGGTAGTTCTCTAAAGCGCTCTTATTTAGACTTGCATTTGCTGAAGCAGGTTGAGCAGTGGCTGCAGCTGGTTGGCTTGTGCCTGTAGCTGGCTGAGCATTTTTAAAAATAGTCGAATCTGTCGCTTGACTTGCCTCTGTCTCAGCAGGCGTAGCAGATTTCAATGAGGCTTGGTTATCCCCTTGCGTTTCTGTCTGTGCTGGCGCAGGAACTGTTGTTGTGATAGCCTCTTTACTTTCTACTTGCACGGGTGCAGAAGGCGTTACTGAGACAGTCTCTTGAGTTTCTGTTTTCGCTGGTTCAGAAGTTCCCACCGAGACTTGATTTTCTGACTTATTTTCTACTTGAGCTGTAGCCACAAGCTCATCCGCATGGGCTACTTGACCCGCTCCAATCGCTGCGGGTGCAAACAAAAATCCAATCGCAAGTGATACAGTAGCAACTGATAATTTGCGGATTGAATACTTTATCTTTCTATCCTGGAAAAACATCTTTTCCTCCTTTTTGCTTTTTCGATAACTATTATAGCATAAAGAAGAGGAATTGCATATATTTTGAATTATTATTTAAGGGTTTATGATTACTTATAGGATAGGAAATTTAACCTATATAACTATATGCATTGGCCTATTTTTTTCAGCAAAAATTATCTCATCCAAACAAAAAAATTGAAAAAGATAGCTAGGCTACGCTTCTTCAATCTTCTTGATTTCTTTATCTAGACGCTAGCAATCAAATATTCTATTCGTCCTCTGCTGCAAAACCATCATTTTTGATGGCATACTGCTCTATGATGCCATTATGGCCAAAGAGAACTCCGTGAAGGACTCCGCCATAAACAGCTCCGCCATCCATGCCAATCTTGCCATCCTCAGTCATCCATAGTTGATCTGTTCCTGGCGCCTTATGCAAGAGGTAAAATGTCGGTGTATGACCAAAGACGATCCTTTTGCCAGTCTGATTGCTGCCTTCATGAAAAGGCGCGCGAATCCAAACCTTTTGATAATCACTGGTCTCTCGCCAGTCTTTCAGCTCCAAATCTAGGCCGGCATGGACAAAAATGTACTGCTCCGTCTCCAACAGGAAAGGCATCTGACGAATAAAATCGACCAAATCGGGCGCCTCCGTCTTGACACGTTCCGCGTCTGCTAGTCCATCTACAGGAGCATTGAGAGGTCGGCCTAAAAGCGAATTGATCGTCGTATCTCCACCATTGCGTCGGTAGTGGTCATAAGACTTTTCAGGATTGTCCAGCCAGGTCAGAAACATATACTCATGATTGCCAGACAGACAAACAGCTCCTTTCTGATCTACTAAATTCTTGACCCGCTCCAAAACTGCTCGGCTGTCCTCGCCTCGATCGATCAAGTCGCCTAGAAAGACTAGTTGGCTGCGACCGTCCCAGTGCTGGAGCAGCTCATCTAGCATACTAGCCTTACCATGGACATCACCGATTGTAAAATATTCTGTCATATGCGCCACCTCCTAAAGGAGACCGAAACACTAGTGTCTCAGCCTCGCTTGTTTATTTTTTTAATAATTCTCTGGCTTGAGTCAAAGCAGCCTCCGTCACATCTTCACCAGCCAGCATCTTAGCGACTTCCTGAACACGCTCGTCAGCCGTCAGCAGGCGAACCGTTGAGACGGTCGAATTCTCATCCGAAATCTTCTCAATAAAGAACTGATAATCGGCAATCGCAATGACCTGCGGAAGATGGGAAATTGCCAAGACTTGGCCATTGGAGCCAATCTTGTGAATCTTCTGAGCAATAGCTTGGGCCACTCGGCCAGAAACGCCCGTATCCACTTCATCAAAGACAATGCTGGTCTTGCCTTCCTTACGAGAAAAGGCCGACTTGATAGCCAACATGAGACGGGAGAGCTCGCCACCAGACGCAACCTTCACCAGAGGTTTGAAATCCTCGCCCGGATTGGCTGAGATGTAGAACTCTACTTGCTCATTGCCTTCACGGTTGAACTTGCCCTTACTGAACTGCACTTTAAAGCGCGCCTTTTCCATGTAGAGGTCCTGCAACTCTTGCTTGATTTCTGCTTCCAGCTGGGATGCTAGGCCATGACGAGCCTGACTCAGCTCCTGGGCCAGCTCTACCAGCTCTCTCTCCAAGGCCTTCAGCTCTCGGTCCATATCCTCTGAGGACAAGTTACTTCCAGTTAAAAGGCTGTATTCTTTGGAAATCTGAGCAAAGTAATCCAGCACATCATCTACTTGGCCGCCGTATTTACGAGTGATGCTATTAATCAAGTCTAAGCGACTCTCCACCTGAAGCAGCCGATCTCCGTCAAAATCCAGTCCATCTAAAATGTCCTCTAGGCGCTTGCTGACATCTTCCAAGACATAATAAGTCTCTGACAAGTTGCCTGAAATCTCCTTGTAGGCTGGATCGTAATCCTCGATAGACTCAAGGTCATTCATAGCTGAGCGGACATTGGCCAGACTGGAAAAATCTTCATTATCCAGCATGGTATAGGCGTTCGTCAGCGTATCGGCAATGAGCTTGTGGTTGAGCAAGCGATCCCGCTCCTGATGCAGAGCAGTATCTTCACCGCTTTTGAGGGCTGCGCTCTCAATCTCCGACATCTGAAACTCCAGCATCTCAATTCTGGCCTTATGCTCCTGCTGATTTTTCTGCAAAGTCAGGACTTGCTTGCGCAGGCTTCGATAGCGGTCAAAGGTTTCCTGATAACGGCCTTTGAGATGCAAAAAATCTGCTGTTCCAAACTCATCTAGCATGGCGATATGAAGCTGGGGTCTCATCAGTTCTTCCTGATCATGCTGACCATGGATATCCACCAAATGCTGGCCAACAGCTTTTAGAACAGACAGATTAACCATCTGGCCATTGATACGGCTGACACTGCGGCCGTTTTGCAGAATTTCCCGACGGATAATCAGCTCATCGGTCAGCTCCCAGCCCTGCTCCTCAAAAATCTCTCGCAAAGCTCTGCTATTTTCCAGCGAAAAAAGTCCCTCTATCTCAGCTTTGGGCGCTCCATGACGAATAACATCCGTCGTAGCACGGCTGCCCAGCATCATATTCATGGCGTCAATAATAATAGACTTGCCGGCTCCAGTTTCCCCAGTCAAAACCGTCATACCTTGCTCAAAAATAAGGGATATCTCCTCAATAATGGCAAAATTTTTAATCGAAATTTCTAATAACATAGGTTTTCCTACCAATTATTGATTTTAGCCGTGACTTTTTGGGCTGCACTTTCACTTACTGCAACGATTAGGATACTGTCATTATCCGCAATAATGCTGAAAATTTCCTCAGCAAATTCTTTACTCAGATGACGCTTGACAACCGCTGCACTCCCTGGCACCAGATTGAGATTGAGCATATTTCCTAGATTTCGACAGGCCAAAATATTATTTTCAGCCAACTTCAGACTATTGCTAGCTGTTTTTGGAAGCTCGTAAATATAGGTATTATCTTTAAAAGGGATTTTTACAATCCCTAGCTCCTTGATGTCTCGTGAAACCGTTGCCTGTGTCGCTGTAATACCAGACTCCCTGAGATGTTCCACAATTTCCTCTTGGGTGCCAATCTCAAATTCGCTGACAAATCGTCTGATTTTCTCTAATCTATCTTTCTTCTTCATCTTTAAATTCCTTGTGAGCTGCCTCTACGACAGCAACTAAGTCTTGCTCCAACTCATTTTTCGGCTGTTCACTTTTCTCCAGAAAGGCTAGAAATTCAACATTTCCATGCCCGCCCTGAATCGGAGAAAAATCCAAACCTTTTACTGAAAAACCTGCTTCCAGCATAAAGGCTGTCACGTTTTCCAGCACCGCCAAATGAACTTTCTTGTCCTTGATAATCCCCTTCTTGCCAATCTGCTCGCGGCCAGCCTCGAACTGAGGCTTAATCAAGGCCACGACCTGACCGCTCTCTTCTAAAATCTGATAGAGGGCCGGCAAAATCAAGCTGAGCGAGATAAAGCTAACATCAATACTGGCAAAGCTGGGCTGAAAGTCAAAATCAGCTGGCTCGGCATAGCGGAAATTGAACTGCTCCATGCTGACGACCCGTTCGTCTTGGCGGAGTTTCCAAGCCAACTGGTTAGTCCCAACATCAACAGCATAGACCAGCTTAGCTCCATTCTGCAACATAACATCGGTAAAGCCACCGGTCGAAGCTCCGATATCCAAGGCCACTCGGTCTGCCACCGAAAGGCCAAACACTTGCAAAGCCTTTTCTAATTTTAGGCCGCCCCGACTGACATACTTAAGTTTTTCTCCCTTGAGCTTGAGCTCTGTTCCATCATCGATTTTTTCACCCGGCTTATCAAAGCGCTCTCCATTCGCAAGTGACACGACCAGACCAGCCATCACTCCACGTTTGGCCTGTTCTCGAGTCTCAAAGAGTCCTTGTCGATAGGCCAGTACATCCACTCTCTCCTTAGCCATCCAGTCTCAAACTTTCTATTATTTTTTGAATTTCTTCCGCTGAAAAATCACTTTCTTTTTCTAGTTGCTCCAGCAGGCTTTTTGCTTGTTCCAGCGTTTCATCGAAAAAGTCTCTGGCTCCATCTAAGCCTAGCAAGGCTGGATAAGTTGATTTCTCAGCCGCCAGATCCTTCTGCGGTGTCTTACCGATCTGCTCAAAACTAGCCGTCACATCTAAAATATCATCCCGCACCTGAAAAGCCAAACCCAAGAGCTCTCCAGCCTGACGAAGCTTCCCTAGAACTGATTGACCAGTCTGAGCAATGATCCCAGCCGCTACAAAAGGATAGGCCAAGAGCTTACCTGTCTTATTGGCATGGATGGTCTGGAGCTGATCCATGGTCAACTTGCGGCCTTCTCCCTGCATATCCAAAACCTGCCCAGCCACCATACCAAAGGATCCAGCCGCCAAAGACAGCTCTGCTATCAGATCCACCTTGACCTGACTAGGGAGCTCTGCCATTGCCACCAACCCATAAGGATCCAAAAAGAGAGAATCTCCCGCCAAAATGGCCATATCCTCCCCGAATTTCTTGTGGCTGGTCAGACGGCCTCGGCGGTAGTCATCATTATCCATAGCTGGCAAATCATCATGGATCAGGCTGCCAGTGTGAATCATCTCCAGAGCTGCTGCCACCTGAAAGTGAGCGGGAGTTAATTCCAGACCAAAGCCCTCCAGCAATTCCAAAAGCAAGAGAGGGCGGATCCGCTTACCACCAGCCTCGACAGAATAGAGAATGGTCTCAGTCAAATCCGATGATACTTCCTTGCTCTGATAAAAATCTTGAATCGTCAGGCCAATTTGCCTGATTTTAAACTCTCTTGTCATTCCATATCCGTTTCTTTGCCATCCGCCTGCATAACCTTGACCAAGGTCTTTTCTGCTTGATCTAACGTCTTTTGCAAGTCTTTAGACAGCTGCATGCCCTTCTGGAATTCAGCGATCGCCTCTTCCAAGGCCACATCCCCATTTTCTAACTTCTGGACAATGGCTTCCAAATCAGCTAAATTTTCTTCAAATTTTTTGTCTTTTGACATCTTTTACCTCAACTTGGACCTGACCATCCCGCATGAGAATGGTCAGCTGGTCCTTCTTCTTGATATCCTGACTGGACTCGATTACTCTTTCATTTTTTTGGATAATAGCGTAGCCCCGCGCCACAATACGACTGGTGTCCAGCATGAGTAGCGCATCCGACAACCGCTTGGCTTCAGCCACCTTGTGGTCATAAATCACTGCCATATTGCTACGCAACAAGCGTTCTTGCTGGTGAAGCTGCTCCTGATAGCGCTGCACCTGCCACAGAGGTGACAAAGACTCCAAGCGATGCTGGAGAATCTTGACCTGCTGGACTTCTTCACTATAATATTCGCGAATTTTTTGCTTTAATCGTAGATTGAGCTGGTCTAACTTTTGCAGATAGCCATCATAAAGCCGTTCTGGCTGACGAAAAATAACAGATGAAGCCAATTTATGCAAGCGTTCCCGCTGGTAAGCCAGACGATTGGAAGCTGCATTAGACAGACGATTTTGCTGCTGACTCAAATGCCCCAGAAGATCCAGCTTGGTGACTGGCGTTGCCAATTCCGCTGCTGCTGTGGGGGTTGCCGCTCGTCGGTCTGCCACAAAGTCAGCCAGAGTCGTGTCCGTTTCGTGCCCCACGCTGGAAATGATCGGAATCTGGGACTCAAATATAGCTCGTACGACGATTTCCTCATTAAAAGCCCAAAGATCCTCGATAGATCCGCCGCCTCGGCCAATAATCAAGACATCCAAATCTTCTCGCTCATTGGCTCGACGGATATTAGTCGCTACCTCGGCGGCAGCTCCTTCGCCCTGAACCTTTGTCGGATAAAGCAGGATGTCCACGCCAGGAAAACGGCGACTGACTGTCGTGATAATATCACGGATGACGGCTCCGCTAGGACTGGTCACCACCCCAATTTTCTTAGGAAATTGAGGCAAGGCTTGTTTAAATTTATCTTGAAAAAGTCCTTCTTCTCCCAGTTTTTTCTTGAGCTGCTCAAACTGAACAGCCAAGGCGCCAATGCCGTCTGGCTCGGCCTTTTCAATAACAATCGAATAGGACCCACTTGGCTCATAGAGCTGCACACGGCCAATGACATTGACCTTCATGCCCTCTTCTAGTTCAAAACCAAGCTTTTTATAAACACCTGACCAGATAGTCGCCTGAATAACTGCCTTCTCATCCTTGAGGGAAAAATACTGGTGATTGGGACGCTTGCGAAAATTAGAGACCTGACCTGTCAGATAAACCCGTTCCAAATAAGGATCTCGGTCAAACTTCATCTTCAGATAACGAGTCAAAGTCGAAACCGATAAATAATCTGGCATGTCGCTCCCTTTCTATTTTCTAGTATTTGCGTAACCTTTATTATACCAAAAAATGGAAGAAGGCGGTGCTTCCAAGTTCCCAATTTTCAGGATAAAAATCACTAAGATTTTGTACTTTCTTTGATAATTTGATACATTTCGATATGCAACTGTTGCGCAATGAACTCTAAGGTTAGCAAACTAGGAATCGAATCGCCTGCCTCGATCCGAGCAAGCTGTCTGACTGTCAAACGAGTCTCATCCTCACACAGCAATTCCCTTGTCATTTTACGTTGTTCCCGCAGTTCTCGAATTTTTTTCCCAATTGCTACTTTTAGCTCTGACATGGCACTTTCCGCACTTATCCTTTTCTACTAGTTTTTATACTTTTAACTCTCATACTTTATTTTTATTATAGCACAAAAAAGTTTTCTATCGTATTAACTTTTTTCTATAAATTAAAAAAGTAATTATGTGAGAAAGTTCATGAATCTTAGACTTTTCCTAACTAAGACAAAATTCCCTAATCCACAAAAAGAGGCTCGGATTTTTCCAAGCCTCCCAAAATTTATTGACTAAAATTTTTCATCCAAGTTGGAATTCGTTGACTCAGTTCTGTCGGTAATACCACATAAACCTCTTTGGCTAATTCATCCGCAATAGCTGAATGCAAGTAGGTCGCAGCTGTCACTCTTTCAAAAAGTGAAACCTGCTCAAATTGACCTGCAAAACCGGCAATCATCCCTGCCAAGGTATCTCCCATACCGCCAGTGGCTTGATAGGGACCACCAACCTGCAGCTGATAAATATCCTTTTCCCCACTCTGAAAAACTCGTGTTCCATTCCTTTTCTGTACAATTAGAGTTCCCTTAGGAAATTGGTCAACAGCCTTTTGGCTAGATTTTTCGTCCTGCGACTCGATGGGCAAGCCAGACAAACTTTCCCATTCTTTCTGGTGAGGGGTAAAAATTGTCTGGGAGTTTGGAAAAGGCAGAGCTTGCTTGGCAAAAAGCGAGATAGCACCCCCATCCATAATCAAGATTTGTTGCTTGTTTACAAGCTGTAAAACTAGCTGTAGCACTGATTTCTCTAAAGAATTTTCAGCCAAACCCGGCCCGATTAAAATAACAGTAGCCTTGCGGATCTGCTCCATCAGCCGCTCTTGCTCCCGCAAATCAAAGGCCATAGCCTCTGGCAGATGGGCATGGAGGGCAGGAATATTTTCCCGTTCAGTTGCAACAGTCACCAAACCAGCTCCGCTCCTTACTGCGGCCAAAGCAGCCATGATAATAGCCCCTCCGTAGGGATAGGTCCCGCCAATCAATAACAAACGACCATAGTTACCTTTATGACTGTCTGGCGATCGATTTATAATAACCTTTTTCAAAAGCCTGTCACTGACTAGTTTCATCTTTGATCCTCTATAATTATTTAAATGTTTTCAAAAACCAATATTAGCCGCCCAAGCACATCAGGCAAAGAAATTCGACTGCTATTTTCTATTCCTGATAAGCGCATATCTTTATTAAATTCTAGTTGCATAAGAGAAAGGTGCCGAACCGAACAAAAAGCATTATCTTTTGTCACTTCAAAATCAAAAGCTAAAATGACTCTCCATCTCACCAGTTATCGCCAATAAGCATATTCTATACTTTGACAATTTTTCCGAAATTTCCAATCTTTATTTCAACCCGAGCAATTTTCTTCACCCATATTTTACCATATTTTTGCTCGATGCTTAAAAGGAAGAAATAAATTCAGAGAAAGGGCCGTGTGAAATTATTACATCGGTTACTACCACAGCACCTAAAAAATGGAAACTTTCATCAAAGAAAACTATACCACGAAACTCTAGTCTCATCTAAAAAGCCCCAGCGAATTTTAAAAAACGTACAGTTGCCAATGCAACTCTTTGGTTGTAAGCAAAAACAGCTATCGGTTCATTTAAATAAACAAATTTATCTTGAAAACAAAAAAGGTCCACTGGACCTTAATAAGCATAAACTCGCTGCCACGAGTTCCCATCTGCAACCTGAAACAATCCACTGGACATTTTGACGAAAACCTCGTTTTCTTTATCCGCAACCTAAAAAGGTCCAATGGACCTTTTCTAAATGTTAAGTTACTATCATAACTTTCTATCAACAACCTAAAAATGTCTCCCAGACATTTTTAGCCACCTAGATATGCTTTGCGGACTTCGTCGGAAGTCAAAAGTTCTTGGCCTGTTCCTGACAGAACGATTTTTCCTGTTTCAAGGACATAACCGCGATTGGCAATAGAGAGAGCCTTATTGGCATTTTGCTCAATCAAAAGAACAGTTGTACCCTGCTTTTGGATATCTTGAATGATATCAAAGATTTCTTGAATGAAGATTGGCGCTAGCCCCATTGATGGCTCATCCAAGAGCAAGAGCTTAGGAGTAGACATGAGCGCTCGACCCATAGCCAACATCTGCTGCTCACCACCCGAAAGGGTTGCAGCATCTTGGTTTTTACGCTCTTCCAAGCGTGGGAAACGAGAGAAGACCTTTTTGAGATTGGCTTGATTTTCTTCACGATTTTTCTTAAGAAAAGCTCCCATTTCAAGGTTCTCCAAGACAGTCAAACCAGGGAAAATATGGCGCCCTTCTGGAACCTGTGAAAGCCCCGCAGCCACAATCTTTTGAGCAGGCACTTTTTGAATTTCATTACCTAAAAATTCAATCTTCCCAGCACTTGGGCGAACCAAACCAGAGATCGTGCGAAGGATAGTCGTTTTACCAGCACCATTGGCACCGATAAGGGAAACAACCTCTCCTTCGTTGACTTCAAAGCTGACGTCACGGACAGCCTGAATCATGCCATAGTGGACAGATAGGTTTTCAACTTTGAGCATGGACATTAGGCTTCACCTCCTAGATAAGCTTCAATAACGCGTTTGTCATTCTTAATCTCATCTGGTGTGCCGTGGGCAATCAAGCGACCGTACTCTAGTACGTAGATGCGCTCAGTTACTTCCATAACCAGACTCATATCATGCTCAATCAGCATGATGGTAATGTTAAATTCATTTTTAATCCGACGAATCAGGGCAGTCAGCTCAGCAGTTTCCTGTGGATTCATCCCAGCAGCTGGCTCATCCAAGAAGAGAATCTTAGGCTCTGTGGCAAGCGCTCGGACAATCTCCAGACGACGCTGTTGACCATAAGCCAAATTTTTAGCCAAGGTTTCTGCTTCCTTATCCAAGTCAAAGATAGCCAGCAATTCCAGAGCTTTTGCTTTCAATTCCTCTTCATTTTTATAAAATGCTGGAAGGCGGAAGAAAGAAGCCAGCACATGAGGTTTATGGTGATTACCAAAAGCAATCAACACATTGTCCAAGACTGTCAAATCTTTAAAAAGACGGATATTTTGGAAAGTCCGGCTGAGACCCAGTGTTGCAATTTTGTAAGGTGTTTTGCCATTCAGCAAATGACCATCCAAAGTAACCGTTCCCTCACTCGGTTCATAAACACCTGTCAAAAGGTTGAAAAGAGTTGTTTTCCCAGCACCGTTAGGCCCGATAAGACCGACCAGTTCCCCTTCGTTTAATTCCAGAGTTACGTCACTAACAGCTGTTAGTCCTCCAAAATTTTTGGTTAATTTTTTTACATCAAGAAGTGCCATTATTCTTTGACCTCCTTATTCTTTTTAAAGAGCTTAGCCAAGCTAAATTCCCAAGTACCAAGCAAGCCGCCTGGACGGAAAATCATCACCAAGATTAGGGCAAGCGAATAAACAATCATCCGAACACTTGAGATATCTTGTAAAAGCATATTGAGGATACCCAATACCACTGCCGCAACGATTGCTCCAGTCATTGAGCCAAGACCGCCAAAAACGACGATAATCAAGACATTGATTGTATTGATAAAGGAATAGTCTTTTGGTACAACAGAACCGACAAATCCAGCCTGCAAAGAACCTGCAATAGAAGCTGTAATGGCACCAAAAACGAAAGCAATGACTTTAATTTTTGTTGTATTGACACCGACAGACTCTGCCGCAATCTCGTCCTCGCGAACAGACAAGGTGCTACGTCCGATAGGACTGCGGAGGAAGTTAAGAGTCAAAATAGTTGTAATTACGACAAAGACATAAACCAACTGCCAAGAGGTAAAGTTAGGAATGGATAGGATACCTGCCGCACCATTAGTTAGATCGCCTCCATTGACAATCAAAATCCGGATAATTTCAGAAACACCCAGCGTCGCAATTGCCAAATAGTCTCCCTTTAAGCGCAGGGTCGGAATACCAACAAGCAGAGCTACTGCACCTGCAATCACAGCGCCAACCAACATAGCAATAAAGAAAGTGCCATAGTTTGGAGATTTAGAGCCCATGATAGCTACTGCATAGGCACCAATGGCCATAAAGCCAGCATGCCCAAGCGAGAATTGCCCAGAAAAACCAACGATAAGATTGAGGCCAACAGCCAAGATAATATTAATCCCAATCTGCTCAAAGATTTGCAGATAGAAAGGATTGAGAATACCTGTGCTAGCAAGCACTGTCATCAATAGATAGCCAAAGAGGATCAGAGCAAGCCATAACGCATTTACTTTTAAATTATTTTTCATACATTACACCTTCTCTTTCACGTTTTTACCTAGAATACCAGCTGGACGAACCAATAGAATGATAATCAAGATCGCATACACAATCGCATCACGGAAATCTGACAGTCCAACTGCTGTTGCAAAAGTTTCCAAGAGGCCGATTACAAAACCACCCAAAGCTGCCCCAGGGATGATACCAATTCCTCCCAAAACTGCCGCAACGAAGGACTTGATACCTGGTGTCATTCCCATCAGTGGCTCAAGTGAGTTGTAGTAAAGAGCAATCAGCACCCCTGCTGCTCCTGCCAAGGCTGAACCCAAGGCAAAAGTAAAGCTGATCGTACGATTGACATTAATCCCCATCAGCTGGGCAGCATCGCTATCCACGGAAACAGCTCGCATGGCTTTACCCATTTTCGTCTTTTGCACAATAAACTGCAAACCAACCATGAGTAAAATAGAAATTCCCAAAATCATCAATTGAATATTGGAAATCGAAATTGGCCCAAGTGTATAACGTACTGTTTTAATCACTTGAGGGAAGGAGCGAGTATTGGCACCTACAAAAAAGACCATCCCGTACTCCAAAAGGAAAGAAACCCCAATTGCTGTGATCAAGGCTGCAATCCGCGTTGAATTGCGTAAAGGACGATAGGCTAAGAACTCAATCACTACACCAAGGATCGCTGTTCCAACCATAGATAAAATAAGGGCTACAAAGAAGTTTAGGTGAAGGGTGTTAATCAGGTAATATCCCATAAAAGCACCAATCATATAAATGTCTCCATGCGCGAAATTAATCAGTTTGATAATTCCATAAACCATGGTATAACCCAAGGCCAGAAGCGCATAAACACTCCCCAAAATCAATCCATTAGCCAATTGCTGAAGAAATTGTTCGAGCATTCCACACCACTCTTTCTAATATAAAATAAGAGCAGAAACAACAATCTCAGACGAAGCCTTGTCTTGCCGTCTCTACTCAAACATCATAAGCAAGTAATAAACAAGCCAAAGACTGGGAATGCTCCCAGCCTCAGACCCTTTATTCAGGTTTAACTGTCTCAACAGTTTCTACTTTACCATCTTTCAAACCAATCATCAAGGCTGTCTTCACAGGATTGTGATCTTTATCGATGGTAATAGATCCAGTAACTCCTTCAAAGTCTTTTAACTTAGCAAGGTTATCTTTAATATCTACAGATGTTTTTGCACCCTTAGATGCTTCTGCTGCCATATAAACTGCGTCATATGAAAGGGCTGCAAACATTGAAGGTTCTTCGTTATATTTAGCTTTGTAAGCCGCAACGAATTTCTTCGCTTTATCTGTCATGTCACCTGAAGTTGAGAAACCAGATACATAATAAACATTAGTTGCTGCTGCTGGAGTTGCTTGCTCAACGAATTTGGCATCGCTAAATCCATCAGGTCCAACGATTGTTTGGTTGATTCCCAAACCACGCGCTTGGTTCACCAACTTACCAGCTTCTGTGTAATAACCTGGCACAATCAATGCATCAAAGTCTTTACCTTTGATTTTTGTCAAAGCAGCTTGGAAGTCTGAGTCACCAGAAGCGAAAGTTTCTGTCGCAACGATTTCACCCTTGTATTCTTTCTTGAAAGCTTCTGCCATTCCTTTTGCATAATCGCTTGAATTATCATAGTAAAGAACGACTTTTTTAGCTTTCAAAGTATCTGTTACATATTTAGAAATGATTTTACCTTGGTAACCATCAGTAAAGGTTGCACGATACAAATAATCTTGTTTATTTGTCAAATCATCTTGTGTTGCACTTGGTGTTACCAAAGGAACTCCTGCTTTACCAGCATTTGCAATTGCGGCAGCTACGGCACCTGAAGTTGCAGGACCAATGATTGTATTAACTTTGTCTTGAGTTACCAAGCTTGTAGTAATAGTTGCAGCTTCTGCAGTTTCTGATTTGTTGTCTTTATCAGTTACTTCGATTTTCTTGCCGTCTACACCACCAGCTGCGTTGATTTCATCAACAGCAAGTTGAGCACCGTGTTGTTCTGCAGTACCGTAAGCTGCTACAGCGCCAGTTTCTTCAAAGTTGAAACCGAACTTAAGTGTTTTACCGATTTCTGTTCCAGTAGCAGATGAGTTGTTTGTAGAAACTTCTCCACAGGCTGCTAGAAGCGCAGCACTAGCAAAAGCTACAAGCGAAAGTGCAAATTTTTTCTTCATGAATAATCTCCTCTATTTTGTTTTTTGCTATGTTTGCAAATGATATAGTAAGAATATACCGAATTATCTGACAATTGTCAACCCAAAGAAGACATTTTTTTAAATAATAGCGTTTTCTTGGTTTCTAAATAAACTTCCAACAAAATTCGTATCCAAATTTTGGATCTCGCAAGTCTGGATTTTTTTGATATAGGACTCTTTTGACAGGCTCTCCTTCAGAGAATCTGCCTGATCTTTTGCCACATAAAGCTGCAAATAGCGGTGTTTCTTAGAATGATAAATAATATCTCCAACATGAGCCAGCTTCTTTGCATCGCGATTATAGTATAGATGAATGATGAAACCCATTCGTTCCTCTTTTTTAAACATGACAATCCTCTCTGGTCATTTGTACTCTATTGATTATATCAAAAAAAGCCCGCAAATGGGGCATTTTTCGTAGTTATAAATGAAAACTAGCTAAGATTATTATTAGCCATGATTTCATCGATGAAACCATATTCAAGAGTTTCTTGAGCACTCATCCAGTAATCACGTTCTGCATCTGCATGAATTTGCTCAACCGATTTACCAGAATTATCAGCAAGAATTTGCTCCAAGGTCTTACGAGTCTTGAGCAAATGCTCTGCTGCAATAGCCATATCTGTTTGTTGAGTACCGCCACCAGTACCACCCATTGGCTGGTGGATCATATACTCTGCATTTGGAAGCATGAAACGTTTGCCTTTAGCTCCGCTAGATGCAATGATGGTTCCCATGCTGGCTGCCATTCCCATGACAATTGTCTGCACATCAGACTTGATGAAGTTCATGGTATCCACAATCGCCAATCCCGCTGACACAGAGCCACCCGGAGTATTAACATAAAGATAGATGTCCTTGGTGCTGTCTTGTGCATCTAGGAAAAGCAATTGCGCAATAACAGAATTAGCCATATTGTCCTCAACAGGACCTGTCAGCATGATAATACGGTCTTTTAAAAGGCGTGAGTAAATGTCATAAGAACGCTCACCACGACTGGTTTGTTCAATAACTACAGGAATCATGAATATTTTCTCCTTCATTCGATCTATTCATTATTATATCTTTTTGGTCAAAAAAGGTCAAATATTTGCTTTTCTGTCGGATGACAGAAAGCAGCGCTGAGATTATCTTTGGTTTAGAAAGCACAAATCCACCGGTTTGGCAGAACTTTCCTTTTTGTAACTTCTAGCTATTATTTTGTACCAAAGAGGCGGTCACCAGCATCTCCGAGACCTGGAACGATGTAGCCATGTTCATTAAGATGATCATCAAGGGCAGCGGTGAAAATATCAACATCAGGATGAGCATCCTGCAAGGCTTTGACACCTTCGGGAGCAGACACTAAGCAGACAAAGGTGATGTTGCTTGCGCCACGTTTCTTCAGAGAATCCACAGCCAAGATAGCAGAACCACCTGTAGCCAACATTGGATCGACAACAAAGATTTGACGTTGATCAATGTCTTCTGGCAATTTCACCAAATATTCAACGGGCTTCAGGGTTTCTTCATCACGGTACATTCCGATGTGGCCGACTTTAGCAGCAGGAACCAAGCTCAGGAGACCATCCACCATACCGATACCAGCCCGCAAGATTGGGACAATAGCCAATTTTTTCCCTGCAATCTGCTTTTGAACTGTTTTCGTAATTGGTGTTTCAATTTCTACATCTTCAAGTGGTAAATCGCGCAAAACTTCGTATCCCATCAGCATTGCGATTTCATCTACTAATTCACGAAAAGCTTTAGTAGAGGTATCTGTACGACGCAAGATAGACAATTTATGCTGAATGAGCGGATGAGCGATAACTTCAAGTTTTCCCATGATTGGATTTCCTTCTTTCATTTTATTCTTCTTATTATATCAAAAAAGAAGAAAAAAGGCTTGCAACAAGCAAACCTTTTCATCCATTTTAGTTACTTTTTGATAGAAGAGTTTGATTTCAATTTAGGCTTTATCAAATCACCATCAGATAGACTATTACACCAAACCTTCTAAGAGGCCTCTCATAAAGTTCTCAGAATTAAACTCGCCGATATCGTCAATTTTCTCGCCAAAACCAATCAGTTTCACTGGAACATCCAATTCCTGACGAATGGCAAGAACAACACCACCGCGCGCAGTTCCGTCAATCTTAGTCAGGACAATACCTGTCACAGGCGTAATTTTTGAAAATTCCTTGGCCTGAACCAGCGCATTTTGACCCGTAGAGGCATCCAAAGCTAGAAAGGTTTCGTGCGGCGCTGCTGGATCTACCCTCTTGATAATGCGACCGATTTTTTCCAGCTCTGCCATGAGATTGTCTTTATTTTGCAAGCGACCTGCTGTATCAATCATGAGAATATCAACATTTTCAGCCTTGGCTCTTTCCAAACCGTCAAACACGACACTGGCTGGATCGCTCTTTTCTGGGCCAGTCACAACAGGCACATCGACTCGGCGACCCCACTCAGCCAGCTGGGCAACGGCTCCAGCTCGGAAGGTATCTGCTGCCACCAGCATCACTTTTTTTCCTTCCTGTTTGTATTTATAGGCCAATTTACCGATTGAGGTCGTCTTCCCTACGCCATTTACACCGACAAAGAGCATGACGGTCAAGTCCTTTTGCAGATTGATTTTTTCATTGAAACGGCCGTCTTTCTCATAGATATCGACCAATTTTTCAATGATGAGTTGGCGCAAGGCTTCTGGTTTCTTAGCATTTTCCAGACGAGCTTCATAGCGCAGATCTTCAGTTAGATTGGAAGCTACCTGTACACCGACATCACTAGTAATCAGCAATTCTTCCAAGTCTTCAAAGAAATCTTCGTCAACTGAGCGGAAATTAGCAAAGAAGGCATTGAGACGAGCACCAAAGCCAGTCCGCGTCTTTTTAAGACTGCGGTCATACTTGTCTTGGACACTCTCTTCTTGGTATTCAGTAGAACTTTCAGCTGTTTCTGCGGGAGTCAGTTCTTCCTCTGCCTCTTCTCCATACTCGGTCAGGTCTGCTTGTGAAGAAGTGCTTGCTTCCTGCTCACTAGATACTTCTTGCTCTGATTCGTGGTTGATTTGCTCTCTTGCTGCAGCCAAACGCTCCTGCAATTCTTGGTAATAATCTCTGCTTTCGGTCGCTACTTCTGATTCGCTACTGCTTTCCAGAGCTTGATTTGCTGAAGTTTCAGACTGCTCTTCTGCCTCAGCCAAAACTTGTTCAGGACTTTCCTGATCTTCAAGCATTGGTTCAGATAAGTCAGCTTGTTGAGCAGTTGGGACAAATTCCTGCTCAGAAGTTGCTGAATCTGAGGACTCTATTTTCTCTTCTGACACAGATTCTACTATCGAAGTTTCCGCTGTTTCTTCATTAGAAGCAGCAAGGGGCTGGAAGTCTGTCTCAGATGGAACTTCAATCTCTGTAGTCTGATAACTCTCCTCTGCCTGTTCCTCTATCTGGGGCTTTTCTTCAAGTTCCTCTTTTTTACGTCCAAAAAGACGGTCAAATAATCCCATTCTTTAGTTCTCCTTCAATACATATTTCCGAATGGCCCAAGCAACTGCATCTTCATCATTGGTCATCGGAGTGACAACTTCTGCGACTTCCTTGACTTCTGGCACAGCATTTTGCATGGCAACTCCTAGCCCAGCCCAAGCAATCATTGACAGATCATTGGCTTCGTCACCGCAGGCCATGACTTGGCTTTTATCAATTCCCAAGTGGGCAATCAGTTTCTCCAAACCAGTCGCCTTGTGGACATTTTTCGGTGACCATTCCAGCAGCATTTCCCGTGATTTGAAAATTTCATACTGGTCAAACAGTTCTGGAGAAATGTGAGGAATGGCTGCATCCAGCGGTTCCTGAGCAAAGGCTGTGACGCACTTATTGTAGGTAATTTGGCTAGAAAGGTCTTCAAAAGCAATGGATTCAAACTTCAGAGCTGGATTAAACTCCGCATAGAGCGATGCTTGGTCTGATTGAATCTGATAAACCAAGCCCCCATCAATCGCATCCAGAGGCAGACCCAATTTCTCAGTCTCTTCATAAATTCTAGCTACATCATCGTAGGCAAAGACCGTTTTATCTAAAATTTCGCCAGTATTGCGCTGAACCAGACCACCATTAAAGGTAATGGTGTATTCATCTGCCTGACCATCGGTGCCCAGCTCATGCAGGAAAAATTCCATAGCCTTAAGCGGACGTCCTGTGGTCAATACAACTTTGACACCCTGCTGTTGAGCCGCTTTGAGCACTGCTAGATTTTCTTCAGAAATCTTTTTATCCGTGGTCAAAAGCGTTCCGTCCAAGTCCAAAGCGATCAATTTAATATCAGCCATTACAAGCCCTCCATGTAGGTCATAACAGATTGGGCCGCATGGTGGCCAATCACTTCTTTCGCAACTGCCAAAATTTCCGGTCGCGCATTTTCCGGTGCAATCGGGTGCCCTACCACCTGCATCATATGCAGGTCATTGAGGTTATCACCAAAAGCCATGACCTGATCCATTTCTAGGCCTAACTTCTTAGCCAGCTCGACAAGAGCCACGCCTTTATCCACATAGTCCAGCACGATATCAATCGACTTATAGCCCGTTGTCATCGCCTTGACACCTGCGACATTTTCATTGACCCAGGCTTCGCCGTCGGCCACTGTTTCTTCGCTGAAATTGGTCGTGAATTTAAAGATCTCGTCTGTAATCTCACTAAAATCAGCAACTTTTTGGATATTTTCATTATAATTAGCGCTGAAAGAGAGATAGGTCGGATCTACTGTATCTAGGACATAACAGCCTTTTTTCCCTGTCAGGAGCAACTCATTGATATTGACAAAGGGCGACTCCTTGAGCTTATCAAATACCTTGAGATAAAATTCTCTTGGCATGGTTGCTTCGTATAGATCTTTTCCTTGGAATTCTACAAGGCTGCCATTTTCCGCGATAAAGATAATATCATCTCGAACTTCATGAAAGAGCTTTTCAAGAGAAAGAATCCCTCGACCGCTGGCAACAGCAAAGTAGATGCCCTTTTCTCGAAACTGGGCCAGCAGATGCTTGAGCCGCTCCATATCAAACTGGCCCTTGTCATCTAAAAAAGTACCGTCCATATCTGTTGCTACTAATTTTATGCTCATACTATAAACTTTCTAAATCTTTTAACTTGACCGACACAATCTTGGAAACTCCTGACTCCTGCATGGTCACTCCATAGATAGAGTCTGCTGCAGACATGGTTCCCTTACGGTGGGTCACAACGATAAACTGGCTTTCTTTGTCAAAGCGGTTGAGATAATCTCCAAAGCGCTTAACATTAGCCTCATCCAGAGCTGCCTCAACTTCATCCAAGATGACAAAAGGAATAGTCTTGACGCGGATGATAGAGAAGAGAAGGGCCAAGGCTGATAGGGCTTTTTCTCCACCGCTCATGAGATTGAGGGATTGGATTTTCTTGCCTGGAGGCTGAACTGAAATCTCTACTCCAGCTGTCAGCAGATCTCCTTCTGTCAAGATCAGGTCAGCTGAACCGCCGCCAAACATCTGGCTAAAGGTCAGCTTGAAGCTTTCACGAATAGCTTCAAAGGTTGTTTGGAAACGTTCCTTGACTTCATCATTCATCTCTTCAATGGTTTCCAAGAGAAGATTTTTAGCCGAGAGGACATCGTCCCGCTGACTATTGAGGAAATTCAGGCGGTTGCTGACTTCTTCAAATTGCTCTACAGCTTCCAGATTGACCGGTCCCAAAGCACGAATAGCCTTTTCTAAGTCTTTGACTTGAGCTTCCGCAGCTGCAAGATTTTCCAAAGAGCGGGCTCTTTGATCAGCCTCTTCAAAGCTGATCTGGTAATTATCCGTCAGATTGGTCAGCAGACGACGCAAAACATCTGAAAACTTCTCTTTTTCCGCCTCTGCCTTGGCCTGCCGGCGAATCAGACTTTCGTTCTGCTGACGGGCTTGGTCTAAATGCCCTAGAATATCCTCAGACTGCCCCTCTAAGTCGTCCAGCTCAAATTTGAGTCGGATGAGGTTCTGATCCAAGTCTGTCTTTTTCTCTTGGGCAGTTTTAAGTTGCTCTTCCAAGACGGAAATATCCACCTTCTGACTGACAGCTTCTTCCTTTTGCTCTATCAAAAGCTGCAAAGTAGCGACTTCCTTGTCCAGAGCAGCCTTCTCTTCTAGCAAACGCGACAAATCATTCTTCTCAAAGCGCTGGCTAGAAGTCAGCTCCGTGCTCTTCAATTTCAGTTCAGACAAGTTAGCCGATAGCTGATCGAAGCGATCCTGAACAGCGTTTTTATTCGACTTGACTTGCTCGATTTCAGCAGTAATGGCTGTTTTTGCAGACTCAATAGCCGACAGCCGCTCCTCCATTTTTTTCTTTTCAGCTAGGCCTGCCGTTTCAGTCTGGCTAGCCAAGTCCTGCTCCTGCAGTTTCTCCAGCTGGCTGAGTTCCGCAACCCGCTCCGCAATCTGTTCGTAGGCCAGCTTGACCCTTTGCTCCGTCAAGCGAGCTTGCTCACCCTCAGACTTGATGGCTTCCAAGGCTTGCTTAGCCTCTGATAGCTGAGACTGCAAGCTTTCGACTTGCTGCTCCTGAGCTTTCAGCTTCTGGGACTGCTGCTCCATTTCTCCAAGCAGGCTGTCCAGTTCCGGCTTGATAAAGATTGTGTTATTATTGCGATTGGCTCCTCCGGCGTAAGAGCCGCCTGTGCGCAGTTCCGTACCGTCCAGCGTTACAATTCTGACTTGGTAGCAAACCTGACGGGCAGCTGCACGCGCATGCTCAATCGTATCAAAAATAGCAGTTGTTCCCAGCAGATTTTGGAAAATATTGTCCAAACCTGACTCATAGGTCACCAGCTCCGAAGCCAAACCTAGGAAGCCCGGACTGGCCTCAATTCGAGATTGATTTTGTTCGGGAAGTTGACGGGCCTTGATGGTCGTCAGAGGCAGGAAGGTAGCCCGACCAGCCCGATTTTTCTTAAGAAAATCGATGGCTCTGGTCGCTGCTCCCTCATCCTCAACGATGATATGCTGGCTGCTTGCTCCCAGCGCAATTTCCAAAGCGGTCTGGTAATGAGGATCGAAGCTTAATTTCTCGCTGACTGCTCCGACAATACCACCCAGACGATCAGCCTCCTGCAGAACGCTTTTTACACCTGCATAAAAATTGCTGTGATTTTTAAGGATAGCTTCTAAACTGGCTGCACGGGCTTTTTTATTTTTCAAATCATCCAGCAGGGCAAACATGCTGGTCTGCTCATTTTGATAAGCAGTCGCCAACTTCTCGACCTTCCCCTGCTGCTTCTGATACTGATCTAGCAAGGCTCTGAGGGCAGTCTGAGCTTCTTCTAATTCTGCCTGTCGAGCCGCTTCTTCTTGCCTACCGAGCTTTAAATCAGTCTGTAGTTTGCTAAACTCAGCCTGTTTGCTGGCCGCTTGGCTCCGCTCATTCTCCAGACGATTTTCTAGCGAAGTCAAGTCGTTGGATAAGTCCGCTTCTTCTTGCATGAGCTTGACGTAACGATCACGCAGATTTTCAATCAGCTGGTCTGGGTCATCTGAAAAGTCCGCCAATTCTGCTTCCAACTGGCTCATAGCCTCTTGATTTTCTGTCAGCTGAACTGCTAAATCAGCTAGATGAGCTTCCTTGGAGGAAATATCAGCCGTTAGCTGCTGGCTTTTTTCTCTCAATCCAGCCAAGCGTTCTTCATTTTCCAAACGGCTGCTGGCTGCCTGACTCGATTCCAACTTGGCTAGGTCTATCTGGCGTTCCAGATCACTGATCAAACGCGTCAACTCCAAAAGACTTGTCTGATCGTCAGACAGTTTTTGATTCACTTCCTGACGTTTGACTTTGATTTCTTGGTTTTCACGTTCCAATTCATCCCGTTTCGTATAATAGGCCGCTAGTTCCTGCTTGATACTCTCCAAATCAGCTTCTGCCGCCGTCAAATCAGTTTTATTCGCCTTGATTTGAGCCACCAAGACATCCAGATAAAGCTCCTGACGCTCTTGATCCAGTTCTAAAAAGCGCGTAGCCGTCTCAGCCTGCTTTTCCAGTGGCTGGACTTGACTATCCAGCTCGTAGATAATATCTTCCAAGCGATCCAGATTATCTTGAGTCTGCGCCAGCTTGCTTTCCGTTTCCTTGCGACGGGTCTTATATTTGAGTACTCCGGCTGCTTCTTCAAAAATAGCCCGACGCTCTTCTGGTTTGCTGTTAAAGATTTCCTCTACCTTCCCTTGGGAAATGATAGAGAAGGAGTCTCGACCCAGCCCTGTATCCATGAAAAGGTCATGGACATCGCGCAGACGGACCTTTTTGCCGTCAATCTTGTACTCGCTATCACCACTGCGATAGATATGGCGCTCGACACGAATTTCCTTGCCTGCTTGCTTGATAAACTGGTCCTGATTATCCAAAACCACAACGACCGACGCATAGTTGAGGGGCTTGCGATTCTCCGTCCCTGCAAAGATGACATCGGGCATCTTACCGCCCCGCAGACTCTTGACGCTCGACTCACCCAGAGCCCAACGCAGGCTCTCTGTAATGTTGGACTTACCTGAGCCATTGGGACCAACAACAGCAGTCACCCCTTGGTCAAAAACCACCTTGGTCTTATCTGCAAATGACTTGAAGCCCTGAATTTCAATTTCCTTTAAAAACATTAGTGACTTTCCTTTTCAAATGCATCCTTGGCAGCTTCCTGCTCAGCCAATTTTTTAGAACGGCCCTGTCCCTGACCCGCTTTCTGACCATTGATCAACACAGCCACAGCAAAGTTCTTAGCATGAGCTGGTCCTGTCTCATCTGTAACCTGATAGACAATCTCCACATCACCATTAACCTGCAGGAGTTCCTGCAACTTGGTCTTATAGTCAGTCACCTGCTCAAAGTCTCCGGCTTCCACCTTGGGAATCATGACTTGATAAATAAAAGCCTTGACAGTCTCCACATCCTTATCCAAAAGAAGGGCACCCAAAAAGGCCTCAAATAAGTCACCCAGAATCGTATCGCGATTGCGGCCTCCTGACTTTTCCTCACCGCGACCCAGCTTGATAAATTGGTCAAACTGACAGTCCCGTGCAAAGCCAGCCAAACTCTCCTCTCGGACAATCATGGAGCGTAGTTTTGACAAATCTCCTTCTGGTTTTTTGGGGTATTTTTTATATAAATACTCAGAAATAATCAGCTGCAGAACAGCGTCTCCTAAAAATTCCAGGCGTTCATTGTGTGAAATTTTTAAGAGGCGGTGCTCATTGGCATAGCTGGTGTGAGTAAAAGCGGTCTCTAGCAGGCTGCTGTCTTCAAACACCAGTCCAAACTGCTCCAGCAGTGCATCTTTTAATTGTTCCATAATTTCTTTTTCATGCTAGGCCAAGGCAGAGCATGAGTCCAATCCATCCTTTCTAAAATGATGTTCTTTGTGAACCATCTACCATTATACCAAAAAACAAGTGCCAACGCACTTGTTTACTTGTCTTCTTAGCGTAATTCCCGGTCTATTCCTTATCTGGGATGACCTTAAAAAGGTAATAAGTAATAAAGATTGTCAGGGCGAACAAGAAAATTTTCACCCAAATTATCGGAGCTAACGCAATAGAAATTCCCATCAAGATATAGATGGACACGATAATCTTTTTCTTGCGCTCTTTGGCAATCGAGCCAGTCTCCCGAAAATCTGCGACATAGATTTGATACATTTTGGTGTGATAAAGCCAATTTTCAATCCGCTTGGAGCTGCGCGAAAAGCAAGCAATAGACAAAAGTAAAAAAGGAGTCGTAGGAAGAAGGGGCAGAAAAATCCCCAGCACTCCTAGAGCTAAAGATAGACAGGCAATCACAAAATAAATCAGACGCATTCGGTTTCCTCACGTACGTTTTCATGGTCATTCTTTAGCTTCCTTTCTAGTATAAAAAACAAGCTAAAAAAAATATAAAACTAGTTTCCCATAAAAAGCAATCCTTGTCAATCCTAAAAAAGAGGCTGGGACAAAAGTCCTAGCCTCTCAATTGTCTTTAGATTGTCGAGCAAGACACAGTGGTTGAGTGGGCTCTACTACGCTGATTTCATCAGCTTTTACAGCCCTACTCAACTGTGCGGAGGTGGGACGACGAAATCGAATTCTAACGAATGACCGATTTCTGTCCCACTCTCTTTCTGAGCGACTGATGATTAGATATTTACCAAAGGCGTTGCAGTATCAGGAGAAGTATCGAAGACCTGGAAATCATGCCCCACTGGCAAGTCAGCTTGAGCCAGTTGATTGACCATGGTCATATGAGCCAGCTCCTTAATATTATTTTCCTTGCTCAAATGCCCCAGATAGATGCGCTTAGTGCGATTGCCAAGTGTGCGAATCATGGTTTCCGCACCATCTTCATTGGATAAGTGTCCCAAGTCAGACAGGATGCGCTGTTTCAGGCTCCACGGGTAGGCACCGCTCCGAAGAATCTCGATATCATGGTTGCTCTCGATCAAATAAGCATCTGCATTCTCAATGACTCCAGCCATGCGGTCACTGACATAGCCCGTATCCGTCAGCATGACAAAGCTCTTGTCATCCTTCATAAAGCGGTAAAACTGAGGAGCAGCCGCATCGTGGCTCACTCCAAAACTTTCGACATCTAAATCGCCAAAGGTTTTCATCTTCCCCATTTCAAAGATATGCTTCTGACTAGCATCTAGCTTGCCCAAGTCCTTTTCCATCGCTCGCCAAGTCGCTTCGTTGGCATAAATATCTAGATTGTATTTACGCGCCAAAACCCCTACACCATGGATGTGATCCTTATGCTCATGGGTGACCAAAATAGCATCTAAATCCTCTGGTTTGCGATCAATTTCACTCAAAAGGCTGGTAATTTTTTTCCCTGATAGACCAGCATCGACAAGCAGGCGTTTCTGGTCTGTTTCCAGATAAAAGCAATTACCACTCGAGCCTGATGCTAGAATACTATATTGAAATCCCTTAGTCATGTTCATTTTCTACATTCTCTTCATTTTCCCAGTCATCTACACGGACAGCATCGTTATCATATGGAAGGACAATGGTAAAGGTAGAGCCTTTGCCATACTCACTCTTAGCCCAGATAAAGCCATGATGCTGCTTGATAATTTCTTTAGCAATAGCCAGACCCAAGCCCGTTCCTCCCTGAGCTCGACTACGGGCCTTATCCACCCGATAGAAACGATCAAAAATCTTTGGCAGATCCTGCTTGGGAATGCCCAAACCTTCATCTGAAATCGAGAGAATCAACTGAACATCTGTTGTCCTCACAGAAACCGTAATCGTCCCACCATCAGGTGAATACTTGATGGCATTGTTCATGATATTATCAATCACCTGGGTCATCTTATCCGTATCAATCTCTACCCAAATCGGCGTAATTGAATAATCCCTGATAATCTCATATTTTTTGGTCTCATCCTGATTTTTTATCTTGTCAAAACGGTTGAGGATATAGGTGATAAAGGCTGTAAAATTGGTCAGCTCAACATCCAGATGGCTGGTATTATTATCAATCCGCGATAAGCTAAGCAAGTCCGTCACCATCCGCATCATCCGGTTTGTCTCAGTTAGTGAGACTTTGACAAATTCCGGTGCAACAGGCTCTGACAGAGCACCATCATCCAAGGCTTCCAGATAGGATTTTACACTGGTTAGAGGCGTCCGCAATTCATGGCTAACATTGGAAACAAAAAGCCGACGCTCCCGTTCTTCCTTGTCCTGCTCCGTTGTATCATGCAGCACTGCTACCAGCCCTGATATAAAGCCTGACTCCCGTCTGATCAAGGCAAATCGAACACGCAGGCTTACATATTCACCATTTTCATCTTGAGAATCAATGGTCAATTCTGGAACCTTGGTAATCAATTCGCGTAGATCGTACTCATCAGCAATATCCAGCAAATCTAAAATACTGGTGTTAAGGACATCATCACGTTTGACACCCAATTGCTTGGTCGCCATGTCATTGATGGTAATAATCTGCCCTCGACGATTGGTCGCAAGCACCCCATCCGTCATATAAGACAAGATACTGGATAGACGCTTGGTCTCTTGCTCCAAATTTTCATGTGTCAGACGGATGACTTCAGAGAGATCATTGATGGAATTGGTCATATCCGTGATTTCAGGACTGCCCTGCATATCTAAAACTTCTGAATAATCTCCTGCGATCAAGCCCTTGATCTTTTGGTTTAACTGCACCAGCTTTTGAGTATCTCGTCGATTTTCCAGCAGCAAAAGAGCCACGACGATGATAAAGCCGACAACAATCAGTGAAAAGACAAAGTCAGGAGAAAGTACGAATTCTTTTAGCGTTTCAATCATTATTTCTTATGTAATAACCGACACCGCGGCGAGTCAGGATATACTCCGGACGGCTTGGAGTATCTTCGATTTTTTCGCGCAGACGGCGAATGGTCACATCGACTGTCCGCACATCTCCAAAGTAATCATAGCCCCAGACGGTTTCCAGCAAGTGCTCACGCGTCATGACTTGACCAACATGGGTCGCCAAATGGTGCAAGAGCTCAAATTCACGATGGGTTAATTCTAATTCTTTCCCGTGTTTTTTCACCACAAAAGCATCTGGAAGAATCTGCAAATCCCCAATAAACAGTTCCTTTGGACTGCTCTCATCCACATGACTATCTGGGATTAGTTCAGAACGGCGCAGCAAGGCCTTGACCCGAGCCAACAATTCACGATTTGAAAAGGGCTTGGTCACATAATCGTCTGCCCCGATTTCCAGACCGATTACCTTATCGAACTCGCTATCTTTGGCCGAAAGTACAATAATCGGCACGTTGCTGGTCTTACGGATGGTCCGAGCAACATCCAGTCCATCCACTTCTGGCAACATCAAATCCAGAATCAAGATATCCGGTTGCTCTGCTTCAAACATTTCTAGAGCTTCCTTACCATCAAAGGCTGTCAGTACTTCATAGCCTTCCTTAGCCATGTTAAACTTTATAATGTCCGAGATTGGTTTCTCGTCATCTACAACTAATATTTTTTTCATTTCTTACCTTCATATCTATACAATTTTTAAGCTTAGACATCTATTGTTTTTGTATCTGTCCTACCGCTCCATAAGCACTATTATATCAAATTTTCCTTAAAAAATACTATTTTCGTACACTATATTCCAACATTCTTATAGAAATTTCAATTCAACTCTCTTTCTCCCAAAAATCTCAGTCAAGGATGAGGAATCCTCACTAAAACCCTTGATTTTTTTCACTTTTTCTGCAAAAATAGAGGCATAGAAAGAAGGTTGAACTATGACAAAAATCAATCAAATCATCACTTATCTTGAAAATGAAAAGCAGGATGTGGCTGTAATCTCCGATCCTGTAACCATTCATTACCTAACAGGCTTTTACAGCGATCCACATGAACGCCAAATGTTCCTATTCGTCTACACTGACCATGAGCCACTCCTTTTCGTACCAGCACTAGAAGTTGAGCGTGCTTCTTCTACCGTAGACTTTCAGGTTGTAGGCTATGTCGATTCTGAAAACCCTTGGGAAAAGATCAAGGCTTCCCTACCATCGCAAACCTTCAAGCAAGTAGCGGTCGAGTTTGACAATCTGATTTTAACTAAGTATCATGGCCTGCGTACTGTTTTTAATGGTGCTGAATTTGTCAATCTGACCCCTTACATTAACCGCTTGCGCTTGATCAAGTCGGCTGATGAAATCCAGAAAATGCTAGTAGCCGGCCAATATGCTGACAAGGCTGTCAATATCGGTTTTGACAATATTTCACTAGAAAATACTGAAACAGATATCATCGCTCAAATCGACTTTGCCATCAAGCGAGAAGGCTACGAAATGAGCTTTGAAACTATGGTGCTGACAGGCAATAACGCAGCCAATCCGCACGGCATTCCCGGAGCCAATAAAATTGAAAACAACGCCCTCCTCCTCTTTGACTTGGGCTGCATGGTCAATGGCTATGCCAGCGATATGACACGGACCGTCGCTGTTGGCCAGCCAGACCAGTTCAAAAAAGATATCTACTATCTGACTCTGGAAGCCCAACAAGCTGCACTTGACTTTATCAAGCCAGGCGTCACAGCTCATGAAGTAGACCGCGCTGCTCGGCGAGTTATCGAAAAAGCGGGCTACGGTGAGTATTTCAATCACCGCCTCGGCCATGGTATCGGTATGGATGTTCACGAATTTCCATCTATCATGGAGGGCAACGACATGGTCATCGAAGAAGGCATGTGCTTCTCTGTCGAGCCTGGTATTTACATCCCTGGCAAGGTCGGTGTCCGCATCGAGGACTGCGGCTATGTCACCAAGAATGGTTTTGAACTCTTCACCGAGACTTGCAAGGACTTGCTGTATTTTGAATAGAATAGCAGAAAAGCACCGAACGGTGCTTT